>CAZYCD010000119.1:0-14477 GCA_964645345.1 uncultured Micromonosporaceae bacterium
CAACGGCGAGGACAACCGGGACGGCGAGGCGCACAACCGCTCCTGGAACTGTGGCGTCGAGGGCCCCACCGACGACCCGGCCGTCCTCCAGTTGCGCGCACGGCAGCGGCGCAACCTCCTGGCCACGCTCCTGCTGTCGCAGGGCGTGCCGATGCTCGGCCACGGCGACGAGCTGGGTCGCAGCCAGGGCGGCAACAATAACGCCTACTGCCAGGACGGCTGCCTGTCCTATGTGGACTGGGAGGGCGCGGACGAGCAGCTGCTGCAGTTCACCCAGCGGGTCACCGCCCTGCGGGGTGCGCACCGGGTGTTCAGGCGCCGCCGGTACTTCACGGGCCGTCCGGTACCGCGGGCGGAGGGTAGCGCGCTGCCGGACCTCGCCTGGTTCACCTTCGACGGCCGGACGATGACCGAAGCCGACTGGTCATTCCACTTCGGACGGTCGGTCGCGCTGTTCCTCAATGGCGAGGGCATCCGCGAGCGCAGCCCGATGGGTGAGCGGCACACCGACGAATCGTTCCTGCTGCTGTTCAACGCCTCGGAGATCATGCTGGAGTTCGTCCTGCCGCCCGGCGACTACGGCGAGAAGTGGGGCGTCGTGCTCGACACCGCGCAGCCGGCGGGGTTGCCGGCCGACGGCGAACCGGCAGTGGTCGCGGCCGGGGCGACGGTACCCGTGCCGGACCGTTCCCTGCTCGTGCTGGGCCGGCTCGGCTAGGTGCACCGATCAGCACCTACCGGATCCAGGTCGGCCCGGCCTGAAGCGGCGCATCGGGCTGGACCGCCAGCCCCGCGAGGTGCTGCTGGCGACCGAGCCGGTCTCATCCTCATCCGTGGGTCGGTCGAGCTGCCCGCACACTGCGCCGCGGTCGTCCGCTGCCTGAATTGGCGGCGGCTACTGGCGGCTCAGCAGCTTTCGTCGCAGCACCACGCGGACGGACAGCGTCTTGTACCCGACGTCGTCGAACAGCACCGTCATCTGCTCGCCTTCGTACCGCAGTACCGTGCCGGTGCCCCACCGGCGGTGGGTCAGCCGGCTCTGCAGCGGGAACGGCACGTCCCCGGGCGGCTCTGCTGCGGACCCCTCCTGGCAGGTGTCGCAGTGCCCGCACGGCTGGTCGAGGACCTCGCCGAAGTACGCCAGCAGGGTACGGGTGCGGCAGCTGCCGGTCCGCGCCAACTCGCTCATCATGTCCAGCCGGGAGCGTTCGATGGTGCGCCGGCGCTGGGCCTGCTCCACCGCGTCCCGAGCCGCGTCGGCCGGTGACGGCGCCCGCGGCGGCGCGGCCCACCGCCCGGCCTTCACCGCGACGGCGGCACCCACCTCCTGCAGCAGGCCGAGCCAGGCGCCGAGGCGGCGGGGCCCGAGTCCGGTGCGCTCCCGCAGCTGCGCCCGGGTGAGCGGGCCGTCGGCCAGGGTCCGAGCCAGGCCCGCCAGCTCGTCCAGCTCGGGTAGGCCGCCGGTGAAGAAGCGCCGCAGCGCGGTGTCCTCGATGCGGTGCAGCAGCAGCGCGTATGCTGGCTCGCCGTCACGCCCGGCCCGCCCGATCTCCTGCAGGTAGCTGTCCGGCGAGTCCGGCAGCGCCACGTGGATCACCCACCGCACGTCCGGCTTGTCGATACCCATGCCGAACGCGTTGGTCGCCACCATGACCGGTACCCGCCCGCTCAGGAAGTCCTCGTGCAGCTGCCGCCGCCGCGCCACCCGCATCCCGCCGTGGTACGCGCTGGCGGGCAGCCCGTCGGCGGTCAACTGTTCGGCGAGTTCCTCGGCCCGGCGGCGGGTCGGCGCGTACACGATGCCGGGCATCGCCGAGTCGCGCAGCCGTTGCTCCAGCCGCTGGGTGCGCTGCTGCTCGTCCACGCACTGGGCCGCCTCGAGGAACAGGTTCGGCCGGTCCAACCCGGCGACCATGACGAGCGGGTCGCGCAGCCCGAGCCACCGGACGATGTCCTCGCGTACCGGCGGGGACGCCGTCGCCGTCAAGGCCACCACCGGAGGCGCGCCCAGCTCCTTGATGGCCCGCCCCAGCTGGAGGTAGTCCGGGCGGAAGTCGAAGCCCCAGGCGGAGACGCAGTGCGCCTCGTCCACCGCGACCAGGCTCGGCCGGGCCTGCCGCAGCAGCTCCAGGCGGTCCGGGTCGGCCAACTGCTCCGGGGTTACGAACAGGTACTCCAACTCGCCCTGTGCCGCCGCCAGGACAGCGGCCCGCCGCTGACCGGAGCTGGCCGCCGAGTTCACCGCGGCAGCGCTCAGGTCGGCGTGGCCACGCCCGGCCAGACCGGCCAACTGGTCCTGTTGCAGGGACAGCAGTGGCGATACGACCACGGTCGGTCCGTCGAGCAGGACGGCAGGCACCTGGTACACCGCGGACTTCCCGGCCCCGGTGGGCGCCACGACCAGGACGTCGCGTCCCGCCATGACGGCCCGCATCGCGGCCAGCTGCTCGGCGCGCAGGCGTTCCCACCCGAACCTGGTACGCGCGACGGCCCGCAGCCGCGACGTCACCTCCATGGTGGCTCGGTGTACCCACCGGACCCGCAGCCAACCCGAACCCATGAACGGTGGTGGCGGGAAGTTGGCACGCCGGGCCGAGCGCGGGCCCGGTCCTTCGTCCAAGACAGCTGTCGAACTCTGGCGTAGAGACGAGAAGCGGCGGGTAGGGCGGCGGTCACCACAGTCGATTCATCGAGCAGATGCCGGAGGTTCATTGTGTATGACACCGACACCGACGCCCGCGGCAGCGACCGGGCCGGCCCGGTCAGCCAGGCGGTCACCGAGGCCGCGGGCGCGACGAAGGATCACGCCGGCGAGGTGACAAACGTCGCCAAGGACCAGGCGCAGCAGGTCGCTGGCGAGGTGAAGGCCCAGGCCCGAGGTGTGGTCACGGACGCCCGCGAGCGGCTGGGGGAGCAGGCGCGCCTGCAGAACGAGCGCCTGGCCGAGGGTCTTCGCCGGCTTGCCGACGACCTGAAGAGCATGGCCGCCCAGCGCCGGGACTCCCCGGCCGCCACGGTCGTGACCCGGGTGGCCGACGGCGGCAGGCAGGTGGCCGACTACCTCGCCGAGCACGGGCCCGACGGCGTGTTGGCGGAGGTACAGGAGTTCGCGCGGCGCCGGCCGGGTGCCTTCCTGGCCGTTGCCGTGACGAGCGGCTTCGTTGTCGGACGCCTGGCCCGCGGTACGCTCGCCGCCGCGTCCGACGAGTCCCCGCCCAGCTCCGCTGCGTCCGGTGCGGCGCAACCGACCGCCGGGCCGTCGGCGGACGCGCCTTTGCCGGGGCAGTCCGGAACGCCTGCCGGCTACCCGGAGCCGTCCACAGTGGACACCGTGGTGTTCGACCGTCCCGACCCCCCACGGCCGAACGGGTGGGCCGAGGGCGGCGGGGCATGACCGCCACCGGACCCCTGCGGCAGGGCGACCCGGGGCCGGACACCTCGATCGGTCAGCTGATCGGCGAGATCAGCGACGACCTGTCGAGACTGTTCCGGCAGGAGGTGGCGCTGGCAAAGGCCGAGGTGCGGCAGGAGGCGACCAAGGCCGGCAAGGCCGGCGCCCTGCTCGGGGCGGCGGGCTTCGCCGGATACCTGACCGTGGTGCTGCTCAGCCTCGCCGCGGTGTTCGGCCTCGGCAACGTGATGGACCTGGGCTGGGCGGCGCTGATCGTGGCCGTCGTGTGGGCGGTCGCCGGCGTCGTGCTGTACCAGGCCGGCCGCACCCGGCTACGGACGGTCTCGCCCGTGCCGGCCCGAACCGTCGAGACGCTCAAGGAGGACGCGCGATGGATGAAGAACCCGACCGGATAAGAGGCGAGATCGAGGCGACGCGGATGGAGCTGACCCGGGATGTGGACGCCCTGGCGGACCGGACGGTACCGACCCGGATGGCCCGTCGCCGGTGGAGCGCCACGAAGCGGCGAGTGCGCGGCATCAGCGACCGGGTGATGGGTACCCCCGCCAGCCGGTACGGCGGCGAAGCGGCGCATTCCGTCGCGGACTCGGTCCGCGACCGCGCCTCGGCGGCGGCCGGCACCGGGCGGGACGCGGTAGAGCAGGTCGGCGAGCAGGCGAGGAACGTCGCCGACACCGTTCGACGCGGCCCCGCGATCGTCGGGCGGCAGACCCAGGGCAACCCGGTCGCGGCCGGCATGATCGCGTTCGGCGCGGGCCTGCTCGCGGCCTCGCTGATACCGGTGTCCGACCTGGAGCGCCGGGCCGGACGGCGGCTCAGCGACCACGGCGGGGAGCTGGTGGAGCCTGTCCGCCGGCCGCTGGCCGAGTCGGCACAGCAGATCAGGGAAGGGCTCACCGAGTCGGTCACCGACGCGGCCCAGCAGGTCAGGCAGCGGGCCGCCGAGGGTGCGCAGGCAACCGCGGAGCAGACCAGGTCCTCGGTACAGGCAACCGTGGGCGAGACCCGTGAGGCCGTGCGGCGGGCGACCTAGCCGCGGGTGAGCGTTCGGCGGCCCCGGGCTGGCAGCGGGGCCGCCGGGCGTGGCGGCTAACGGAAGGTGAGTTCGGCGTGGTCCCGGCCGTGGACCGCGGTCAGGCTGGCCGGTCGCCCGCGTACCCACAGCCGTTCCACCCGGACACCGTCCCACCCCTGGGGCATCGTCACCGGCCGACCGCACCAGGCCGCGGGGTCGTCCGCGGTCGGAGTCATGCCGGTGAGGCCGTAGAGGCAGCCGGTCAGGAAGCCGCCGACGTTGGCGGTGAACGGGGCGGCGCGGGGCTGGTCGGGCTGCATCACCGGGCTGTTCTCGGTGACCAGTGCGTGCGGTTGCTGGACGAAGTCGGCGAAGCCGCGCTCGTACAGGTCGAGCGCCCGCTCCCGTTGGCCGATCCGGGCGGCGTACACGCCGAGCAGCGCCGAGAGCATCGGCGAGCCGACGTACCCGTCGACGCGGTCCACCGCCGCGGCCAGGGTGCGCGCCTCGGTGTCCGGGTCGACCGGGTACCCGATGGGGAACAGGCCGGCCGCCGCCTCGGGGGTACCGCCCTGCGGTTCGTCGGACCGGTAGCCGTCGTGGTTGACGATCGTCCCGTCCGGCTCCTGCGGCAGTACCAGGTTGTCCGCGACGTGCGTCCAGGCCGGGTCCGCACCCTGCCCGAGTGCGTCGGCGAGCGCGGTCGCCTCCCGCAGCGTCACTGCCGCGGCCATGTTGACGAAGGCGTTGTTGTCCACCGGCGTACCGGTCTCCGCGATCCCCTCGACACCCCGGATCTCGTATCCGCGCTGCGTCGGGCGGACCCGGCTGGCCACCCAGCGGGCCACCTCGGCCAGTACCGGCCACGCCTCGGCGCGCGCGAACCTGTCGTCGGCGGTGGCGTGCACGTACCGGGCGAAGGCCAGCGCGACGTCCATGCTCACGTGGTGCTCGGTGACCGGGGACAGCTGGCCGACCGGGGTGGCCTCCTGGCCGGTCCGGGGGCTGCTTTCCCACGGGTACTGGGCGCCGTCGTACCCCTGGGCGGCGGCGTTGTGCAGGGCGCTCTCCAGCCGGCCGCTGCGGTAGCGCAACAGGGACCGCGCGGCGTCGGGCTGGGTGAGCAGCAGCGCCGGTACCGCGAAGGTCTCGATGTCCCACATCACGTGGCCGCGGTAGTAGTGGTAGTCCGGCCAGTAGGCCATGCCGAACGGCGAGGTCGCGCAGGGCGATGCGCGGTGCACCGAGCTGTGCAGGTAGAAGTGCGCCGCGTCGCAGATGGCCTGCCACCGGGCGGGTGCGCCGGTCAGCTCGACCCGGCCGAGCCACAGCTGCGCCCACCGGTCCGCGTTGTCCGCGAGGAGCGCGTCGTACCCGCGAGTGAGGGCGTCGGTGAGCATCCGGACCGCGTGCAGGTGTGGCGCGCTCTGCATGGCGTCGGGTACCAGCGCGGTGAGCTGCCGCAGCCGGTACCGGCGCCCCGGCTGGGCGGCCAGCGGATAGGCCGTCATCATCTGCCCCTGCAGCGTGTTGCGGAAGGTCGGTTGGCAGCCGTCCGCCCCATCCAACTGCGTTACGTAGGCCAGGCCGCACGCCGCGGCCCCAGCCGCGCTGTGCCAGCCCAGCACGCCGTGCGCGGGCTCGAAGCGGCCGCCGGTGCCCATGTCGGTCAGGTACGGGCCACCGGGCCGGCCGGCCGGGTCCAGGCCGGCCGACAGCTCGAGCTGGCACTCGGTGTCGACGGCCAGCGTCAGCTCCTGCATGGCGATGGCGGGCAGGGCCCGGTTGCACAGCGACACCACGTCGATGTCGACGCGCGCGCCGTGGGCGGTGTAGGTCAGCGCGGTGTGCAGCTCGCCGCGGCCGAAGTCGTAGCGCTGTTCGCGCACCAGCGCCTCGGGCCGGACCGCCGACATCGGAGCGCCGTTGATCGCGATGTCGGCGGCCAGCGGGAAGGGGACGGGTACCAGCGACTCGACCTCGGCCACCGGATCCGGGCCGGTGAAGCCGTTGAGCACGGCCATGCCGCCGAGCGGGGGTACCGCCCCCACCCGAAGCCCGATCAGCCCGTTGGACACGTACGCCGGCAGATAGTCCGGGCGCCACTCGCGCACCGGTTCGGGACTGATCGGTCCGCCCATCGTCGCCCCCTCGCACTGCAGGCGCCCAGGCGCCCCTGGGCGGCTACCCCCGGCCGCACCGGCTAACCGTCGGCCGGCCACCGGGAGCCGGCCTCGATGCCGTACCGGAGGCGAGCCCGAAGTCGAGAGCGGATCCGCCTGCACCGGTCCAGCCGGCTGAATCTGTCGGCGGTGGGCGAATCGCCGCCCCGGTACGGCAGAACTGGTTGCAATGGGCTGATGACAGGTGGCGCCGACAGTCCGAGGTCCGGCCACGCGGTCGGCCTGCTCCGCGCGGAGGGTAGTGCCACCCAGGCCAGCTTTGTCGAGTTGTTCTTCGACCTGTTCGTCGTGTTCACCCTGACCAGGCTCGTCGCGTACACGGTGGCGAACCTGACCCCGGACAGCTCGACAATGCACCGATGGACCACGCTCGCCCGGGCGCTGCTGATGCTCCTGACGCTGCTGTGGGCGTGGACGATAACCACCTATGTCACGGCGTGGTTCGACCCCAAACGACCCGTGGTTCAGGTCTTCGTGGTGTCTACCGCCTTCGCCATGCTCATCATGGGCGGCAGCATCCAGGAGGCCTTCAACAGCCGCCCGGCAGGCTTCGCGTACCCCTATGTGGTCATGCAACTCGGCCGGACGCTCGCGCTCGCCCTCATGCTGCGCGGCCACCGCCTGCGGCGCCCGTTCCTGCACGCCACCGCCTGGTACTGCGTGTCCGCGGTCCCGTGGCTGATCGGCGTCGTCGCCAGCAGCGACGCTCGCATTCTCCTGTGGACCGTCGCGCTGCTCGTCGATCTGGGCTCCGCCCGGGCGGGATGGCCGTTGCCCGGATTGAAACGGTTCCGCATCACCGCCTGGGCCGCACACCCGCGCTACCTGGCGAGCCGTTTCCAACAACTGCTGATGATCTCGCTCGGCGAACCCCTGCTGGCCGTGGGCATCATCTTCAGCCAGAGACCGGCCAGCCCCTACCGCGTCATCGCGTTGCTGACCGCGTTCCTGACCACCGTCCTGCTGTGGCGCATCTACTTCCACGTGGCCGGCGAGCTGCTGCCCGAGGCACTGCTGTCGGCCGCCGACCCCGCCCGTATCGGCCGGATCGCGGCGGTCGCCCACCTCACCATGATCTGCGGCATCGTGGCCGACGGTGTCGGCCACGAAGTCATCCAGTCCTTCCCGGACCGCCACACCCACCCGGCGTGGGAGGTCATGATCATCGGTGGTCCCGCCGTGTACCTCGTGGGCCGCGCCGTCCTGGAGCGCGTGGTCTTCTCCCGGATATCGCGGCGGCGGATCGTGGCCCTCGCGGTGCTGCTCCTGCTGGTCCCGCCGTCGCTGCTGACCCCGCCGACGGCGACGGCCATCGCCACGGGCGTGGTTCTGCTCGCGCTGGCCGTCGTCGACACCCAGCGGTCGTGGAAGCGGCCCGCCGAGTCGCCGTCGCCGCTGCGCTGACGGGCGAGAGAGACCTACGCGGCAGGCGCGGACGCGATGTCGAGCCGGGTGGCGGGCAGGCCCGCCGATTCAGCAGGGCCCACCCGGGCCACCCGGCCCCCGACCACGTCCATGGCGCTACCGCGACGAGACGTTCTGCTGGGCGTTCTGCGCCTGCTCCTTGACATTGCGCCCGGCCCATTCACCCTGGTCGCGCATCTGCGACGCGGCCTGGGAGGCGGTGGACTTCACGGACTGCGCCGCCTGCGTGGCCGGCTCCCGCAGGTCGTCCCGCACATGCTGGGCGGCGCCGCTGGCCGCCTGCTTCATCTGGCCCGCGTGCGACGTCGCCGCCTGCTTGACCCGCCCCGCCATCTGGCGCTCCGACTCGCTGCGCGGCAGCAGCGCGGAGGCCAGCATGCCGGCGCCGAAGGCGATCAGGCCGGCCGCTAGCGGGCTGCCCTCGGTGCGCTCCCGGGCCATGTCCCGTGCCATGTGCGGCGCCTCGCGCACGTTCTCCCGGGCCGAAGCCGCCGCTCCCTTCATCCGGTCCGCCGCCGAACCGGCCGCCTGGCCCATGGACGAGCTCATGTCGTGGGCGCGGTCGCTGGCCATTCCCATCCGGTCCTGTGCCGTGTGCCGCGCGGCATCCGCGGTGCCCATGACCCGCTCTTTCATGCGCTGGAAGCTGTCGCGCATCCGGTGGGCGCGCCGGTTGGCGATCTGCCGCGGGTCCACCTTGTCGCCCAGGGCGCCCAGGTTGTCGCTCAGCTCGGCCCGGGTGCTGTCGAGGTTGCGCCGAATCTGGTCCGGATCGCTGTTCATCGCGGTTGTCCTTCCTGTGCGTGCCGCTGCCCACTCAGGGCGGTGGGAATTTCGCGTACCGTCTGCGCCGTCTGCTGCGGCCCCCGGATCCCGCGCGCCTGGGAGCGACCGGCCGCGAACAGGATCGCGGCGACCACGGCCCAGATACCGGCGACGATGAGGGCCGCCCAGCCCTGGTCCATCACGTTGGCCAGCCCCCACCACAGGGCGAAGGACAGGAACAGCACAGTCATGTAGCCGGCGAATCCGGCGCCACCGAAGACCCCGGCCACCCGCCCGGTACGCTTGGCGTCGCGGCGCAGCTCGGCCTTGGCCAGATCGACCTCCTGGCGTACCAACTGCGAGACGTCCCGGCCGACCTCGCCGATGAGGCTGCCCAGCGAGGGCTGCGCTCCGTCCGGGGTACGCCCGGTACGGTCCGACACGGCGGTCATGACGGCGCCCCGACGGTCTGCGGCTCGGGCATCGGCGCCTGCTGGTCCGAGGACCCGCCTGCCATCTGGCCCGAAGCCGCTCCTGTCATGTTGCGACTGAGCCGGCCCGCCAGTACCCCGGCGACCGCCGCGCTGGCGAGGAAGGCACCGGGGTGGCGCCGCGCCAGCCCGCGCACCTCCTCGACCACCTGGCCCGGCTCGCGCTGGTCCAGCCAGCCGGCGACCTGATGGGCGCGCTCCGACGCCTGCTGCACGAGGTCGTGTGCGGCGTCCTGCTGGCCGGCCTGGTCGGCCATGGACCGCAGCTGGTCGCCGATCGCGTGAAGGCCCTGCGCGGCGCGCTTCTGCTGGTCGGCCGCCTGTCCCTGGAGCTCCGAACGGGCCTGGTCGAGAAGTCCGTGGGCCTGACGGCCAGCCTCCATCATGACCTGCCTGCCCTGGTCCGTGG
Source organism: uncultured Micromonosporaceae bacterium (assembly GCA_964645345.1). Classification (GTDB taxonomy): domain Bacteria; phylum Actinomycetota; class Actinomycetes; order Mycobacteriales; family Micromonosporaceae; genus Rugosimonospora. The sequence continues at coordinate 9,701 of CAZYCD010000119.1, forward strand.
CGGCGTGTGCGACCTGCTGACCGGTTTGGGTGGCCCCGTGCATGACCTGGGTGGTCTGCTCCTTGACCCGGTCACTTGTCGATCCCTGAGTGCCGGCCATCCCGCCGGCATCGCGCTGATCCATCGTTTCCCCCTCGCTCGTTCTCGGCGCCGACATGCCGTACCTGGCAGAGGACGGGCTAGTACCCCGGCCGTTACCCGCGTGGGTAGGCGGCATTCGTAGGCGACGCGGCCAGATTGCCGCAGCGGGACGCAGTGCGCGGCATGGTCTGCCGTGGTCCGGGTAGGTGCCACCGGTGGCATGGTTGATGAGGCGGGTCGCCTGGGTGGCGCTGGCCGCCGTCGGGCGGTGGGCCTGGCGCCGGTTCGCCCGGCGCCGTACCGCGCGCCGGATGGCCTGACGGTGGGGCGCGGGGAGCCCGCGCGCCGGACCGGTACGCGCCGTTCCTAGCGCAGCCGCGGCAGTCGCTGAGGCGCGTCGAGAAGGTCGCGGAACAGGTCGCCGCGCTCGGCGATGCGGGGCAGCACCGTGCGGATGGTGAACCCGTCCGGCGACAGCGCGGGATCGTCCAGCTCCTCCCAGGCGATGGGTGCGGAGACGGGGGCTCCGGGAGCCGCTCGGGGGCTGTACGGCGCGACCAGAGTCTTGTTGATGGCGTTCTGGGTGTAGTCCAGCCGGGCCAGGCCCTGGCGGTCGGCCACCTGCCACTTCCAGCTGACCAGTTCCGGTACCACCGCGCCGATCGAACGCGACAGTTGCTCCACCCACGAGCGCGTGCTGTCGAAGTCCGGGGCGGCGGCGACGGGTACCCAGATCTGGATGCCGCGCCGGCCGGTCACCTTGGGGCAGGCGCGGATGCCCAGGTGCTCGAAGGCCGTACGGTGCAGCCGGGCGAGGACGAGCACGTCATTCCAGCCGGTGCGCTGGCCCGGGTCGATGTCGATGAGCGCGTAGGTCGGCTGGTGGGGACGCTCGACGCGGGAGGTCCAGGCATGCCACTCGAGCGCACCGTAGTTCGCCGCCCAGACCAGGGCGGCCGGTTCGTCGACGACCAGATAGGTGCGGGTCTCGCCCGGGTCGGCCTCGGGGTTGTCCCAGCGGGCGAGCCAGTCCGGCGCGTGCGCGGGCAGTTCCTTGTGCCAGAAGCCCTTGCCCTGCGCGCCGTTGGGGTACCGGTGCATGTTCAGGGCGCGTCCGGTGAGGTACGGCAGCAGGACGGGGGCGATCTGCGCCGTATACCGCAGCAGCTCGCGCTTGGTGACCGGATCCTCGCCGGTACGGGCGGGGAACAGCACCTTGTCAAGGTTGGTCACCCTCAGCTCGCGGCCGAAGATGGTCCAGGTACCCGAGGTCTTCAGCGCGTCCAGCTCGGCGAGTTCCGCCGCCGTCGGACCGTCCACGGAGGACTGTTTCAGCGGCGTGGCCGCGCGCGCCGCCGGCAGGTCGGAGCGCCACATCCAGTCGGGATCGGCCTTGACCTCGTCGTTGGTCCGGCCGCTGAGGACCGATCGCGGGTAGTCCTCGGCGTTCCAGCCGTCCACCGCGAACTCGTCGCGCTTGTGCAGCAGCAGCCAGCTGTCCCGGCCGGTGGCTTCGGTGCGCGTGCGGACCAGGACGAAGCGACCGCGCAGCTTGTGGCCGTGCAGGTCCACGTGCAGCTCCCCGGACGCGAGCGCCCGGGCCGGGTCGGCCGGGTCGCCGGCCTCGTACGGCTCCCAGGTGCCCTCGTCCCACACGATGACGTCCCCGGCGCCGTACCCGCCGACCGGGATCACGCCCTCGAAGTCGAAGTACTCCAGCGGGTGGTCCTCGACGTGGAAGGCGGCCCGCCGCTCGCGCGGGTCGAGCGTGGGCCCCTTGGGTACCGCCCAGCTGACGAGTACCCCGTCGATCTCCAGCCGCAGGTCGTAATGCAGCCTGCGGGCCCGGTGCCGCTGCACCACGAACCGCCGCACCGCGCCGGTACCGTCGGCGGGGGCGTGGCGCCCGCCCGAGGGCTCCGGCGTCCGCGAGAAGTCCCGCTTGCTCCGGTACCGCGCCAATGGGTCCCGCGTACCAGATCGTGACCTCGAGGGCATGTCTTTCCCGTACCCGTACTGACCGCGTGGGCAACCCGATCGGCGGCCCCGGCCCGGATATCGGCGACCTCCTCGAATGGGAGGCGGCGGCCCGGGTAAGTGCGGCTGAAAGACCTCGACTACGACGCCCTCAAGCGCCGCAGCTGACCAGAGCGAGGTGAACATGTCACCGCTGGCACGGGTGGCCACCCTGGCCGCCATCACGTTAGGCACAGCCGCCGCACTAGCCGGACCCGCGGTCGCGGAGCCGTCGGCTCCCGAATCGCCGTCCACACCGGCACCGACCTTCACGCCGGAATCGTCTCTGACGCCCTCGGAGTCGCCTTCGGAGTCGTCGACGGCGTCGCCGACCGGGTCGGCGTCCTCGGCAGCCTCGGCGCAGGACGCACAGTTCCTGCAGCAGGCGCACCAGACGAACCTGGCAGAGATCGCCGCCGGGCACCTGGCTCAGCAGAAGGGCAACAGCCAGACCGTCAAGAACCTCGGTGCGAAGTTCGTCACCGATCACACCAAGCTGGACCAGTCGGTGAAGACGGTCGCGCAGAACCTCGGGGTGAGCCTGCCTCAGGCGCCCAACGCCCATCAGCAGGCCGTGGCCGCGAAGCTGAAGGCGGTGTCCGGGTCGCAGTTCGACACGTTGTTCGTGACGACCCAGCTGGCCGGGCACACCCAGGCCATGCAGGCCGGCCAGACCGAGATCGAGAAGGGCTCCAACCCCCAGGCCGTCAAGGTGGCCCGGGACTCGGCACCGGTGATCGCATCGCATCACCAGGCCCTGGAGTCGGCCGCGCACACGCTGAACATCCCGCTGTCCGCGACCCCACTGCAGAGCACCTCGCCGAGCATGCTGCCGCTCTCGCCGCTGCACAGCGTCCACTCGTGACGCCGACTGAATGACACCGCAGGCGTGCCCGCTCGTTCGGGCACGCCTGCGGTGTTGCGCGGCAACGGGAGTCGGACGACGGCTCAGGGCGCGGCGCCCGCGTGCTGGTGGTACCGGCGAGCCGCCGAGCGGCCCAACACGGTCAGCCCGCGCAGGAGTCGGGAGTCGAGCTCGCTGGAGGCGTCCGCGCCGGCGATCGAGGACGTCGCGTGGCCGGCGGCCGGCAGCAGCCGGTTGGCCGCGCCGAGCGCGACCGCCATGGTGCCCGGGAACAGTCCCTGCATGCGTACGGCGAGCTTGGCGGCCGGCGTGAGTACCAGTTCGGCCCGGCCGTTCAGCCCGGCCCGTACGGCCCGTCGCGCCGCCCGCCGCGCATCCATGGACAGTCCGGGCAGGCTCGCCGCGACGGCGAACCAGGCGAACTCCCCGCGCTGGTCGCCTTTGAAGAAGGCACGCAGGTGGGAGCCGGTACGCATCAGGCCCGGTACCACGGTGGTGACGGTGACTCCGGTACCGGCCAGTTCTGCGCGCAGCCCCTCGGACAGGCCGACTGCGGCAAACTTGGCGCAGTTGTACGGCAGCAGGTGCGGCGCGCTGATCTTCCCGCCGATCGAGGTTATGTTGATGACGCGGCCCTTGTGCTGCTTGCGAAGCTGCGGCAGGGCGGCCAGCGTCGGGTACAGCATGCCCCAGAACATGACGTCGTGCGCCGTGGCGAAGTCGTCGACAGTCATCGCCGTGACGGGGCCGACCTCGATGATGCCCGCGTTGTTCACCAGTACGTCGAGCCGGCCGAACCGTTCGACGACCGACCGCACGAGGGCCTCGACCTGTCCGCGGTCGGCCACGTCGCACTCGGCGCTGAGCACCTCGGTACCCCGTCCGGCGAGGTCGGCCTCGGCCTCAGCCAGCTCAGCGCGGTCGCGCGCGCAGATCGCCAGCTTGAAGCCCCGGGCCGCCAGTTCGCGCGCGATCAGCAGCCCCAGGCCCCGCGAGCCGCCGCAGACCAGAGCGACGCCGCCGCGCGGCCCCCGTCGGCGGAGCCTTGTCGCGGCCGCGGCCACCGTCGCCGCCCCGACCGACCCGTAGAACCAGACACCGCGCTTCACGGCGGTCACCTCCAGACGCCGAGTGATCCCGCCGGTTACCCGGTCGATCCGGAATGAAACGGGGCACGGGCCCGTGCGCCGGTCAGTTGTTCGGCTCGTCGCCGGGGATGGCGGCCAGCGTCAGACCGGTGTCCTGCTCGACCGCCAGGTCGCTCACGAAAGCACTCCGCACCATCGCCCAACCTGCCCGTACCGGAGAATCACGGGCGGTGCTGCGATGGTGCGGAGCTGTCCCTCTTCAGCCGGATAGTTCAGCCCGACCGCGTGCCGGTCACCGGTCTACCGATGACGGGCGTTGTCCCGGTTCTTGCTGCGGGTCGGGCTGCCGGCCTTGGCCAGACCCCGGCTACCGAGGTACCCGATCGTCAGCAGGGAGATGAACCACCATGCCTTGTCGGCCCGGAAGTAGTCGGGGTGATTGGCGTTCGCACCGACCAGGTAGGACGCGATCAGGACTCCGGCAACGGCGGCCAGGTAGACCCAGAACTCGGTCGTCAGGAACGAGAGCTTGGTCTCGTTGCCGGCCGGCCTGATCTCCCGTACGTCCGACTCCATCGGTACGGCGCCCGCACGTGGATCGTACGTTCGGTTAGGCGTCATCTGAGTGTCCAGCTGGGCTGCAGATCTATTGGCAGTGCGTGCCTCAGCATCGCTACGCGTCTGGGTAGCCATCTCTCCTCCTAGAGTTCCGGCGATCCACTACCCG
>CAZYCD010000120.1:0-14442 GCA_964645345.1 uncultured Micromonosporaceae bacterium
AGCGACACCCGGCGGATCACGTACCAGGCGGCGGCCGGCGAGCACGTGGTGATCAAGGGATCGGAGCGGATCACCGGCTGGGACCTGGTGGCCGGGAGCGTGTGGTGCGCGACTGTGCCGAACGCGTTGTTCGGCGACTTCAACCCGTTCGCCGAGGAGATCGCCGGGGACTGGATCGTCTACCAGCCCGGCAGGCCGCACAAGCACCTCGGCGATGTGTACCTCAACGGGGCCAGCTTCTACGAGGTTTCCTCCCGGGCCGAGGTGGATGATCCGCCGCTGCGTACCGAGGCGGTCGACGACTGGACCGGCGTCACGGTGCCCATCCGGGATCCGGAGCAGACCCGATTCGTCTGGTACGCGGAGGTCGGCGCTGACGAGACCACCATCTGGGCGAACTTCCAGGGCGCCGACCCGAACTCGGAGTTGGTAGAGATCAACGTGCGCCCGGCGGTGTTCTTCCCGACCGAGCACCACCTCGACTACATCACGGTGCGCGGTTTCGAGCTGTGCCAGGCAGCCTGCCCGTGGACTCCGCCCACCGCCCACCAGCCCGGCCTGATCGGCCCGAACTGGGCGAAGGGCTGGGTCATCGAGGACAACGACATCCACGACGCGAAGTGCTCGGCGATCTCGATCGGTAAGGAGGCGTCGACCGGCCACAACTACGCGACACTGCGTGGCGACAAACCCGGCTACCAGTACCAGCTCGAGTCGGTCTTCTCGGCCCGGAGCATCGGCTGGGACAAGGAGCACATCGGCTCGCACGTCATCCGTCGCAACACGATCCACGACTGCGGCCAGAACGGCATCGTGGGCCACCTCGGCTGCGTGTTCTCCACGATCGAGGACAACCACATCTACAACATCGCCACCAAGCGCGAGTTCTACGGGTACGAGATCGGTGGCATCAAGCTCCACGCGGCGATCGACGTGACGATCCGGCACAACCGCATCCACGACTGCACGCTCGGCACCTGGCTGGACTGGCAGACCCAGGGGACCCGCGTCTCCCGCAACCTGTACCACGACAACAACCGGGACCTGTTCGTCGAGGTGAGCCACGGCCCGTACCTGGTCGAGCACAACATCCTGGCCTCGCCGGCCGCGCTGGAGCTGTGGAGCCAGGGCGGCGCCTTCGTGCACAACCTGATCTGCGGCACGGTGCGGCTCGAGCCCGTCATGGACCGGGCCACCCCATACCACCGCCCGCACAGCACCCAGATCGCCGGCTACGCGTTCATCATCGGCGGCGACGACCGCTGGGTCGGCAACCTGTTCGTCGGCGGCGACGCCGCGACCGCGTACGGCCCCGGCCGGGAGGGCGCCGGCCAGATTGCCGCGGGGATGGCGGGGTACGACGGCTACCCGGCCTCGTTCGAGGAGTACATGGCGCGCATCGAGGCTCAACCGCCGGGCGACCACCAGCGGTTTCTGAACGTCAAGCAGGCTGTGTACGCGCGCAGCAACGTCTACGCCTCCGGCGCTGCCCCGTTCGCGGGCGAGAACGACGCCCTGGTCCTTCCCGCCGCGACCGCCTCGGTCCTCGTCGAGGGCGACGACGTCTATTTGGAGACGAAGCTGCCGGTTGAGTTCGACCGCGTCGGCCTCGAACCCGTCACCGGCCAGGACCTCGAGCGCGTCCGCTTCGCCGACGCCAATTTCGAGGAGCCCGACGGCACTCCGGCGGTCATGGACGTGGACCTGACCGGCGCGCGGAAGCAGCCGGGTCGACGGTCCGCCGCGGGGCCCATCGCCGACCTGAGTTCGGGGAGTAGCCGCACTCAGGTCTGGGCGAGCCAGCGCCGTAGTTCCGGGCACGTCAACCCGCGCCAACGCTCGGCCGCCCCGGATCGACCTTTGTCACCTGCATGACCGGCAGCTCCAACGCTTCACCCTGCCGCACGGCGGTGCTGCCTTCGCCAGCGCATCCGGCGCGGAGTGCGTCCGCGCGCTGGCCTTCACACGACGGTCCGTGGCGCCGGCAGTCGTCTTCTCCGGTACCGGGAGGCGGCAGTCGGTGGCGGGCCTGACCGAGGGGAGCGACCCAGCAGTGGCCGAGCCGAGCAAGCTGACGATCCTCGATGTCGCCCGACTGGCAGGGGTGTCACGGTCGACTGTTTCCCGGGTGATGAACGGACGGGACGACGTCCGTACCGTCGTGCGCGCCAGGGTGCTCCAAGTCATCGACGAGACCGGGTTCCGCCCCAGTGCCACAGCGCGGTCGCTGGTATCCCGGCGAACGGGTGTCCTCGGCTTGGTCATCCCCTGGCGTGTGTCGCAACTCCTCGACGACCCGTACTTTGTCGGTCTGATCCGAGGTATCAGCCGAGCCAGCAACGCCGCGGGTACCACGCTGTCGTTCTTTCTCTTCGAGACCGAGGAAGAGGAACGCGAGCTGTACCGCCGTATCGTTGCGCCGCGACTGGTCGACGGTCTCATGCTGGTTGCGCTACGCAAGGACGACCGGCTCCTGGACGAGGTTGCCAACAGCGGCCTCCCCATCGTCACGCTGGGACGGGTGATGCACCGCGATGACGTCAGCTGGGTAGACGTCGACAACTTCGACGGCTCCCGCCGCGCGGTGCAACACCTCGTCGGCCTCGGCCACACCAGGATCGCGTCGATCGCGGCTCCCCAGCACATCGTCTCCGGTATTGACCGCCACGACGGATTCATCGAGGGCATGCGCGAGGCGAGGCTGGCCCCCGAACTCATAGAGTTCGCCGACTGGTCCCGGGACGGCGGTTACGCGGCAATGCTCAAACTGCTGCCGCATCGGCCAACCGCCGTCTACGTCGCGTCCGACACCATGGCAATGGGCGCCCTGCGGGCGATCGATGACAGCGGCCTGTCCGTTCCACGGGACCTGGCTGTCGTCAGCTTCGATGACCTGCCGGCAGCAGAGCGATGCAGTCCGCCCCTCACGACGCTGCGCCAGCCGATACCCCAGATCGGCGAGACGCTGATCAAAGTCCTCCTGGACCAGATGCACACGGAGTCGCGCGAACCCGTCAGGAAGCTGATACCGACAGAGCTGATCGTCCGGGAATCAAGCGGCTCTGCGCATATCCCCAGACCACGTAACCGGGCGGTGACCCGTAGCGGGGCGAAGTAGCCGACTACCTCGCGGAAGCTGTCATAGCGAGGTCTGCAGCAAGGCGCGCAAGGTGGCGGGAATGCTCATGGCTGTCAGTCCTCCTTTCCTCGGCTTGCCTCAACGCGACCAGCCATGGGCGTACGGTCGCCTAACTGTCAAGAGTGTTTGACACGAAGTCCGGTCTGCCTTACATTCATGGTGTCAAAGATTCTTGACACCATGGAGGTCAGGATGTCGTACGAAGAAAAGGGTGTCTGGGCCTACCTGCTCTCCAGCGCCGGCGCCTACGTCGTCTACCTCGCGATCGTCCTACCCCGGCTGCGCCACCTGCCGGCGGCGCAGGTGTCGTACCTCGTGCCGCTGCTGGTGACGACCCTCGGGTCGGTCCTCATCTCGACCGTGGTCCGCAGCGCCCTGGAGGTGGCCAGACCCAGCGACAGCAACAAGGCCGACGTGCGGGACCGGGACATCGCCCGCTTCGGAGAGCACGCCAGCCGTTGGTGCGTGGTCGGCGGCGCGGCCGCCGGGTTCGTCGGGGCGCTCGACCGCTGGGACTACTTCTGGATCGCCAACGTCATCTACCTCGGGTTCGTGCTGTGGGCCGTGGTCGGCTCGGTGCTCCGGCTCGTCGCCTACCGCCGGGGGCTGTGACGGTGGCACCGAGCAAACCCACACGGATCACCAACCGCATCCGCGTACTGCGGTTCGCCCACGACGAGATGACCCAGGCCCAACTGGCCGAGCGCATCGGCGTGACCCGGCAGACCGTCATCGCCATCGAACAGGGGCGGTACTCGCCGTCCCTGGAGATGGCCTTCCAGATCGCCCGGGTCTTCGGCGTACCCCTCGACGAGGTGTTCCAGTACCCCGACGGGTCGACCGGTCCGTGACGGAGGACAGTGGCGATGAAGGTAGCCGCGCGTCATGGGTCGTCACGGGTCCCGTCAAAACAGAGTGTAGGCCTCCTTGGCGATGGTGAAGCCGTGGCCCGTCGGGAGGTACTCGCACCGCACGCCGGCCGACTGGCTGACGCACTGCACCTGGCCGTTGCGGATACCGTGGCCGTACGCCAGCACGCTCGCAGTGGAGTGCAGCAGCGTGTCACCTGCGCAGGCGACCACCGCACCGCTGGCGCTCACGGACAGTCCGTTGCCGTAGTCGAGCGGGCAACTCGCCGGCTTCGGCGGCGCGGTCCACGACCGGTCGCCGATGTCGCACCGGGCGCCGGTCCCGCTCACCGCGCAGGCGATGTTCCCGGACGGTGTGACGAACAACGTCGTGTTCCCGGAGACCGTCGCGATGACGACGCTCGGCGCTGCGGCGGTTGGCGCGGCGCTGGCCGCCGTGGCGCCCGGGGACGGGGCGCCCGGTGTGGTGGTGTCCGTGGTGCCGGGTCCCGACACGGCCGCCGCGGGGCGGGCCGTGGTCGTGGTGGCGGTACAGGCGCTCAGCATGAGCAGCGCCGCGCCGGCCATCATGGCGACCGCGAGTGGATGTGACCTGACCATTCGAATCCCTCTCCCACGCGCGAGTCGTGCGCCGCCCCGGCGACACGCCTGCTGCAGGGTACGCAGCGGTCGCCAGGGTGCGCGGCTACGCACGCCCCCAGGGGAGAAGTGGACCAACCGGGCGGCGTGAGCCGATATTCGCGTCCTGGAACGGCTGTCTCGTCAGGCGGGTACCCAGCCGTCCTCGGTGATGCCGAGTACCCGCAGTTCGGCGCGGACTTTCCACATGATCTGCCGGTAGACCACTGTCCGGGTTGCCTGGCCGAGCACCCTGTGCTGCAACTCGGCGGTCTGGTCGTCGTGGAAGTACATGACGTACCGGCCGCCCTGCCCGTCGGGCTTCTCCGCCACCGCCTGCACCGCCACGGCGCCAGGCTACGGCGCCGGTGCCTCGTAGACGACCAGTCAAAGGGCGTGTGACCTGGGCAAATGCGCCACAGGGTGACAGCGGTCGGCCGGAAGCCGGCCGGGCGCGTTTTACCGACATTGCCGGAGGCGCCCGATCGCGAGCGGGACGGGACGCGACGATTGGGGTTTGGCACGTCGGGTAGCGGTGGTCATGGACATTCGATGCCGAACGGGGGCCTGGGCGTGAGCGACGATCGAGCAACCAGGGACAGGACCGGCACCGACGAACTCGGCAGGCGTCTCGTGCAGGACCTGGTCGATGTCGGCCGGCAGGAATCTGTCCGGCTACGCGAGGACCTGGTCGGCCAGGTGCGGCCGGCCACAACCGGTGCGGTTCTACTCGTCGCCGCGGGCGCCGCCGCTGTTCTCGCGGCCGCCGCGGCGTCGACGGCCTTGCTGCGCGTGTTGGAGCTGGTCCTGCCACGCCGTCTGGCGGCGATCGCCTTGACCGGTGGGTACGCGGCCGGCTCCGCCATGCTGCTCCGGCTCGGGCTCGAGCGGTTGAGCGCGGCCGGCGGCGGGTCGCGGCGTCTGGCAGATGAGGTACGGGAGGGACTGTCCGCGGCGGGACGCTCAGCGGGGGCAGCGGCCGACAGATACAGCAGCCGCTGACCCGGTCGGCGGCGCGTTTGCGCCGGCCACCGCCGTGCCGCCGGGCTACCAGGCCGGTACGCACCGTACATGCGTCCACCGGTACCTCCTGTCAAGATCGCTCGATCGGGTTGGCAATGCCGGCACCTGTTCCAACCACGCCGTAATGTGGCGAACGTGGCAAGTGCGTGGTGGGAATCGGCGCTGAGCTGGAGGCGGCCGGGCGACAGGGGTTCCGAACGCCTGTACCGGATCGAAGCCGTGACCGATGCCGCGCTGTCCAGCCTGGAGCTTGACGATCTGCTCGCCGAACTCCTGGAGCGCACTCGCGAGCTGCTGTCGGTTGACACCGCCACCATCCTGCTGCTCGACGACACCGGCACTGAGCTGGTCGCCACCGCGGCTCGAGGGCTCGAGGAGGAGGTCCGCCAGGGCATCCGGGTACCCGTCGGAGCCGGCTTCGCCGGCCGTATCGCGGCCGAGGCACGGCCGATCGTCCTTGACCGGGTCGACAGCACCACGGTGGTCAATCCGATCCTCGTCAACAAGCACCTGGTGTCGATGGCCGGAGCACCGATGCTCACCCCGGACGGAGTCATCGGTGTGCTCCATGTCGGCAGCCTCAAGCCTCGGCGGTTCAGCGAGGAGGATCTCCAGCTGCTGCGCCTGGTCGCCGACCGGGCCGGCATGGCCACGCAGGCGCGCCGCTCACAGCTCGACCGAACAATGACACTGGCGCTGCAGCGCAGCCTCCTGCCCAGCCGGCCACCCGCAATGGCCGGTTTCGACATCGCCGCCCGCTACATCCCCGGCGCCCGGGTCGGCGTCGGCGGCGACTGGTACGACCTGCTCCCCCTGCCATCCGGTCATCTGGGCGTGGTCATCGGCGACGTCGCGGGCAACGGCCTGCGCGCGGCCGTGGTGATGGGGCGGATCAGGAGCGCCCTGCGCGCCTACGCCCTGGAAACGAACGATCCGGCCGACGTCCTCACCCGCCTCGACCGCAAGATCCAGCTGTTCGAGCCGGAGGCCATGGCGACCGCCGCGTACGCGGTGATCGATCCCGGGCACACCACCGCCACGTTGTCACTGGCCGGTCATCTTCCACCGGTACTCGTCGAGGCAGACGGAACCGCCACCTCCCTCGCGATCGGCGCCGATCTTCCCCTCGGGGCCGTTCCGGCGGCTCGGCGAAAGGTCAGCACGGTACGGCTGCTGCCCGGCTCCACGCTGGTCTTCTACACGGACGGGCTGATCGAAAGGCGTGACCGGACCCTCGACGAGGGCATACGCACGCTGGTGGAGCACACGATCGCCGGTAGTGCCGAGGAAATCTGCTCGCGCCTGGCCGCACGGCTGCTGCCCGACAACGCTCCCACCGACGACGTCGCCATCCTCGTGGTCCAGATGCGCGACGACCCGCCACCCGGTCAAACGGCCGGGTGAGGCGACGCCACTCCCGTACCACGGGTACCCGCGATCCCGGCCAGGGGCATGGAGCCGGTTGATTGGGGAACCATGTGGCCGTGCTGCGGTTGGCGACCGGTGGATGGCGGAAGATCGCCGTACTGCGCCCGGGTCGCATCGGGGACTACCTCTGTGCTACGCCGGCCGTCCGGGCGCTGCGCCGGGCGGTACCCGGGGCGCGGCTCGACTACGTCGCCCTGCCGCTCGTCCGCGAGTTGGTTGAGCGCAACCCACAGGTGGACCGGTTCGTCGCGTTCCCCGGCTTTCCGTCCATCGCCGAGCAATTCTTCGACGCGCGGCGCGCGGTACGGTGGCTGGCCGCGATGCAGCGCCAGCACTACGACCTCGTCCTGCAGTTGTACGGCTCAGGTGTCCACGCCAACCCGATCGCCCTGCTGACCGGCCCGCGGTACTGCGCCGGTTTCATCCGTCCCGAGGACGAGGCGCACGGGCTGGACGCGGCGCTGCCGCTGCCGGACGGCGGCCCGGAGGTGGACCGGGTCCTCGCGCTGACCCGCCTGCTCGGCATGCCGGACGCCGGCCGGTCGTACGACCTCGAACTGCGACCAGGCGACCGGACGGACGCCGGCCGTTGGCTGGAGGGCCTCCCCCGGCCGGTCGTCGGGGTGCACTGCGGCGCCCGCGACGACCGTCGGCGCGTGGAACCAGCGGCATACGGCCAGGCGGCGGCGCTCCTGGCGGCATCGCGCGGCGGCGCGGTCGCGATCCTCGGCGGCCAGGCCGAACGCCCGGCGGCTGCCACGCTGGCTGCCGCACTGCCCGCGGGCGTGCCGTACCGCGACCTCACCGGCCGCATCGGGATAGCCACCGCCGCCGCGGTGATCGCCGATCTCGACGCCCTACTGACCACCGACTCCGGCCCCGCACACCTCGCGTACGCGACCGGTACCCCGAGCGTGACCCTGTTCCTCGACAGCGACCCGCAGCGGTGGGGCCCGCCGGCGCCCGGTCCGCATGTCGTGCTCGACGGCCGCGGCGCAACCGTCCCGGCACCACAGGTCATCGCGGACTCCGCGAACGCCGCGGGCATCTCCCGCGAGCCCCGGCCGCTTGCCCGGCATCTCCTGCCGCCATGACGGTACGGTCGGCGTGAGCAGCGATAGCGGGCTGGCGGTGAGCCGTCCTCGAGTGACGATCGCCGACCTGGCTTCGATCCGCAACCTCGTACGCCGTGTCGGGCGACGGGTCGGCCTGCCCCTCGATCGGGTGGCGCGCCTTGTCCTGGCCGTCGACGAAGCCGTCAGCAACGCGATCCAGCACGGCGGCGGCAGCGCCCACGTCGTGATCAGCCACCGCGTCGCGAGCAACGACCTTGTCGTGTGGATTTCCGATGCGGGTACCGGCATTCCGGCCGAGACACCGCTCGCCCGCCCCGAGCCCGAGTCCCTGCGGGGCCGCGGCCTGTACCTGGTCCAACTGCTGTGTGACGAGGCCCGGATCGTCACGAGTACCGCGGGAGCCACCGGTACGTCGGTCAGGCTCGTCATGCACCTCGACGAGCGGTAGAACGTCACGAGTGCGAGTGCGAGTGCGAGTGCGAGGGCCAGGCCCGGCGGGCGGCACGGACCGTCACCCGGTTGCCGCCGCCCGCCGTCGGGTACGGCGCTACCTGGTCCTGTTCCTGGCTTGCTGCTTGGCCGTTATCGGGTCGGTACCCTTGTTGACCATCTTCATCGCGCTGTTGAGCTGCCCCTTGGTCATCTTGGAGCTGCCCTCAATCCCCATCTGGTGAGCCTGGCGCCGAATGTCGTGCAGGTCGCCGGTGCTCTGCCCAGACTTCGCTCGGTTCTGACCAGCCATTTTCAGACCCCCCTCAACGCGGAAGACCGGACGGTCTCGTGCGGACTCCGGTGGCTTGCCCGCCCTCTACGGCGCTAAACCGCGTCGGTCTCCGCCTGCGGGCATCGTCGGACGCACCCGCGAGCGGGCCTCGAAGTCATCGGAGGTCGGCGGAGCTGGGACCAAACTTCCGTCCGCCATCTTCATCATATCGGCCGGTCAAGCGGTCCGAATCGCCCGGGATACCGATTTTGCGCCCCTGACCTGCACATATTCTCGACCGGTCGAGCGGCAGCCGCTCGCCCAGAAAGCGCCATGGAGAAGCCCGGGAGCACTGTGTCGGAAGCAGCACGTCAGATCGCCATCGAGCAGCGGGTAGTCGACAAGGTGTACGAGCGCCTGGAGGTCATGCGCGAGCAGGCGAAGGAGTTGAAGGCCGAAGGCCACGGCCGCGCCTCGTCCGGCCCGCTCACCGGTCTGGTCGAGCGGGACGCCATGGTCCTCCGCGCCGCCGCCACACTGTCCAATCTGGACGGTCAGGAGGAGGGCATCGTCTTCGGCCGGCTGGACTTCGACGACGGCGACACGTACCGCATCGGCCGGCTCGGCGTACGCGACGAGAACCGGGAGCCGCTGGTGGTCGACTGGCGCGCGCCCGCCGCCGCACCGTTCTACCGGGCCACCCCGGGCGAGCCGCTCGGGGTGCAACGCCGTCGCGTCATCATCTGCCAGGGCCCCAGGGTGACCCATCTCGACGACGACGTGCTGTCCGGCAAGGACATCGAGGGTGTGGTCGGCGAGGGCGCGCTGCTCGCCTCCCTCAACCGCGAGCGCGGCGAACACATGCGCGACATCGTCACCACGATCCAACGTGAGCAGGACGAGGCGATCCGCGCACCCGCACACGGAGTCACCCTGATCACCGGCGGTCCCGGTACCGGCAAGACGCAGGTGGCCCTGCACCGGGCCGCCTACCTGCTCTACTCCGACCGGGAGAAGTTCGCCGAGGGCCGGGTTCTGGTGGTCGGCCCGTCGACGGTGTTCACCGAGTACATCGGGCGGGTACTGCCCGGACTGGGCGAGGAGACTGTCCACTTGCGAGCGATCGGTGAACTGTTCGAGGGCGTCGTCGCGACCCGGCGTGACCCGGCCGAGGTGGCCAGGACCAAGGGCGACCTGAAGATGGTGCGGGCACTGACCGAACTGGCCTGGGACACTCCGCCGAACGCGCCGGACCGCCTCGGCAGGCTCGGGGCGGACGACCTGGCCAAAGCCCGCACCGAGGTACGCAAGAGATGCCAGGCGCGGGGGGTCAAGCCCAACCGTGCCCGCCCGGAGGCGGGGAGGGTGCTGTCGGAGTTGTTGGACGGCAAGGAGATTCCGGACGCGTTCCTGAACGCGTGGTGGCCGACGCTGACCCCGCAGGATGTGCTCCCCGCGCAGAACGGGGAGTGGTCGGTGGACGATGTCCCGCTGCTCGATGAGCTCGCCGAGATCCTGGGGAAGCCGGCCCCTGCGAAACCCGGGCCGAGCCAGTGGCAACGGCGCGAGTTGACGAGCGGTCCCCGGCTGGCCGAGAACTTCGTCGTGAGCTGGAGCCTCGGCCAGGGCTGGCAACTGTTCGCGCCCGGACTTTCCACGCCCATCGCGTTCTCCGGCCAATCCATCGACAACAACGACTACTGGGGGGCTCAGCGCTGGGCGGCGGCGATCATCCTGCGCGAGGGACACAAGGTGGTGAGCTGGAAGGACGGCTTCGACCCGTACGGCGAGGAGGCGTATGTACCGGAACTGGCCGAGCCGCTGCCGGTCGCGGCGACCGAGGAAGCCGTCGAGGACGCCTACCTGCACGTCATCGTCGACGAGGCGCAGGACCTGTCGCCGATGGAGTGCCGGATGATCGCCCGCCGCGCCACCTACGCCTCGATGACCATCGTGGGCGACCTGGGCCAGGCCACCCATCCGCTGGCCGTCGGGTCCTGGCCGGAGCTGGTGAAGCGGCTGGGCAAGCGCGAGGCCGCGACGCTCAACCTGCCCACCGGGTACCGCGTGCCGCAGGTCATCGCGGACTTCGCTGCTCGCGCGCTCGCGCCCGGGATCGAGCCCACCCGCTCCTTCCGACCCGGCGGCTCCTTGACCATCCGCGAGGTCGACGACCTGGCGGCGGCGGTCGCGCAGGAGAGCGGTGCGGTCATCGCCCCCGACGCGATGGCCGGCTCGCTGGGCGCGATCCCGGTCAGTCTGGTCAAGGGACTGGAGTACGACCGGGTGGTGCTGGTGGAGCCGGCCGACATCGTAGCCGCCGAACCCCGTGGCATGAACCGGCTCTACGTCGCCCTGACCCGGGCCGTCGCGGAGCTGGTCATCCTGCACACCAAGCCGCTCCCGGCCAACCTCACCCAGTGAAGCCATCCACCGCCCGACCGACGGACGGCTACGACGTCGAACCCTGCCTGATCGTCGGGACGGCCGTACGCTCGTGGATGGAAGCCATCCCGAAGGGGGCACGACCGCACCCGGCCGGTTCACCCGCACCGATTCGCACATCGTTGACCGGCGCGCCCGCACACACTGTTTCCGGAGGCCCGCTCGTGGACGTGAACGATCTGCTGACCGACGCGTTCGATCGACTACCCGATCTGGTGCGCCGGGCCGTGGTAGGCCTGACACCCGCCCAGCTGACCTGGGCGCCGGCGCCCGGTGCGAACACCATCGGCTGGCTGGTCTGGCACCTCACCCGGATCCAGGACCACCACGTCTCCGAACTCCTCGGCCGGGACCAGGTGTGGGTCGGCGGGGACTGGGCCGGTCGGTTCCACCTCGCGGCCGACCCGGACGACACCGGTTACGGACACTCGCCGGAGCAAGTGGCCGCGGTACGACCGGACGACGAGCGGGCGCTCATCGACTACTTTGAGGCGGTCGCTGAACGTACCCGGGACCTGCTGAGTCGAGTGACCCCCGCCGACCTCGACCGGATCGTCGACCGCCGGTGGCAGCCTCCGGTCACCCTCGGCGTGCGGCTGGTCAGCGTCATCAACGACGACGTGCAGCACGCCGGGCAGGCGGCCTACCTTCGGGGCCTCCAGGCCGGGGCTTAACGGCGGCGGAGCCGGGTAATCCGGGTCATGCCACCGCCGACGGGAAGCCGGAGGACCGCGTGCCGTCCGTGACCGAACCAGCGCAGCCGCACCTGCGGCCCGAGGAGAACTCCCACCACGGGCGCCTGACGGTGCGCCCGTACCCGCCGGTCTCCGCCGCGACCGACACCGGACTGCGCTCGCTGGACGGACCGGCCGGCGACCTGCTGGCGCTCGCCTACGTACCTCCCCCGGCCGACGGCCGGCCGTACCGGCTGGTGCTGCTCCTGCACGGGGCCGGCGGTACCCCGCGGCACGGTCTGCAGCTGCTCCTGCCCGCCGCGGACGAACACCGGCTCCTGCTGCTCGCGCCGAAATCCTCGGCGAGCACCTGGGACCTGATCGTCGACGGCTTCGGCCCGGACATCCGGCGCGTCGACCGGGTACTCGAACAGATCCTCGACGCCTACCCCGTCGACCGGGTCACCGTCGGGGGCTTCTCCGACGGCGCCTCCTACGCCCTGTCCATCGGGCTGACCAACGGTGACCTGTTCGACGCCGTACTCGCGTTCTCGCCCGGGTTCGCCGCGCCACTGGTGACCCATGGCCGGCCCCGGGTGTATGTCGCACACGGCACCAGGGACCGCGTCCTACCCATCGACGCCTGCAGCCGCCGCCTCGTCCCGCGCCTGACGTCGCTCGACTACCCGGTCCGGTACGACGAGTTCGACGGCGGGCACGAGGTACCTGAGCCGGTTGCCGAGCGCGCACTGGCCTGGCTGCTCTCCGGCGCTGCCGGCACCGACGGCGGCTAGCGTGCCCGCCCGATCACCGCACCGCACCTGCTCGTTAACAGTTCTGAGATCCCTTGCGTCGAGGCCATCCTCCCGATCAACCAGCCAGGTCAGTGGGACCGCCACGCGCCGACCCTTTTCAGCTCGAAGGAGCTAGCGGGGCCGGCCGGGCGGCACCGCACGGACGGGCGGCCCCAACTCGACGATGATCATCGCGCCCCCGCCGGGCGCCCGGTCGAGCAGCAGCCGCCCGCCCGACTCCTCCGCGGCGCGCTGCACGATGTCCAGTCCGAGCCCGGTCGAGCCGGCGGAGCTGCGGCCCCGCACCGGTACCAGCCGGGGTGGCAGCCCCGGCCCCGCGTCGGCGACCACCAGCGCCGCCCCGCCCCTGGGCCGCCCGCTCAGCCGGACGCTGAACCCGGTGCCCTCGGGAGTGTGGGTGAACACGTTGCCCAGCAGGGCGTCCACGCAGGCGGACAAAGCGTCGCCGCTGATCGGCACGGGTACCGGTCCGGGCTCGATGTCCACGCTGACCGGCCGGCCCTCCTCGTCGGCCAGCGACCACCAGAACTCCACCCGCTGCGCTACCACCTCGGCCGCGTCGCAGTACTGTGTTCCGCGCGGCGCCGCTGGCTGGCGGGCGCTGCGGATCACCGCGTTGGCCGTCTGCACCAGCGCGTCCACGTCCGCGGCCAACCGCTCCCGCTCGACCGGATCGCGTACCGAGTCCACGTCGACGCGCAGCGCGGTCAGCGGGGTACGCAGCCGGTGCGACAGATCCGCGGCGGTTTCCCGCTCCCGGGCCAGCAGCGCGTCGATCCGCTCGGCGAGCAGGTTGAGGCCGGTACCGACGGCGCGTACCTCGGGCGGGCCGCCGGGCCTGGCGCGGGCGGCCAGGTCGCCGCCGGCCAGCCGGTGCGCCACCTCGACCACGGCGCTCAGCGGCCGGACCACCGCCCGGGCCAACTGGTCGGCGACCAGCACGCTGACCCCGAGCAGCCCCAGGCCGAGCAGGCCGAGCACCAGCCAGGCCCGGCCGACACCACGAGCGAGGTCGGCGTCGCTGACGAAGGTACGAATGACGACCGTGCCCTCGCTGCGCCCGGCCACGGCGACCAGCACCTCGCGGCCGCCGGCGGTGTCGAGGGTCAGGCTGCTGCCCGTGGCGGCCTGGTCGACCCCCTTGGAGCGGGTCGCCGGGGCGCCCAGCGACGTGCCGTCCGGCAGGAACACGGTGAACTGGTAGCCGCCGTCGGCGTTCGCCTGCTCCACCAGGGTGGGCAGCGACCGCCGGTCGGCGGCGACGATCGCCGGGGCAAGGGCCTGCGTCTGGGTCACCGCCGCGTTGATCGCGCGGTCGGCCGCGGCCGAGCGGACCAGGACCGCCAGCGGTACCAGGAAGGCGACCAGTACCAGCGAGGCGGTCGCGGTCACGACCAGAACCAGCCGGTACCTCATCGCAGCGGGTCCGCCGCGGGGTCCTCGGGCGCGGTCAGCTTCACCCCGACCCCGCGGACGGTGTGCAGGTACCGCGGCTCCCGGGCGCTCTCCCCGAGCTTGCGGCGCAGCCAGGACAGGTGGACGTCGACGGTGCGGTCGGAGGCGTGGTACGGCTGGTGCCAGACCTCGGTGAGCAGCTCCCGGCGGGTGACGACCGCACCGACCCGGTTGGCCAGGTAGCTGAGCAGGTCGAA
>CAZYCD010000121.1:0-14201 GCA_964645345.1 uncultured Micromonosporaceae bacterium
GCTCGCGGCCGCCGGGCCAACGCCCGGCATCCCGTTTCCCGCGGCCGCGAGCCCGTCGGCCAACTAGGCCGGCGAGCTACCAGGAGCATGGCCAGGTTTGCGGGCGAGAACGTGGCAGAAGGTTGCGGTCATGCGTATGCGGCCCGTCGCCGGATCGACGTACGGGTCGATCGCGCGCAGCAAGGCCGGCCGGAAGGCGGCTTCACCTGAGTGCTCGATGGCCGCCAACGCAGGTCCTGCGGCGGCCATCCCTCGGTAGGCGGTGTCGCGGTCGGGGTAGAGCCCGACGCCTGTACGGACATCCCGCTGGTAGGGGTCAAGTCCGGCCGCTGTGAGCATGCCCTCGACGACACCCGGGTCCGAAAGTCGGAGCGGTACCGCAGCAGCGTTGTCCTCCGGGGGAAGGTGACCGTTGATAGCTTCGAAATACGGCGAGTAGTCTCCGCGATCTTGCCAGAACACCATGCCGAGCCGACCGCCCGGACGCAGCACCCGCATTGCCTCAGCCAACGCGGCATCCGTGCCCCACATGAATCCGTTGAAGCTGGTCACCACGTCGAAGCTCGCGTCGTCGAACGGCAGGTCTGCCATGTCGCTCTCGTGCAAGACGGCGTCCGGGCACCGTTCGGCGGCGATCCGCAGTAAGTCGGCCGAGGCATCAACACCCGCCACCGCTGCGCCGCGAGCGTGGGCTCGCTGGAGCGCCAGGCCCGATCCGCAAGCCACGTCGAGCAGCCGGACGCCACCGGCAACGTCGAGCGCCTGGAGGACAGCGTCGTAACTGTTGGCAACCAACGGTTCCTGGTAGAACGCCCAGTCTGTCGCCCGGGCTCCCCAAGCGTTGCCGGCTTCCTTCCACCCCATGCCGATGCTTCTCTCGATCGGTGCCGTTTAGGCGCCATTGAAGCACGCCGAGCATTGACGCACTGTCATCTGATCGACTACGGCCGGGCCTTGTACCGCCCGACTATCGGCAGCGCGGTCGCCAACGGTCAGGCGCGAAGCCGGGCCACCTTTTGCCCTGTCCGCGGTCGGGCCCGGCCGCTCTGGTTGTCGTGATTGCTGCGGGGCAGCGGCCGCAGCAACGCGAAGACGTTCGCGACACCGAGGTAGGCCAGGCGAAGGAGCACGACGCAGCATCATCCCGTAGTCACCGGTACCGATCCCAAGGTCACAGGGGCACGACCAGTCTCGGTGACCATGACGACGCTTGACCAGGACGGATGCGCTTTTCGGCAAGTACACGATCGAGTGGTAATACTTGACCGGCAATCCAAGCGGGTCACCTCACGTTGATAGCGGTGTCGTCGAGGACGAACGAGGTCTGCTTCGTGTAGTCCTCGGCACCAGTTTGACCCTGTGAGTGCCGACGATTACGTCCGACCTGGTCACGGCAGTTTGATCACCACAACAAGATCTTGCCTCATCCACGTTGGCCCAGAGCGCGGCCCGTTGCTGCCGTCGCCGGCGAAGTAATCCGCCTCGATGTAGCCGATCGGGCCGGCTGTCGACCAGTCGGCGAGGACGCGGTCGAACCCGCCGGGCAGCTTCCAGAATCCCAACGGCCGTTCCGAGGCACCGTCGCTGACGGCGTCGAACAGTTCGTCCGTCATTGGCACCATCGCCGCACCCTGCCCTACCCCTTCGGGATGACGTTCTAGATGGCGACTTACGCCATTTGTTGCTGCGTGAATTGAGGGTGTCCGCGGCCGTAGGCGTCGGCGCGGCCCCAGCGGCCGGGGATATCGAGGAGTTCCAGGTGCCCGATGTGTTCTGGCAGGGCCGGGTTGACGACCAGGTTCTCACCGACGGCGTCCATGCCGAGCAGGGTGCGCATCAGCAGTAGTGGGGCGCCGGTGGACCAGGCTTGCGGGCTGCAGGCGGTGGGGTACTGGACCGGGTACTTGGTCCTCTCCCGCTCGTAGCCGGCGAACGCTTCGGGTAAGCGGCCTTGGAAGAAGGTGGCGGCGTCGAAGATGCCGGTGGCGACGCGGGCTGCTTCTTCGTTGAAGCCGTACCGGCGTAGCCCCCAGGCGATGAAGGAGTTGTCGAAGGGCCAGACGGTTCCCACGTGGTAGCCGACCGGGTTGTAACGGTGTTCGGTGGTGGCCAGGGTTCGGATTCCCCAACCGGAGTACATCTGCGGCGACATGAGGTGCCCGACCACGGCGGCGGCCTTGTCTTGGTCGACGATGCCGCTCCATAACAGGTGACCGATGTTGGAGGACAGGGCGTCGACCACGTCGCCGTCCGGGCCGGCGAGAGCCAAGGCGTAGTACTGCCGTTCGGCCAGCCAGAAGTCGCGGTTGAACCGGGCCTTGAGGTCGGCGGCGTCGCGTTCCAGCAGGTCGGCGTAGGCGGGGTCATTCCAGAACTGGCGGGCCAGCCGGGCTCCTCGCCGCTTGGCGTCGTAGGCGTAGCCCTGCAGTTCGCAAGTGGCTCTGGGGAAGCCGGGCAGCCGCCCGTCGTGGTACGAAATCGAGTCCCAGGAGTCCTTCCAGCACTGGTTTTCCAGGCCGGTGGTTTCGTTACGGCGCTGGTAGGAGATGTAGCCGTTGCCCATCAGATCGGCGTACTCGTCAATCCAGGCCAATGCCGAGCGGGCCGCGTTCTCGAAATGTCGCACCAGTTCGCTGTCGCCGGACCACTTCTCGTACTCGTCGAGCAGGACCACGAACAGTGGGGTGGCATCGGCGGTGCCGTGGTAGGCGGTGTGCGGCTGCTCCTCGAACGCGGCGCTCTCGCCGTACCGCAGTTCGTGCAGGATCCGTCCTGGGTCTTCATCGCGGAAGTCGTCAACCCTGTGGCCCCGTAACCGGGCCAGGACGCGGATGGTGGTCGCGGCCATCTCCGGGGTGAAGGGTAGCGCTTGGAGGCTGGTCAGGATGCTGTCGCGACCGAACATGGCCATGAACCAGGGCAGCCCGGCGGCGGGCATGCTGTGTGCCCCGGCGATGTCGGGGCTGAACCGCAATGCGGCCAGATCGGTCAGGCAGCGTTCGTAGATGTGGGTGGACGGGTCCCAGTCGCACCTCAGAGTCGGCGCCCCGGATAGCCACTGCTGCAACTCCGCGGCCAGATCTCGGCTGGCCCGGCCGGCCCGCCACCCCGACACCAAGGGCTCTGGCCGACCTCGCCGAACGATGGTCGGCGTGACCTGTAGCTGGGTTCGCCACTCCTGTCCGGCGTCGAGGTGGACCAGGAAGGTCAGCCCTTGCTCGTCAATTTCGGCCGCCTGGTCGGTGCGGATCACCGTTCCCCGGCGGAAGTTTTCTCGCTGGTAAACCAGAGCCAACTCGCCGTCTGTGACCCGCTTGCTGACCGTGCCTTTCCTCGGCGTGTTGTTCTTCACGTCGAACAGATCAGCGAAGTCGCTATCAGCCTCGACGCGCAGGCGCAGATTGATCGGCTCGTCTCGATGATTGATGACGAGGATCGCCTCACGGAACCCGTCGCACACCCTGCGTTCACGAATCACGGACAACTGCGCGTCGACGTACACCGCAGCCGTGCCGGGGACGCAGTAGAACCGCGTCTCGTAGTACTGCAAGTCGTCCACGGACAGCGTCGTGAGGCGGGCGCCGTCGATACTGAATACCCATCGGGACAGAAACCGGGTGTCGAACGAGAACAGCCCGGTCGGGTCGGTGGCGACGGCCTCGATGTCGCCCCGGTTGTCGCTGACCACGAACGTGTTGCCGTCCAGGAGGCTCACGTTGGCGTCGGTCATTCCGCCGGCCTCGCTCGTGTCGAAATCCTCCTGCGCCCCGCCTCTCCGGGAGGTCCGGGCATTAGCTGGCCCATCTGGGTCAGCAGTTCCAAGCTGCCCGTGTAGTTGATCTCCCCCCTGAGCCACGCTGCCAGCAGGCTCGCCTCACCGCAGACCACACGATCCAACAGCGCATGGTCGACGCGCATGACAGCATCCACGTCCGATTCAGCCTGGGAGACCTTTACGTGGCCGTCGTCGAACTCCACCGTCCACGGCCGGATGTACTGTCCGTCCACTACATCGTAGCGAAGCGCACCATGCTCGTGCTCCAGCCAAGGGACGTGCCCCCGACGTGCTAGGTCATCGAAGAACGTCTCCGTTGGGCTCGTCATCCTCAACCACCAAAACGCTCACGGGGCGGCCACGTCACGGACAGCCCCTCTAAACCCGAAGGTCCCGCGGCAGTTGGTGATCCCGCCTCACCCGACTTGGATGAGTCGCGTTCTCGAGGCGCAACCGGATCGCATGACCTGCCTTTGCGCGGGATGAGGTACAGCCCGACCACGTCGCGGACCTTCGACTCCATCTGCGGATCGGTGGAGACCTTGAACGTTGTCCTTGCCAAAACGGCGTCCGTCCTGGTCAAGCGTCGTCATAGTCACCGAGACTGATCGTGCACCCGTCGCCTTGCGATGGGTACCGGTGATTACGGGATGATGCCGCGTCGTGCTTGTTCGCCTGGCCTACCTCGGTGTCACGAACGCGTTCGCGTTGCTGTGGCTGCTGCCACGCAGCAATCACGACAAGGACACCGAGATCCTGATCCTGCGGCACCAACAGCGTGCTGCAGCACTCCGACTCCCGGCGGGTCAACTCCCGCGCCACCGACTCCGCAGCCGGGTGCAGCCGCCACCGCAACCGCGTCGGAGACAGCCGCTGCTGCTCACCCAGCGCCACCCTGAACAAGTCGTCGAACTCGGCCACCCGCACCGGCCGGTCCTCCGTGGGCAACACGCAGGCCTCGGACACCCACACCCCTCGTTCATCGTCATATCACGACGGCAAACCCGCACCCGAGTACCGGATGCAAGGCAAAGTTCGCGACGTTTGTTGATCTTCTGGTTGCTCTGCGGTTGCTCGGATGCGGGGCCGCCGGATGGACCCGACGCACTCGTCCAGCACACATCAGGACCTCTGGTCCACTTGTCGCCGGCGTCCGGCAGCCACTGATCGTGCTCACGCAACGGACCAGGGCATACAGACGGTGGACCAGATCCCGCCCTTGTGCCGCCACCTCCTGATTCGACATCCGTCAAAGGCCTGGCTGTCCAGTCCGACGCACGTTTGACGACTCCAGCCGCATCATGCTCGGCGGATGATCTAGAGCATCGGCTCGAGCGCAGTCAGGGCATCTGCGGTCGGCCCGGTGACCGCGGTGCGAGGGGCGCGCGGGGGCTGCGCGACCAGGTGACCCAGTTGGTGACGGCGAGGCCGAACAACACGGCGGCGGTCACGGTCGCGACGCCGATCGGCGGCAGGTGCCGTGTGGCCGGTACGGCGGCGGCGAGCAGGACCACTCCGACCGGCCGGGTCCAGGACAAACGGCTGAAGGTCGCGTAGTCCAGCGCGGCCCGTCCGACCAGGAACAGCGCGGCCCCACCGGTAATGACAAGGACCGTGGATGTGTCGGCGTGTCCCAGCGGGTCCCCGATGATTTTCGAGTCGCCCACCGCGCTGAGAATGATGCCGGCCGCCATGGTCATGTGCGCGTACGAGGCGAGTTCACCGACGTAGGCCGGTGCGTGGGTCGCGGCGATCGCCTCCGGCAACAGCAGCCCGGCCCGGTAGATGTAGATCCGGGCCAGCAGCAGGGTGATCACGAAGGACACGATGAGCGCGGCGGTACGGTCCCGCTGGAAAGCGTGCGGGCTGAACTCGATCCCCGAGGCCAGGATCGTCTCGCCGAGCGCGATGATCAGCACCTGCCGGTACCGCTCGACGATGTGCTCCCCGGCGACCTTCTCGCCGCGCAGCCCGGCCCGGCCCAGCCCCGGGGTGAGGAAGTCGAGCATGCCTCCGGCGTAGTCGAGGGCGACGGCCACGGTCCACAGGGCCAGCCGGATCGTGGCGGAGCTGTAGATGCCGGCGATCCACAGGGGCGCCGACAGGGTCGCCCAGAACAGCACCCGCACGCTGACCAGTTGGGCGTGCCGGTTGCCGCCGAGCAGGACGAGCCAGACGTGACGTCCCACCTGGACGGTCACGTAGGTCCAGCCGAAGACCAGGCCGAGAGTGTGGTTGACGAAGGCGTGTGGCAGCGCGGCCGCCATGAGCAGGGTGGCGAGCATGGTGATGACGAGCATGAGCAGGATGGCCGGGCGGTCCGGCTCGTACCGGTTGGTCGTCCAGACCATCCGGTACCAGACCCACCACATCGCCACCAGCAGGACCAGGGACCGGTACAGCCCCAACCAGGTCGGTTCCCGGACCAGGCGCGAAGCCAGCTCGGTGAACGCCAACACGAACACCACATCGAACAACAGTTCGGTGAAGCCCACGCGCTGCGATCCGGGATCGCGCAATATCCCGGTCGGCTCGCTCGCCGGGGCCATCAACACCCCAGCACAGGAGCGACGGGGTACTGCTCGTATCCGATCATCATCAGCCGATCCGGACGATCATTGGCCCACCTCCAGAAAGGGCGACGGGAAGGTGCCGACCGGATCGCGAAACGCGACCCGGAAGGAGATTGCCGAGGTGATGCGGGCCAAACAGCCAGCCGGACCGCGCTACGCCCGAACGGAGGACGGCTACCAGCACGGCGAGGTGACGGCCACACACGATCATGTGCGACAGGCAGGGCCTATTCTGCCGGGTCGAGGTCGTAGGCCGCGAGGATGGCCTCGGCCAGGGTGGGCTCCTGGTGGGGCAGCAGGTAGCCGAGGTGCCGGCCTAGGGCGCTTTTGGGGACGGTGACGACGTTGTCGCAGCTGACCACGCCGTCGTGGTCGAGTCCGTTGGCTGGGCCGACGGGGACCTCGGTGGACAGGCCACGGATGGTGCTGGTGATTGGCGCGACGGTGAGCCGGGTGAGGTAGGGGCGTACCGCCTCGCGGGTAAGGATGAGCACGGGGCGCGTCTTGTCGAGTTGGGCGAGGTGGATCGGTCGCATCAGTCGAGGTTGTCGATCGGGACGGCGGCGGCGTGTTCGGCGAGGTGGTTCAGGTCTGCGTCGGGTTCGGTGCGGGCGAGGATCGCGGCATCGCGGGCGGCGGCGGCCTGGCGTCGCTCGCGACGTAGCGCGCGGGCCACGACGGCAGCCCTGCTGGGTGCGTCGCCGTGGCGGACCAGTTCGTCGACGAACTCGACGAGGTCGTCCGGCAGGCGTACGGCGATCTGTGTGCTCATGTGGTCGATGGTACCCCGTGGGTATCGGCTTGCATACCAAGGTGGGAGCGTGTTGCGATCGACCCGAGGGCGTGAGCCATGGCCGAGAAGGAGCAGACCCACGGCCAAGGAACGTGTGGCACGGCGTGGTGCTCCGATGATGCTCGGATGTTCGCGACGGTTTAAGCACACCGGAAACCAAATCGGCAAGGCAGTGGAGTGGTGCCGAAGCTCGCGATATCCTTTACTACGTGCATGGCCCGGACCAGCAAGAACGTAGCGGGCCTCGGCTGGATAGTACACCCAGAAGCCGGTATGGCGATGCCTTCGATCCGGTCGTATACATAGAGCAACGACAATCCGATTACGGACCAGAAGGTTAGGGGTTCGAGTCCCTTCGGTCGCGCAGCACCATCAAGGCCACGACCAGCGGAAACGCCGGTCATGGCCTTGATTGGTTTCCGGATCGTGTCGCCATCTTCCAAATGGTGGGACGACGGTGCTCCGATGGTGCTCCGTCGTCAGCGTTTTGTCGGTCGAGGATGCTGCCGATCAGTGCTGACCAGTGCGTTGGCCTCTCGACTGGTCGCGCCCAGCAGCGGGAGGTTGAACTGCAGCGACCCGGTTGGGATGCGACTGGCGGCGAGCTTGGTGGTCTATGTGACCGGGCCGACGCGCAGGTGGCGGTAGATGACGCGGCGCCGGGTGAGGACCCAGCCGGTGTGCTTGAACACCTCGCCCGCGGCCAGCGCTCTCCTGGGGTTACGCCCAGACTGTCCGCGCCTTGACGAGCCCAGCATCTCCATCGGGTAGAGCGCGAGAGAACGACGGGTCGACCCGGGTGACGTCCGGCAAATGTGTCCTTCGGCGAGTGGAGGCAACGGCGCGGGCTTCCGGAGGTGATCGGCCGTCAGGCCGATGCCCGTTGGGTAGCGTAGTGCGGGGCCACCCCCGCCTACGAACTCCTCAACAATTGGGCCCGGCACTCCTTTCTCACCCTGCGGGCGAAGGCACAGGCGAAGGCCGACCCCGGTCTCGGCCCGTACGGATCTATCGCCGCCGCCTACGAACGCCAGCAACGCCGCCGCCGGTCGGCCATCGCCACCGTCCTACGGCGCAAGGTCCGTGCCACTGTGGATGAGGACACCGCGGCCATCGCCGCCGCCGTCTACGACCTCGATCGCGTCGCCCACCAACTCGCCGCCGACGCCGATTACCAGACACTCACCGCCCTCATCGCCGCCGACCTCCAACCACACCGCATCACCACGCTGCCCCAACCTCATGACAGCGGCGAGAAAGGCACCAACCCAAACCAACCCACGGAAAACCTGCAATACAGACGGGCTGGCGACGGAGTGACCACAGCGACGGTGGCGGCAGCAAGGATGGCTACAGCCGCGCGGCACGAGGCGCCTACCGACCCACCGCCGTCCGAGCCGGGTAACACCCGGGTCGACGAGGTGTCACCCGTCCTGCAGCGCCAAGCCGACCTGTCGCACGCATCAGGTTCGGCCGAACCTGTGCGCGACAACGCGCGGGATGCGGTGCGATCGCAGGCCGCGGTCGCGGTGGCCTACTGGTATCGGCGTCACCCGACATGCACCCTGCCGACATCGCCGGCCGCATCGGCCGGTCGGAACGTACCGTCCGGCGGCACCTCCCACCATCCGTCCGGCCGACCACGAGCGGCAACGCCGCTCGCTCAACGCTGAGCCGGTGACCGGGGCTCTCCGTGTCAGCTGACATTGACGTGGCGTCGTGCAGGTCGCAAGATTCAGGCGGTTGCTCATGCGCGGGATGCGCGGTGGCCGAACATTCGCCTCATGGGGGTTCACGACAGTGCGTTCACATCGCATCACGGCAATCGCCCTGTCCATGCTTGTGATGGCAGGGAGTCTGGTTGGCCTTCAGCCCGGCAGCGCGTACGCCACGGAGCCGGGGACTAATGGTCTGCTGGCGACGTCATCGGACTACGGCACATACATCGGTAACGCCGACGGAACGGGACAGCACGTGCCGACCCCGTTGTCCTCAGCGGATTACGCGACCTGGTCGTCTGACGGCAGCCGCATCGCCTGGCACAATTACGCCGGAGCCTCCGGTCTCGTGGTCAGCGACCCGGACGGCACCAACCAGGTGTGGATCCCGAACACCGACGACGCAACCCTGTACGCAGCGGGTATCACCTGGTACGACTCGAACACCAAGCTGGTGTTCGCTGACTACGCGAACGACAACCTCTCCAATCATGCACAGCTTTACGTCGCGTCGGTGCTCGGCTTCGGGTCCAAGACCCCGCTGTTCGCGACAGACACGGGATGCGCTGACAGTCATCCGCTCGCTCATGGAAATTTGATCGCCTTCACGCGCTCCTGCACCTCGTCGTCACGTCAGGTCTGGCTCTACGACAAGACGGCCGGTGCTGCGCACGAGGTGCTCGACAACGCATTCGACGCGGATATCTCGCCGGACGGCACCAAGATCGTCTTCAGTCGACCTGGGTCCACGAGCGGGGACGATCTGTTCGAGTCTGCGATCGACGGCTCCGGAGTCACCCAGCTCACCACCACGGGAGCCACACAGCTCGGGCTACATGAGGAACCGGTGTGGTCCCCGTCGGGCACTCGCATCGCGTACCACGGCAGCGGTGGCGGGCCCAACAGGTCCGACACGGAGATCTTCGATATGGCAGCCAAGACCGAGACGGTCTGGCTCGCCTGGAGCTGGGGCGCACCCTCCTGGCAGCCCATCAACCCCTCGGCACCGAAGCCGCCCACGTCGCCCAGTGGTGCCGGCACGTACTATCCACTGTCGCCGTTCCGCATTTTGGACACCCGTTCCGGTCTTAATAATCATTGGGGGCCGATCGGTCAGAGCACTGTGGTGAGTCTGCAGGTGGCCGGTGTGGGGGGTGTACCCGCGGACGCCTCGACGGTTGTGCTGAACGTGACGGTCACCGATGCCACCGATAGCGGGTTCATCACGGTGTATCCCGATGGTGTGCCGATTCCGAACGCGTCGTCACTGAACTTCACGCGGGGTTGGACCGGGGCGAACTCGGTCACCGTGAAGATCGGCGCTAACGGCAAGGTGGACTTGCTCCATTCGGGTCCCGGTACGGTGCAGCTGGTCGCGGATGTGTTCGGCTACTACCAGGGTCATGCTGGTTATGAATATGGCTTCACGGGCGGGCAGTACCATCCGCTAGCTCAGCCGGTGCGCCTGACCGACACCCGGACCTGGGGATTGGATACCCCGGGCGGCCTGGTCCCGGGCGACGCCTGGATCACGTCCGTCGCCTCCATCACCAGCGGGGGCAGCAACGTCGACACCCACATCCGTGCGTTCGCGGTCAACATCACGGCCACCCAACCGGCCGGGAATGGTTTCCTGACCGCTTGGAACGGAGACCCGAACAACCGGCCCGGAACGTCGACCCTGAACTACACCCCGGGCACCACGGTGCCGAACTTCGCTGTGGTACCGACAACGGGGTGCGTGGACTGCGGCGGCGCTCCGCCGGTCGGCGCTGACGGGCTGCCGTCGATCGGGGTGTACACCACGACCGCCACGCACATCATCGTTGACCTGGTTGGGTTCTACGACGACGGTACGCTGCCGAACGGGTTGATCTTCGCACCGATCGTGCCGACTCGGATCGCGGACACTCGTATCGGGCAGGGTTGGCCCTCCCGGCTCGGGTGGGGCGAAACGGCATCGATTCTGAAGCCGAGCTCGATCGGGAACGCCGACACCTGGGGGTTGGCGACGAACGTGACTGCTGTGCTACCGACCCAGGACACGTTCTTGACCGTGTGGCCCAGTGGATCCGGTAGGCCGGACACGTCCAACCTCAACCTGACTGCCGGCTCGGTGGTGCCGAACGCGGTACAGACCGGGATCGGCCCGGACGGCAAGTTCAACGTCTTCAACGCGGGCGGTTTCTGCGATGTGGTCGTGGACGTGGTAGGGACCTTCTACCAGTTCCCACCGTTGACGCCGGCCAGCAGCCAGCGAGCCTTCGCAGCCGCCCCGGCGTCGGTGACGGCAGCCGCGCACCCGTTGATGCAGATCAAACGGCCGTAGCAAGGCGAACCCGGTAACGCGTCTGATGCCCCACGCCGGGCGCGTTACCGGGTTCGGCCCACTTTGTCAGCGAAGCCGCTGACATCTACCAGAACCACCCTCGGTGGCCAGCAGCCAGTTGGCCCCGCGTCAGTGGCGGCCGCGCAGCAGACGAAGCAGATCAAACGGCCGTAGCAAACTGAACCCGGTAACGCCCCCGACGGCCCCACGCCGCGGGCGCGTGACCGTGATCACGCAGCTCGTTTCTCACCTGCGTGTACTGAGAGTGGCGAGAGTGGCAAGAACCCGGATCGGGATCAGGACCTGGGCTCAGCCTTTCGGGCTCTCCGTATCACGTGACATTGACGTGGCGCCGTGCAGGTCGCAAGATTCAGGCGGCTGCTCATGCGCGGGACGCGCGGCTGCCGCACATTCACCTTACGGGGGTTCACCACAATGCGTTCACGTCGCATCACTGCGATCGCCCTGTCCATGCTCGCGGTGTCAGCGAGTTTCGTTGCTCTTCAGCCCCTCACCGCGCACGCCACCGAGACGGGGACCGATGGTGTCCTGGCGACGTCATCGGACTACGGCACATACATCGGCAACGCCGACGGAACGGGACAGCACGTGCCGACTCCGTTGTCCTCGGCGCGATACGCGACCTGGTCGTCCGACGGCAGCCGCATCGCTTGGCAGAATTACGCGGGAACCGCCGGTCTCGTGGTCAGCGACCCGGACGGCACCAACCAGGTGTGGATCCCGAACACCACATATTCAGGGGGTCCCACATGGTACGACTCGAACACCAAGCTGGTGTTCGCTGACTACCCGGGCAACAACCTCGCCCACCCACAGCTTTACGTCGCGTCGGTGGTCGGCACCGGGTCCAAGACCCCGCTGTTCTCAACAGACACGGGATGCAATGACACTCATCCGCTCGCTCACGGAAACCTGATCGCGTTCACGCGCTCATGCACCTCGACGTCAAGTCAGGTCTGGCTCTACGACAAGACGACCGGTGCTGCGCACGAGGTGCTCGACAACGCATTCGACGCGGATATCTCGCCGGACGGCACCAAGATCGTCTTCAGTCGACCTGGGTCCACGAGCGGGGACGATCTGTTCGAGTCTGCGATCGACGGCTCCGGAGTCACCCAGCTCACCACCACGGGAGCACAGGGCAAGCGCCATGAGGAACCGGTGTGGTCCCCGTCGGGAACTCGCATCGCGTACTACAGCAATAGCGGCGGACCCAACTACCAGGACACGGAGATCTTCGATGTGGCAGCCAAGACCGAGACGGTCTGGCTCGCCTGGAGCTGGGGCTCGCCCTCCTGGCAGCCCATCAACCCCTCGGCGCCGAAGCCGCCCACGTTCGGCGTCAACAGCCCGGGCAACCCGATCAGCACGGTCGGCACCGCCGTGAACCTGACGATGACCACCTCGGGACGTACCGGTTCGTTCAGCTGGTCGGCAACGGGGCTGCCCGTCGGGTTGTCTATCAACGCCGCCACCGGCGTCATCAGTGGTACCCCGACCACCACCGGAACGTCGACGGTGACGGTGACCGCGACCAGCGGTACGGAGTCGAGCAGCGCCACCTTCGCCTGGACGGTCAACTGGCCCACGCTCAGTGTCAACAGCCCGGGCAACCAGATCAGCACGGTCGGCACTGCGGTGAGCCTGACAATGACCGCCTCGGGAGGTACCGGTTCGTTCAGCTGGTCGGCGACGGGGCTGCCCGCCGGGTTGTCTATCAACGCCTCCAGCGGTGTCATCAGTGGTACCCCGACCACCGCCGGCACCTCGTCTGCGACGGTGACCGTGACCAGCGGTACCCAGTCGGGCAGCGCCACCTTCACCTGGACGGTCAACCAGTTCATCAGTGATGTCGGGACGTATTATCCGATGTCGCCGTACCGCATTCTGGACACCCGTTCGGGTGTTGGGGCGCCGGCGGGGCCGGTTGGTCCGGGTGGTGTGGTGAGTTTGCAGGTGACGGGCTCGGGGGGTGTACCCGCGGACGCGTCGACGGTGGTGTTGAACGTGACGGTCACCCAGCCGACCAGTAGCGGGTTCATCACGGTGTATCCGGACGGTGTGGCACGTCCGAACGCCTCGTCGTTGAACTTCACGCCGGGTTGGACCGGGGCGAACTCGGTCACGGTGAAGGTCGGCGACAACGGCAAGGTCGACCTATTCAATCCAGGCCCAGGTACGGTGCACCTGGTGGCGGACGTGTTCGGCTACTACACCAAGGCCTTCGGATGCTGCGGCACCATTGGCGGCCAGTACCATCCGCTGGCCCAGCCGATCCGGCTGACCGATACCCGGACCTGGGGATTGAACACCCCGGGCGGCCTAGTCCCGGGCGGCGACTTCATCAATTCCCCCGTCGACGGGGACCCGACCGTTCTCCCGCACATCCGTGCGTTCGCGGTCAACATCACGGCCACCCAGCCGGCCGGCAGCGGTTTCTTGACGGCTTGGAACGGGTCCGGGAACCTGCCGGGTACGTCGACGGTGAACTACACGCCGGGCGTCACGGTGCCGAACTTCGCGGTGGTACCGACAGCGCCGTGCGTGAACTGCGGCGGCGCTCCGCCGGCGGGTGCTGACGGGTTGCCGTCGATCGGGGTGTACACCACGACCGCCACGCACATCATCGTTGACCTGGTCGGGTATTACGACGACGGTACGTTGCCGGGTGGGTTGCGTTTCACGCCGAACGTGCCGACCCGGATCACGGACACCCGGATCGGGCAGGGTTGGCCCACCGCGGTGGGGTGGGGCCAGACGGCGTCGATCCTGGCGCCGAGTTCGATCGCGCCCGCC
The DNA here is from genome assembly GCA_964645345.1 of uncultured Micromonosporaceae bacterium. Taxonomy (GTDB): domain Bacteria; phylum Actinomycetota; class Actinomycetes; order Mycobacteriales; family Micromonosporaceae; genus Rugosimonospora. The sequence continues at coordinate 14,006 of CAZYCD010000121.1, forward strand.
GGCACCTGGGGGTTGGCGTTGAACGTGACCGGGGTGTTGCCGACCCAGGCCACGTTCCTGACGGTGTGGCCGAGTGGATCCGGCCAGCCGGACACGTCCAACCTGAACTTGACGGCCGGCTCGGTCGTGCCCAACGCGGTGCAGACCGGGATCGGCCCGGACGGCAAGTTCAACGTTTTCAACGCGGGCGGTTTCT
>CAZYCD010000122.1:0-14194 GCA_964645345.1 uncultured Micromonosporaceae bacterium
TGCCGAGCGTGGCCAGCGGCACCAGCACGGTCGGAACGCCCCACTCGCGGGCCAGCAGCGTGAAGTACTCCTCCAGCGCGTCGACCCCGCCGAGCAGCGCCACCGCCAGCACCGCGCGGCGCACCGCCGGGTGCGCGGCGGCCTCGGCCAGCCCGGCCCGCAGCGTCGCGAGGTACGACTCCCCGGCCTCGGCCACGTCGGGCGACGCCGGACCGCCGGGCGCGGGGACCGCCGCCGCGAGCGCGGCCGCCGCGGCACAGCACGCCACGCTCGCCCAGCCCACCAGCGGGTACCCGCCGAGTCGGTAGAGCACCGTGGCGAGCAGTGCGGCCGGCAGCTGGGCGAGCAGCCCGGCGGCCCGCACCCGGCCGAGCACCCGGCCGAAGCTCGACGCCGCTCCGGCCGCGGCCAGCCCGTCGTAGAGCAGCGCCTCGAACGCGCCTGACACGAGCGAACCGCCGAGTCCCCACAGCACGAAGCCGGCAGCGAAGCCGGCGAAGCCGGGCCGGACCGTCCACACCGCGTACCCGAGGCCCTGCAGCAGCCCCGCGACGACCAGCGCGCCCCGCCGCGAGTACCGGTCGGCGAGCGCGCCGGCCGGCACCTCGGCGAGCAGCCCGACGGCCGACCAGATGGCGAACAGACCGGAGATCCGGGCGTCGGAGAGGCCGGCGTGGGCGAACAGCAGCGCGTAGAGCGGGTACAGCGGTACGCCGTCGGAGATCAGCGCCCAGCCGACGGCCAACCGGGCCAGGGGGCGGGCGGCTACCGGTACCGGGCGTCAACCGAAGCGCATGCCGGCAGGCTAGCGGCGCCCGGCCGGTACCCGCGAGCCGATTACCGCGCCGGGCCGGCGGGCGGACCCGACCGGCGCGGCGCCCGCGACCCCGGTCAGTGGTGACCGACCACCCCGTCGAAGACGACCGCCCGCGCCCGGCAGGTCGCGCCGCTCAGGTCCCCGCTCACCGGGATGAGCGCCCGGCCGGTCACCGTCGCCCCGGCCGGTACCGCCGGCAGCAGGCTGGTACCCGAGCCGAGCACGCTGGTCGCGGTCATCACGGTCAGCTCCACCCGGTACCCGTGCCTCGTCCGGTCCCGGTTGGTCACCGTGTAGGCGATCTCGGCAGCCGAGCTGTTCAGGTCGCAGCTGTCGATCCGGGCGGTGGCCCGCTGCGGCTGCGGTGACGGATCGGGTCGCAGCCCCACCAGCAGGGCACCGGCGAGCACGAGCACCGGTACCTCGCCGACCCCGAGCAGCCACGCCCGGCGCTGCCAGCGCCGGCTGGACGCCGGTTCCGCAGGCGTTGCCCGGCTGGTCGGGCGCCGGTCGGGCGCCCGCTCGGTAGGCATCGCCGGGTCAGGCATGCCGGAACACGATGGTGGCCATCAGCCAGGTGGTCGAGCCGCCCGTGGTGACTCCGGCGGCCGGCGTGGCCCCGGTGCTCACCGGGGTGTCCTCGACGAGCAGCTGCATGAACGCGTTCGGTGACAGGTTGGTCCGGGTCGCGTAGCTCGGGTCGCCGGTCAGCGCCGTATTGAAGCCGGAGTCCGCGTAGCAGCCGATGGCCAGCTCGCCGTCGGCAGTCGCCGGTCCGGTCGGGGCCGATCGCACCAGGCCGGCCCCGCCGGTGGTACCGGTGCCGGTCGCCGACTGGTCGACCGCACCGGTACCGGCCGCGGTGGACAGTCCGGAGTACTCCGAGACGGCCAGGCCGACGTCGGCCGCACCGGAGAGGGTCGCCGTGACGGTGGCCGCCGTACCGCCGGTGGCGACCACGGCCGTCCACACGCTCAGTTGCGTCTTCTCCGAGGCGGCGAAGGCGGTCAGCTTGGTGAAGGTGTCGCCCGCGCTGTCGGTGACCGACGAGACGGTCGCCGCCGACTTGTTCCAGACCCCGACGACGACCACCAGCCGGTTGTTCTTCGCGGTCGCGGACGGCAGGCCCACCGCCAGGGTACCGACGTTGGTGGACTGCCTGGCGGCCTGTTGCACGAAGGCCGGGGCGGCCGGGGCGGCCACCGGGGTCACCGCGTTGGACGGGTTGGACGCGGGCGAGGTGCCCACCGCGTTGGTCGCGGTCACCACGAAGGTGTACGCGGTCCCGTTGGTCAGCCCGGTGACCGTCGCCGACGTCGCCGGGGCGGTCACGGTCACCGGCGCCAGCGCGGTGGTACCGGCGAACGGCGTCACGGTGTACGAGGTGACCGGGCTGCCGCCGTTGGCCGGTACGGTCCAGTTGACGGTCGCCGACCCGTTGCCCGGTACCGCCGTGACGCCCGTCGGCGCACCGGGCGCGGTGGGTGGCGGCGCGGTACCCGGGCGGAAGACGACGGTACCCATCAGCCAGGTCGTGCTGGCTCCGGTACCGGCCGACGCGTTGGGCCGGTCGCCGGCCGACACCGGCTGGTCCTCGGCGAGCAGGTCCATGTCGGCGTTCGGTGACAGGTTGCCCCGGACCGTCCACCCCGATCCGCCGGTCAGCGCGTGGTTGAAGCCCGAGTCACCGTAGAAGCCGATGGCCAGCTCGTTGCCGCCGGTCGCGGCAGCCGTCTGTCCTGATTGGACGGTACCGGCCGAGCCGGTGGTACCGGTGGCCGTGGCGAGCTGGTCGACGGCTCCCGCACCGGGCGCAGTGGACATACCGGCGTACTCCATGGCCAGTACACCGATGTCGCCGGTACCGGAGGTCCGCGCGGTGATGGCCGGTGTGGTACCGGCGCCGGCGGCCACCGGCGCGGTCCACACGCTCACCTCGGTCTTCTCGCTGGCCGTCCAGTGCGCGACCTCGGTGAAGGTGTCGCCCGCCGCGTCGGTGACGCCGCTGGCGACGGGGCCCGTGCCGCCCCAGACGCCGACCTGCACAACGAGCCGGCCGCCCGAGCCCAGCGCCGACGGCAGGGTCACCGCCAGGCTGGTGCCGCCGCCGATCTGCGCGCTGACCTGCTGGACGAAGACCGGGTTCGTGACCGGCGCGGGAACGACCACATTGGACAGCGGTGACGGCGGCGAGGTACCGGCGGCGTTGGTGGCGCTCACGGTGAACGTGTACGCCGTGCCGTTGGTCAGGCCGGGCACCGTGACCGAGGTGGCCGGCGGGGTACCGGTGACGGTCACCGGAGCCTGCGCGGCGGTCCCGATGTACGGCGTGACCGTGTACCCGGTGATCGGGCTGCCGCCGTTGGGCGGCGCGGTCCACGTCACGATCGCCGAGGCGTTGCCCCCGGTCGCGGTCGGCGCGGGGGGCGCGGCCGGGGCGGTGACCGGCTGTCCAAGGTGGACCATCGACGCGACCGACGGCACGCCCTGATCGTTGAGGACGAACAGCATGTAGTACCCGGGCGGGGCGAGCGCCGGGGTGGCCGGCGCGGCCACGGACAGCGTGCCGTTGCCCGCGGTGAAGCTCAGCGGCACGAAGTGCTGGTTCATGTCCGACTGGTGGGTGTCCGCGCCGAGCGACACCAGGTTGACGCCGGTGATGTGCGCGGCGTCCGGAGTGGACACCGCGATCGTGCCGCCGTAGGTGGCGCCGGGCGACGCCGAGGTGATCGTCGGCCGGCTACCGCGGGACAGGTAGGCCGGCGAGTAGTACTGGGCGGAGTACTGCGCGGCGCCGCTCGGGCCGAACGGGTGGCCGCCACCGGCGACGAGGACCCGGCCGTCCGGCATCAGCAGCGCGGTCGAGTGGTAGTTGCGCGCCACGGCCATCGACGCGCCGACCGTCCAGACCTGGGTGTCCGGGTTCCAGATCTCGGTCTGCAGCACGCCCGTGGTGATCACGCCCTGGTCCGTGTCCGCGCTGCCGCCGACCGCCAGTACCGTGCCGTCGGGCAGCGTCGTCAACGTGTGGTACACGCGGTTGTTGTTCATCGGCCCGACCTGCTGCCAGGTCGGGTTCGCCGCGTTGAGGTCGATGACCGCCGCGGTGTTGAACGACGGCCCGGCGGCGTTGATGTTCACGCCGCCGCCGGTGTAGAGCACCTTGCCCGGCCGGTACATGACCGACGATCCATTGTGGACACCACTGGCGCCGCCGACCGGGGTCCAGGTCTGCGCGGCCGCGTCGAGCAGGAACGAGTTGTCCTCGTTCGGGCCGATGGTGAAGACCTTCCCGCTGGGCAGCAGGTACGAGAAGGGGAACTCGTCCTCGTGGACCTGCGGGGTCGAGATGCCGGACAGCAGGGTCCAGGTGTTGGTGGCCGGGTCGTAGACCTCCGGGGTGTCGGCCCACAGGGTGGCGGAGGTGGTGTTGCCGCTGACCGCCAGGTACCGGCCGTCCGCCAGTTCGACAACCGACGGGTACCAGCGGGGGGAGTGCATGTCGGCGACCCGCGACCAGGTGTTGGTTTGCGGGTCAAAGATGGAGGTGTCCGGGATGCCGAGGTTCCCGGTGGTCAGCCGGCCGTACCCGCCGACCACGAGCAGCCGCCCGTCCGGCAGCGTCGCCCCCCCGTCGCAGAACACGCTGTCGGGTGCGTTGACGGTGGTGAACGTCGTCGGCGACAGGGCGTTCATGACCACCGAGGGCTGCGGCTGCTGCCAGCCGTCCCAGGCGACCATCGTGCCGTTGTAGAGCAGCGTGTTGGACAGCGCCGCGATCGGCCAGGTCTGCAGCGCGCCCCACGAGCCGCCCGGGGACGGCCCGGGCGTCACCGGCGCGGTCGCGGCCGACGTCGGTCCGGTGCCGACCGCGTTGCTGGCCGCTACCCGGAAGGTGTACGCGGTGCCGTTGGTCAGGCCGCTGACGGTCACGGTGGTGGGCGGCGGCGCGCCGGTCACGGTCACCGGCGACTGGGCCACCCCGCCGATGTACGGCGTGACCGTGTAGCCGGTGATCGGGCTGCCGCCGTCGCTCGGTGCCGACCAGGTCACCGTGGCAGAGGCGTCACCGGCGACCGCGGTCACCCCGCCCGGCGCCGCCGGTACCGTCGGGGACGCCGTCGGGGTCGGGGACGGGGTGACTCCGGTCGCCTTGAACAGCAGTACCGCCATCAGCCAGGTGGTCGACCCGCCGGTACCGGCCGTGGCCGACACCCCGGTACCGGCCGGTACCGTCCGGTCCTCGGCGAGCAGCTCCATGTCGTTCTGCGGCGAGTTGTTTGCCCGCTGCGTGTACCCGGCGCCCGCGGTGAGCGTCGCGTGGAACCCGGAGTCCACGTAGAGCCCGAGCGCCAGGTCGCCGTCCACTGTGGCGGCCGCCGTGGTACCGGAGCTGACCGTGGCCGCCGCGCCGGTGGTACCCGACGCGTGCGCCTCGACGTCCAGGACACCGGTACCGTCCACGGTGGACAGTCCGGAGTACTCCAGGACCACAACGCCCACGTCGGCTGAGGAGGTCGGGGTCGCCGTGACGGTCGGTCGGGTACCCCCGGTGGCGACCGGCGCGGACCACACGCTCATCTCGGTGTGGTCGGCAGCGGTGTAGCTGAGCAGCTTGGTGAAGTGGTCGCCAGCGTTGTCGGTCACCGACGCGGCGGTCGGGGACTTCGAGGCCCAGATGCCGACCTCGACGACGAGCCGGTTGCCGGCCAGGGTCGCCGCGGGCAGAGTCACCGGGAGGCTGGCGCCGGTACCGTGTGCGGTCGCCTGCTGGACGAAGCCGGCCGAACTTGCGGCGTGCGCGGTGACGGCAGCGGTCAACCCGCCGGCGGCCAGGCCGAGCGTGGTTGCCACACACACCAACCCGCGGGTCGCGGTCGGGGACAACCTTGGCATTGCCTGCTCCTTGCGGTAACGCCGTGAGCGCGGCCACCACTGATGAACGGTCGGGTGCAGGAGCATTGTCGCAACCCGACAGCGGCTGGGGCGACGCCGAGAAAGATCTCCGACACCGCCGGAGCGAAGTTCTGGATGATCAGAGGACGTACCGCGGACCTTCGGGAGCCCGGCCCCGGCCGTCAGGCCGGATCGGCATCGATGGTCAGCACGGTCGTCGCGCCGGTCGCGTCGAGGACCCGGTAGACCGGCGCGTTGAGGCTCGTCAGCGTGAGCCGTGCGCCCTTCTCCTCGGCGCGGGCATAGACCCGGAACAGCGCGTTGAGGCCGGCGGAGTCACAGAATGTGACGCCGGACATGTCCAGGACGAGCTGCTCGGGCCCGTCCTCCAGCAGCGCGAGCGCCCTGCCGGTCAGCGCGTCCGCGCTGGTCAGATCGACCTCGCCGGCGACGACCAGCCTGGCCACGCCGTCCCGCAGCGCCCAGTCGAACGACAGCCCCGACTCCACCATGCCGTCACAATATGCCGACCCCCCGACAGGACGCGGCCATTTCCGCTGCGGCACGATGCCAATCATGGACACCCGGCCGGCGACAGACACGGACTGGCCGTCGATATGGCCGATCTGGCACCGGATTGTCGCGGCCGGCGACACCTACACCTGGGCGCCGGAGACCGGCGAGGCCGCGGCGCACGACCTGTGGATGCTGCCGCCGCCGGCAGAGGTCTGGGTCGCCGTCGAGGGCCGGACCGTCGTCGGTACCGCCCTGCTGAAGCCTAACCAGCCCGGCCTCGGCGACCACGTGGCGAACGCCGCCTTCATGGTCGACGCGGCGGTGGCCGGGCGCGGGGTGGGCCGGCGGCTTGCCGAGCGGATCCTCGGCCGGGCCGCCGAGGCGGGCTACACGGCCATGCAGTTCAACGCGGTCGTCGGTACCAACGCCAAGGCCATCCACCTGTGGCGCTCGCTCGGCTTCACCATCGTCGGTACGGTGCCCGACGCCTTCCGCCACCCCGTGCACGGCTCGACCGCCCTGCACGTCATGTACCGCAGGCTCTGACCAGCGTTCGACGAGCGGCTCAGGCGCGGCGGCGCAGCGTCGCCACCGCCGAGCCGGCCAGCGTCACCAGGCACTCCCGCAGGTGCCCGTCGGCCAGCGCCGCCCCGAACAGCGCCTCACCGGTCGGCCGGTCGGCGTTGACGTAGGCGCTGACGAACCGGGCGACCCAGCGCGCGTCGTAGTCGGCCTGGTCGATGTCCGGAAACTCCAGCGTCCAGCCGCCGCCCCGGGCGCCGTCGCCGACCATCGCCGCAGCCAGGCAGACGGCGACGTCGTAGGCGCCGGCCACGCCGGAGCGGTGGACGACGTCCCGGAACGTACCGGCAACCGCCTCGCGGTCCTCGTGCAACGCCAGGCGCAGGACGGTCTCCGCGTCGTCGTACGCCTCGCTCGCCGGCCCGCTCACCACAATCGGAGCCTAAGCGCCGGGGTCAAGCGGGGCGACGCAGCAGACAGGTCAGTCGGGCAGTGCAAATTCGGGCACCGTGCTCGTCGGTGATCACGATCTCGTAGGTGGCCGCGGTACCGCCCAGGTGGATCGCGGTGGCGACCCCGGTGACCAGGCCGGACCGGGCCGAGCGGTGGTGGGTGGCGTTGATGTCCACGCCGACCGCGATCCCGCCGTGCGTGGCCGCCGCGTGCAGGGCGGCCCCGACCGAGCCCAGCGTCTCGGCCAGCACGCAGGACGCACCGCCGTGCAACAGACCGTACGGCTGGGTGTTGCCCTCCACGGGCATCGTGCCGACGACCCGCTCCGGCGTGGTCTCCAGCAGCGTGATGCCCATCCGGTCGCCCAACGCGTTGGCCCCGCCCAGCAAGTCCGCCATGTTGCCCGGCGAGGTCTGTTCCACCGACTCCATGACTGCGGACGCTACCTGGTCGCACGACTCGCCCCGACACGCCCGGGGGCCTACGGTGAACCCCGGCAGCAACCCGAAATCCGCGAGAGGACAACGATGACTGAGGGCGAGACCGTAGAGACCCGGGGCGACGAGCGCAACGACCTGATCGCCGCCGACACCAACCACGACGGCAAGGCCGACGTGTGGGCCACGGACACCGACGGCGACGGCAAGGCCGACCTGTTCCAGTTCGACACCGACGGCGACGGCCGGGTCGACATCACCATGGTCGACCTGGATCAGGACGGTACGCCGGACCAGATCGTGAACGGCGACGGTGGTCACGCGCCGGAGATCTGAGCCCCATTCGCGCACCTGCCGGGCGGCCCGGCCACCACGCCGCCCGCCCGGCAAGCGCGCTGACCGCCGGTACGAGCAGCGTGGACACCACGAACGCGACCAGCGCGATGCCCAGGGTCACGGCGAACCCGACCTGTACGAAGAACGGGACGCCGGAGATCAGCAGGGCGCCGAAGGTACCGGCGAGGATCACCGCGGCCGCCGCCACGGACGGGCCCGCGTGCGCCACGGCCAGCGAGGCCGCCTCGCGGGGTGGCCGCCCCTCCCGGAGTTCCTCGCGCAGCCGCGCGGTGACCAGGATGTTGTAGTCCGTGCCGATGGCGGTCACGAACAAGTACAGAACGATCGGGATGCTGAACGCCAGGTCGCCGCGGAACAGCGCGGCCGCCGCGCCGAGCGCCGCGGCGAAGCCGGCCACGACGAGCACCACGAGGTAGCCGGGCGCGGGCAGCGCTCGCAGCAGGCCGGCCAGGATCAGCACGAACAGCGCCGCCGCGACCGGGAAGATCACCCGCAGGTCGCGGTCGGTCGCCGCCCGGACGTCGGCGTAGGCCATCGTCTGCCCGCCCACCAGCACACCGGTACCGGACGGGGCCGCCCGCCGCGCCGCGTCCCGCAGCGGGCCGGCCACCAGGTTCATCGCGTCCGGAGAGTACGGCGCGGCGGACAGCACAACCGGTACCGCGACCGTGCGACCGTCCACTGAGGACTGTGGTGCCAGCGGGGCGGCCACCCCGGGTACCGCGGCCAGCCGCGCGGTGAACGCGGCCACCTGCTGGCCGTCGAGCGGCACCCCGGCGTGCAGGTAGACGATGGTGGGGCTCAGCGCACCGGCCGGGAAGCCGGTCGACAGGTCCCGGAACGCGCGCCCTGACTCGGTACCGGACGGCAGTTGCCGGATCGGGTCGTAGCTGGGGTGCAGCGCGGCCAGCCCGGACGCGGCCGCCCCGAGCAGCAGCACGCCGCCGGCGAGCACCACGCCCGGTCGCCGGCCCACGAGCCGCCCGACTGCCGGGAACACCCGGGCCGGTCGCGCCGCCGCCCCGCCGGCCGGCCAGAAGGCGAACCGGCCCAGTACCCGCACCACCGCCGGTACCAGCGTCAGCGCCGCGAGCAGCATGACCGCCACGCCGAGCGCCAGGGCGGGCCCGAGGGTCCGGAAGAAGCCGAGCACCGCGAGGACCAGCGCCCCGAACGCGGCGATGACGGCGAGCGCGGCGCAGCCGACCGCCTCGCCGACCCGACCCACCGCGGCGACGATCGCCTCCGCGGGCGACTCGCCCGCCCGCAGCCGCTCCCGGTACCGGAACAGCAGGAACAGCACGTAGTCGGTACCGATCCCGAACAACACGACGGTGAGCATCGTCGGCAACTCCTGGCCGACCTGGACGTGCAGCGCCTCAGCGGCGAGCGCGACGAGCCCGGTGGTGATCGCATAGACCACTCCGACCGCGAGCAGCGGCAGCAGGGCGGCGACCGGGCTGCGGAAGAGCAGCAGGAGCAGCAGGAGGATCAGGGCCAGGGTGGCGACGGCGACGATGGTGGTCGCGTGGCCGAAGGCTCTTGTGTTGTCGGCGACCACCGCGGCCTGGCCGGTGATCGCCGCCGACAGTCCGGTACCGGCCAGCTCCCGCGCCACCTCGTGCCGGAGGGTGGCCACGGCGGCCCTGGTGTCCGCCCGCTCGGCCGGACCGGCGAAGCCGGCGACCAGCAGCGCGACCCGCCGGTCGGAGGAGATCCCGGTCGCCGGGTCGAAGCTGATCCCGGTGACGCCCTCGGGCTTGGGCACGCCCGCGAGGCGCGCGATGGTGGCCGTGTCGTCGCCGGACAGCGTGCCAGCGGGCCGGATCACCACGACGACCGCGCTGACCCGGGTCGCCCCGGGCAGGTCTGTGGCGGCGAGCGCGGCCGCCCGCGCGGACTCGGCACCGGAGGGCAGGAACGCCGCCTGGTCGGCATTGGTGACCGCGCCGAGCCCCGGCGCAAGCAGGACCGTCGCGACGGCGGCCACCACCCAGCCGGCGATGACCCACCACGGACGGCGGGTTACGACCCGACCGAGACGCTCGAACATGGCCGCCTCCCCATGTGGCAACGAGTGCAGCATGGCAAGCAATGCCTACTGGCACTAGATGCCATCTGTCACATCATGACATGTCTGTCAACCGGCCGGCGTGCCAAAATGAGAGGGTGGTGCCCGTGAATGCCGCGCCAGCCCGGTCGGAAGCCGTGGGGCCTCCGCCGGAAACGGCGGCACCCGGACGGCGCGAACGAAAGAAGATCGAGACGCGCGCCGCGCTCGAGGCCGCCGCGCTGCGGCTGTTCGCGGAACGGGGCTACGAGCAGACCACCATCGACGACATCGCCGAAGCGGCGGACGTCGCGGTCCGGACGTTCTTCCGGTACTTCCAGTCAAAGCAGCACGTTCTTTTCGGCGACGTCGCGCTGGACATCGCGGCCCGGCTGCGCGCCGCGCTGCGGGCCCGCCCGGACGCCGAGTCGCCGGTCGAGGCGGTCGGCGCCGCGCTCGGCGCGATGGAGCTGGACGACCCGGAGCAGCAGCGCCAGGTTCTGCAGCGGCTACGCCTGCTGGACCGGATGCCCGAGCTCGGCGGCACGTACCACATGCTGTTCCAGCAGCTGCACGAGGTGATCGCGGAGGAGGTCGCGGAGCGCACCGGCACCGCCCCCGCCGACCTGCACCCTCAGCTGCTCGCCGCGGCCGCGACCGGTTCGCTCAAGGCGGCACTGACCGTCTTCGAGTCCACGGGCGGGCGGCGGCCCCTGGCCGAGCTGCGGGACGAGGCGTACGGGCGGCTGACGGCCGGGCTCTGACCGCCGGTGGTTCGGCGAGCCACAATGAGGCCGTGACGAAGCCCCTGAGCGGCCAGCGCTACGTGTCGCTGACCACCTTCCGCAAGGACGGCACGCCCGTGGCCACCCCGGTGTGGCTGGTCGGGTACGAGGATGGGATCGCCGTGTGGACCGGCGCCGGTACCGGCAAGGTCAAGCGGCTGCGGCGCAACAAGGCGGTGACCGTGGCGCCGTGCACCTTCCGGGGCCGGGTGCTCGGCGAGGCCGTCAGCGGCCGGGCCAGGCTGCTGTCGAGCGAGGAGAACGCCACGGTACGCGCGCTGATCCGGCGCAAGTACCGGCTACAGGGCTGGCTGATCACCCGCCGGGCGGAGCGGCGCCCGGACTCCACGGTCAGCTACGCGATCACCCTGACGGACGCCGGTACCGGCTGACAAGCGCTGACCGGGCGCCGCTCCGACAAGCTCCGCGGCGCTGAGACGCCTCAGGGACGGTCGCACCCGGCAGTGGGTGCGCCGTCCCTGATACGTCTCGCCAGATCCCCAGGCCGGTGGCGGGTTCAGTCGCCCTGGCGCTGCTGGGGGATCTGCCCCTGCAGCAGGGCCCGAACCTCCGACTCGCGGTACCGCCGGTGGCCGCCGAGCGTGCGAATGGCGCTGAGCTTGCCCGCCTTCGCCCACCGGGTCACCGTCTTCGGGTCGACTCGGAACATCGACGCAACCTCGGCCGGGGTCAGCAGCGGCTCTGGCTCGTGCGTACGCGATGCCATCGGTACTCCTCCACAGGTGTCTGTCAACGGCGGCCCGGGTTGCGCGGCCATCTCTGCCGCCTCGCCGTTGCGTCCGGCCGGCGCGGTTTCCATGGTCCGGCTAGTCCCGCATGTCCGACATGGACCGAACGGCTGAAGGTCCGTGGATGGACGGATGATGAATGACTGATTTTTCCGTACTTTATACGGCAGATGATGTCTTATTTGGACGACTTTGCCACTCAACGTAAGCGGTCAGATACGAGCCAACCTCGCCTTTAGTTGCACCTCTCCAGTAACTGGACGGCCCGCCAGCGCGCCACGAGCTGCTCGTACGCCTCGGTCGCCGAGTCCGCGTCTCCGTTGGCCAGCCCGCTCAGTCCGGCGGCGACGAGGCCCGGAGAGTCATCCTCACTGAGTGCGTCATCCGACAGAAGAGACACCAGGCCCGAGTAGTCCAACTCGACCAGCGACCGCGGGTGGAACTCCTCCAGCCACCGGGTGCTCTCCTCCACGGCCTCGGTGATGGGGGCGTCGCCGAGCGCCTTGCGCAGCACCGAGTGCGCCCGGTGCGCCCGCCGCCTGGCCTTGGAGATCTCCGTCCGGTACCGCAGCACCCGGCGGCCGGGCCGGGTGGACAGCTGCTTCTCCGCCAGGTCCACGAAGACGAACCAGCGCAGCGGCACGCCCCACGTGGAGATCTGCTCGTGTACCCGCGGCATGCCCTGCTCGAGGACCTTCGCCCCGCTGCGCCAATCCTCCACCACCGTCCTCGCCAGCCCCGCCAGTATCGGCGGCACGAACGCGTCGGCGAGCACGGCCGGCACCCCGTCCCGCGCGGACAGGGCGGCCTCCGCGACCCGGAAGCGCAGGTTCCACGGGCAGATGAGCAGAGTCTCGTCGGTCTCCAGGACGTACGCCTCGTCCGGCAGGTCGGGCAGCCGCGTCCAGCCCGCGCCCAGCGCCTCCAGCACCACGCTGCGCTGCCGGCCGGGGCCGTCCAGGGGACCGATCGCCCGGCCCTCCTTCACGTACCGGCGCCAGTACACCTGCCGCTCACGGTCGAAAGCGGTCAACGGCTCGTACACCCGAAGGTAGGCGGCAAAGTTCGAGGGCACGCACGGATCGTGCCACGCCGGACCGGAGTTTGCTGCCGCCTGGGCAACAGCTGTTCGCTACCGGCTGATCCTCACCGGGAGCGGCGCCTTCGGCCGCACTAGGCTCCTTTTAACCGGCAAACACCCCTGCCGGTACCCAGACACGAGCCCCACGAGGGAGTGTGCGCCAGATGGGCGTGTTCACCAGCGACACCGGCCACGAACAGGTCGTCTTCTGTCAGGACAAGCAGTCCGGCCTGCGGGCCATCATCGCGATCTACTCCACCGCCCTCGGTCCGGCCCTCGGCGGTACCCGGTTCTACCCGTACGCCTCGGAGGACGACGCCCTGCACGACGTGCTGGAGCTGTCGCGCGGCATGGCGTACAAGAACGCCCTCGCCGGGCTCGACCACGGCGGCGGCAAGGCGGTGATCTGGGGCGACCCGGACCGGGACAAGTCCGAGCCCCTCCTGCGCGCCTACGGCCGGTTCGTGGCCTCCCTGGGCGGTCGTTACTACACCGCCTGCGACGTGGGCACCTACGTGCAGGACATGGACCTGGTCGCCAGGGAGACGCGGTACGTGACCGGGCGCAGCGTCGAGCACGGCGGGGCGGGCGACTCGTCGATCCTTACCGCCCTCGGGGTCTTCCAGGGCATGCGCGCCGCCGCGGCGCACCGGTGGGGCGGGCCGTCGCTGGCCGGCCGTACGGTGGGCATCGCCGGGCTGGGCAAGGTCGGCCGCCATCTGGCCGCGCACCTGATCGAGGACGGCGCGACGGTACTCGCGACGGACGTGTCGCCGCGCGCCATGGACTGGGCCAGGGAGGCCTTTCCGCAGATCAGGCTCGTGGAGGACACCGAGGCGTTGATCCGCTCGGAGATGGACGTCTACGCGCCCTGCGCCCTCGGCGGCGCCCTGGACGACCGGACGGTACCGATCCTGCGCGCGGAGATCGTGGCCGGCGCCGCCAACAACCAGCTCGCCCACCCCGGGATGGACAAGGTGCTCGCCGACCGGGGCATCCTCTACGCGCCTGACTACGTGGTCAACGCGGGCGGGGTGATCCAGGTCGCCGACGAGATCGAGGGCTTCAACTTCGACCGGGCCAAGCTGCGCGCGATGAAGATCTTCGAGACGACCGGGCAGATCCTGGCCCTGGCCGACGCGGAGGGGGTACCACCGGCCGTCGCGGCGGACCGGCTGGCCGAGCGGAGGATGGCCGAGGTCGGCCGATTGCGTACCATCCGGCTCTAACGGTCCTGCAGTCCCGGCCCGGCGGAGCCCCTCCGCCGGACCGGGGCGCCGGGGTGGCAGGTAAGGACCGGATGGCGGTGGGCCGAGGTGCCGAACCTGGCTCTCGACATGTACCGTATGAGCCACGAGAGATGCCTGTAGTCATCGGGGCGCGTCTGGAATGGGCTGCCCCGTAATTCTGTGCGAGGGGGTCGAGCCATGGGGCGCGGCCGAGCTAAGGCCAAGCAGACAAAGGTGGCCCGGGAGCTGAAGTACCACTCCCCGAACACCGACCTCGCTGCACTGCAGCGCGAGCTCGCCGG
>CAZYCD010000123.1:0-13967 GCA_964645345.1 uncultured Micromonosporaceae bacterium
GCAGCAGCGCCGCGGCCGAGAGGAGCGCGGCGTACACGTCGCAGAGCTTGTAGTTGAGCGACGAGAACACGGCCTGCGAGATGCCGAACGTCAGGCCCGCGGTCAGGGCGGCCGGCCACGCCTGGCGCAGGCCGCGGGCACCGTCCGCGATGAGCAGCAGGACGAACGGGATCAGTACCGCCAGGATCGAGGTCTGCCGGCCGGCCATCGCGCCGAACGTATCGGCGCTGAGCTTGGTCGACGAGCCGAGGATGGTGATCGGGTTGCCCAGGCCGCCGAAGGCCACCGGCGCGGTGTCCGCGACCAGGGCCAGGGCCACCGCCTTGAGCGGGTTGAACCCGATCGCGATCAGCATGACCGCGCAGATGGCGATCGGCGACCCGCCGCCGGCCAGCGCCTCGATCAGCGCGCCGAAGCAGAAGGCGATGACGATCGCCTGTACCCGCCGGTCGTCGCTGATGCGGGCGAAGGTCCTGCGGAGCACCGCGAAGTAGCCGGTCTCCACGGTCATGTTGTAGATCCAGATCGCGTTGAACGTGATCCAGAGGACCAGCAGCACGCTGCGGGCCGCGCCGTACAGGCCGGAGTCGAGCGCGTCGCCGACGGGCATCTTGTACGTGAGGACGGCGACCAGGACCGCGACGACCAGCGACGCGAGTCCCGCCCAGTGCGCCCTCCAGCGCAGGCCACCGAGCAGACCGAGCAGTGCGAGCAGGGGTAACGCCGCCAGTAGGGCCGACAGCCACAGGTGGCCGGTCGGGTTGAAGTTCTGGTGGTACACGGACGCCTCCATGGGGGTACCGGGACGGGGCGCAGGCGCCTACCGCCCTGGGAATTGGTGCTGCGTCGCGGACCGGCACCGGGGACGGTCCTGGCGGGTGGGCGTCACAGACCCGCGACGTGGTGGCGCGCGGCGATGTGGGCGACGGTGGGCAACCGTCGACGTCGATGCGCCGAGCGTGGAACAGGGGTGGTACGCGCCGCTGCGCAAACCATTGCAGAGGTGTAGCGGCCGGCGCTCAGGATCGTCAATAGGACACTCCGCCGGATGGAAAATCGGGGCTGCGGGGCGGAACGCGTTGAGGTCAGAATGCTGCGGCGAGTACCGGCGAAACGATCCGGAAAGATCGTCTTAACCGAACTCTTGACGCGGGGGGTGGATCGGGGTTTGACTCTGCCACAAACGTTTGCAGGCTCCGGTCAGCAACTGGTACGCGAGGAGTGCAATGCCGGTAACCATCCATGACGTCGCTCGCCGGGCCCAGGTCTCCGCGTCCACGGTGTCCCGCGCGCTGAGTGCGTCCCACCTGGTGCGCGGCACGACCCGGGACCGTGTGCTGGCCGCGGCCAAGGAACTCGGTTACCAGCCCAACCCGGCCGCCCGGAGCCTGATCACCGGGCGTACCGGCAACATCGGCATCGTGGTACCCGACCTCAACAACCCGTTCTACACCGGCGTGCTGCGCGGGGTACAGGCGCGGGCGCGGCAGAGCGGGTACGCGGTCTTCTTCGCCGACGGCGAGGAGGACCCGATGGCCGAGGAGGCGCTGGTACGGGCGATGGCCCGGCAGGTCGACGGCGTCGTCATGTGCGCGCCCTTCTCCTCGGACGCGCAACTGCGGGCACTGGCCGGGGTCACCTCCCTGACCCTGCTGAACCGGCGGCTGCGCGACGTCCCGGCCGCGCTGATGGACAGCGCCGGCGGCATGCGCCAGGTCGTCGAGCACCTGGCGGCGCTGGGCCACCAGCGCTGCGCGTACCTCAACGGACCCCACAACGCCTGGTCCAACCGCGAGCGCCGGCGCGGCCTGCGCTCCGCGTCGACGCGCAACGGCATCACCATCGTCGACTTCGGACCGTTCGAGCCGAAGTTCGAGGGCGGGGTGCAGGCCGCCGACCTGGCGCTGGCCGAGGGAGTCAGCGCGATCATCGCGTACAACGACCTGATGGCGCTCGGCGTGCTGTCCCGGCTCGCCGACCGGGGCGTCGCGGTACCGCAGGAGATGAGCGTTGTCGGCTTCGACAACCTGCTCTACGCGGCCGT
This sequence comes from uncultured Micromonosporaceae bacterium, assembly GCA_964645345.1. Classification (GTDB taxonomy): domain Bacteria; phylum Actinomycetota; class Actinomycetes; order Mycobacteriales; family Micromonosporaceae; genus Rugosimonospora. The sequence continues at coordinate 2,045 of CAZYCD010000123.1, forward strand.
GTGCGCACCCCCGCTCACCACTGTCGCCATGCCGATGGAGGCCGGCGGCCGGGCCGCCGTCGACCTTTTGCTGGCCGGCATCGACGGTGCCGAGGACGGCACCGGGCCCTACCGAGAGCTCAGTACGAACCTGATCGTCAGGGCGACGACCGCAGCCGCCCATCCGTCCGCTGAGGAGACCGTGTCCGTGCCGGCCCCCGGCACGCCCGCACGGTCGGACTTCATCGACCACCCGCAGGCGTACGCCTAAGGGCGACGCCGCTCACCCCTGGGAAGGGGAGTGCCCGACATGGGTGACTCTGGAACACGCAGTCCCGGCTCCGCCCCCGGCGCTCGCCGGTTCGGAGTCGGGCTCGTCGCCGCAACGGCGGTCGTCGCGCTCGCGGCCACCGCGTGCGGCGCGCCGAAGGGCAACACCGCGGCACCGGAACCGGTCAGCTCTATCCCCACCAAGCCGGCCTCACCGGTGACCCTAAACATCCTTGACGTGGCCGGCAACCTGCAGCTGACGAAGGGCATGCTGGACAACTTCGTCAAGGCGCATTCGGACATCGTCAGCAAGATCACGACCTCCACCGGCAAGGCGCCGGACCTCGCCGGAAAGCTCAAGGCCGAGGAGGACGCGGGCCGGCTGGACATCGACCTGGTGCTCACCGGTACCGACGGCCTGTCGGCGGGCATCCAGGGCGATCTGTTCACGAAGATCACGCCGGACTTCGACTCCCGACTGACCAACATGAAGAACTACACCGACCCGGCCGCGAAGATGCAGGAATTGGCCCAGGGGTACGGCGTGGAGCTGGTCGAGTACCCGTCGGGGCCGCTGCTGGAGTACAACCCGGCCAAGGTGACCAACCCGCCGACCACCACGGACGAACTGCTCGCGTGGGCGAAGGCGCACCCGGGCCGGTTCCAGTACGCGGTGCCGAAGAACTCCGGGCCGGGCCGTACGTTCCTGATGGGCCTGCCCTACATCCTCGGCGACAGCGACCCGAAGAACCCGACCACCGGCTGGGACAAGACCTGGGCCTACCTCAAGGAGCTGGGCCAGTACACCGCGCCGTACGAGTCGGGTACCGGTAACACGATGACCAACCTCGGCAAGGGCACGGTCGACATGATCGCCAGCACCACCGGGTGGGACATCAACCCGCGGGTCCTGGGCACCGTGCCGGACACCGTGAAGATCACCACGCTGAAGGGCTTCCACTGGGTCAACGACGCGCAGTACGCGGTGGTACCCAAGGGAATCAGCTCGGACAAGCTCTCGGCCATCATCAACCTGCTCCAGTTCATGCTCACCCCGGAGCAGCAGGCCATCGCCTACGACAAGGGCTACTTCTACCCCGGCCCGGCGGTCAAGGGCGTGACGCTCTCGATGGCCCCGCAGGCCAGCCAGGACGCCATCAACCAGCACGGTCGGCCGGAGTACGACGCGCTCATCGCCAACAACCCGCAGGAACAGTCCCTGCCGGCGGACCAGCAGGTCGCGGCGTTCGCCAAGTGGGACCAGGAGATCGGTGCGGCCAAGAAATGACCGAGCCGACAGCGAATGAGCATCGCAGGGCCGCCAGGCTCGAGAAGCGGAGCGAGCGCGGAGGCGAGCAGGAGTGAGTGACCGGCGGTTCGATCACCTGCGTCTGGAGAAGGTCACCCGTCGCTTCGGCGACAAGGTGGTGCTGGACGCGCTGGATCTGCACATCGCGGGCGGCGAGTTCGTGGCGCTGCTCGGCCCCTCGGGCTGCGGCAAGTCCACCGCGCTCAACTGCCTGGCCGGACTGCTGCCGCTGTCCGGCGGCGGCATCTGGCTGGACGACAGGCGCGTCGACACGCTGCCGCCGGAGCGGCGCGGGTTCGGCATGGTCTTCCAGAATTACGCGCTGTTCCCGCACATGTCGGTACGCCGCAATGTCGGGTTCGGACTGCGCATGCGGGGCGTGAGCAGATCGGAGACCCGGCGGCGGGTGGACGAGGCGCTGCGCCTGGTGCAGTTGCCGCAGTACGCCGACCGGTTGCCGGGCCAACTGTCCGGCGGGCAGCAGCAGCGGGTGGCCATCGCCCGGGCCGTCGTGATCGAACCGCCACTGGTCCTGATGGACGAGCCACTGTCCAATCTGGACGCCGCCCTGCGGCTGGACATGCGCACGGAGATCCGTCGCCTGCACCAGTCGCTCGGGCTCACCACGGTCTATGTGACGCACGACCAGGAGGAGGCGCTGTCGCTTGCCGACCGCCTGGTCGTGCTGCGCGAGGGCGTGGTGCAGCAGGTGGGTACCCCCGAGGAGCTGTACCGGTCGCCGGCCAACGCGTACGTGGCGGGCTTCATGGGGTACCGCAACCTGCTGCCGATGACGGTGACGGGTGGCGGCGGCGGACTGGCCACGGCCACCGGGCACGGCATGGAGTTGACCGGCATGACGCGCGGCGAGGTCGGCGGCGGGCCGGCCATCGTCGCCGTCCGGCCCGAGGACTTCGTGGTCGGCGATCCACCGGCGGGTGAGACGAACCGGGTGGACGTCGGCATCGAGGTCGTCGAGTACCACGGGCGGGAACTGGCGGTACAGGCCCGGTTGCCGCAGGGGCAGGCGCTGCTGCTGCGCACGCCGGCCCGGGTCAGCCGCGGCGACACCGTCGCGGTCTGGGTACCCCGGGAACGGGTACTGGTCTTCCCCGACGGCGCAACAGACGGCCCCCCGGCCGAGGAGGCGGCGGGCCCCTCGGCCGGGGTGGCGGGTACTTCGGTGCCCGACGTCGGCGCGGCGCGCGGCGCCGAGCACGATCGCGAGCACGAGGTGACCCCGTCATGACGTCGGTCATGACGCCGGCCCCGGCGCGGAACACCGCGTCGGGGCGCCCGGCGCTGTCCCACCGGCTGGCCGAGCGGGGCATCGACCGGACGCTGCTGCTCCTGCTGCCCGGCGTGGTGTTCCTGGTGGCCCTGTTCATCTACCCGTTCGCCTACGGCCTCGGCCTGTCGTTCCAGCCACTGCCGTCACACAAGACGAACGACATGTTCTACAACTACAAGCAGTTCTTCTCCGACCCGTACCAGCGCGACACGATCTGGATCACCCTGAAGATCGGGCTGCCGGCGGCGCTCATCAACGTGCTGGCCTCCATCCCGCTCGCCTACCGGCTGCGCGGCCGGGTGCGCGGCAAGCGGCTGCTGACCACCGCACTGGTCATCCCGATCACGCTGGGCACCGTGCTGACCGCGACCGGGATGATCGAGTACTTCAGCGGCACCGGCTGGCTCAACCGGGTACTCATGGGTCTGCACCTGACCGACGTGGACCACCCGGTACCACTGCTGCACAACTACTGGGGCGTCATGCTGTCGCTGATCATCAGCGGGTTCCCGTTCGCCTTCCTGCTGACCCTGTCCTACCTGTCCGGCATCGACCCGAGCCTGGAGTCCGCGGCGGCGGTGCTGGGCGCGGGCTGGTTCAAGCGGTTCCGGGACATCACGCTGCCGCTGCTGGCCCCGGGCCTGGCGATGACGTTCTGCCTCAACTTCGTGCTGGCCTTCTCGGTGTTCCCGTCGGCGGTCCTGCTCGGCGACGGCGAGGGGAAGACCCATGTGATATCGATCGCCGCCTACGACGCGGCATACCAGGAGTACGACTACTCCAAGGCGTCGGCGATCGCCATGGTCATGGCGGCGGTCATGCTGATCGTCATCTCGGTCGTGCTGTTCGGCCGCGCGCGGCTCTACCGCGGCTCCTCGGGAGGTAAGGGATGACGACCATCTCCGCCGGCCTGCCACCGTCCGATGTGGAGCCTTCAGCGCTGACCGTGGTCGGCGCCCGGCGCAGGATCGTGATGCGGCCGCTGTCCTGGATCACCTGGGCGGTGGTGGCCTTCTTCTTCGTCAACCTGGCCGGCATCGTCGGCTCGGTGGTGGTCAAGTCGTTCTCCACGCAGTGGTTCGACAGTTGGCTGCCCAACGGGTACACCACCCAGTACTGGGTCGAGGCGTGGCACGAGTTCGACCTCGGGCACGTGCTCATGGTGACGCTCGAGGTGTCGCTCGCCGTCGTGGTCATCGCCGCCGTCATCGGGGTACCGGCGGCCTACGTGCTCGCCCGCCGCACGTTCCCGTTCAAGCGGCTGGTGATGGTCGTGTTCCTGCTGCCGGTCATGGTGCCGCCGATCGCCTACGGCATCCCGCTGGCGACCGTGCTGTACAAGTACAACCTGGCCAACTCGCTGACCGGGGTGATCCTGGCGAACTTGGTGCCGTCGGTACCGTTCGTGGTGCTCACCATGACGCCGTTCATCGAGCAGATCGACCCGAAGATCGAGGCGGCCGCCCGGATGTGCGGGGCGCGTACCTGGTCGGTGTTCGTGCGGATCCTGGCTCCCCTGCTGGTACCGGGGATCCTGGCGGCGGCCGTGCTGGTACTCGTGCGTACGGTCGGCATGTTCGAGCTGACGTACTTGACCGCCGGTACCGGGAGCCAGACGCTGGTCGTCGCGCTCTACAACGCCTTCTACGGCGCGGGTATCCGGGCGCCACAGGCCAGCGACGCGATGGCCGTGCTCTACATGCTCACCATGCTGGTGCTGCTGGTCGTCGCGCTGCGCTTCGTCAACCCGACCCAGCTCGTCACCCGGGTGGCCGACGAGCACCGCGGGGAGTGAGTCATGACGACGCTGCGCAGCCAGCGGTGGTACGGCGGGGAGGGCGTGCGTGCCTTCAGCCACCGCGCCCGTACCCGCCAGCTCGGCATCGGTGCCGAGGAGCACGAGGGCAAGCCGGTCATCGGCATCGTCAACACGTGGAGCGAGATCAATCCCTGCCATCTGCATCTCAAGGACCGCGCCGAAGCGGTCAAGCGGGGGGTGTGGCAGGCCGGCGGGTACCCGATCGAGCTGCCGGCGAGCGCCATCGCGGGCGAGACGTTCACCAAGCCGACCGCGATGCTCTACCGCAACCTGCTGTCGATGGAGGTCGAGGAGCTGATCCGCTCCTACCCGGTCGACGGCGTGGTGCTGATGGGCGGCTGCGACAAGACGACGCCTGCGCTGTTGATGGGCGCGGTCAGCGCGGACCAGCCGGCCATCTTCGTCCCGGCCGGCCCGATGCTGCGCGGCAACCTGCGCGGGCAGGTGCTCGGCAGCGGCAGCGACATGTGGCGGTACTGGGACGACCGGCGGGCCGGCCTGGTCGACGACCAGCTGTGGCGCGAACTGGAGGAGGGCATTGCCCGCTCCCCCGGTCACTGCATGACGATGGGCACCGCGTCCACCATGACGTCGGCCGCCGAGGTGCTCGGCATGACCCTGCCCGGCGCCGCCTCGATCCCCGCCGCGGATGCCGGGCATCCCCGGATGGCGGCGGCCAGCGGCCGGATGGCGGTCGAGATGGTGTGGGCCGAGCGCCGCCCGTCGCGCATCCTCACCGAGGAGGCGTACGAGGACGCGGTCACCGCGGTACTGGCGCTGGGCGGGTCGACGAACGCGGTCATCCACCTCATCGCGATGGCGCGACGGGGCGGGATCCCGCTGTCCCTGGACGACTTCGACGAGGCGGCGCGGCGCACGCCGGTGCTGGCGAACATCCGGCCGGGCGGCGCCTGGCTGATGGAGGACTTCTACTACGCCGGCGGGCTGCGCGCGATGCTGGCCCAACTGGAGGACCTGCTGCACCTCGACCGGCCGACGGTCACCGGCAAGTCGCTGCGGGACGCCATCGCGGGCGCCGAGATCTACCAGGACGACGTGATCCGGCACCGGGACAACCCGGTGGCGGCCGAGGCGGGCCTGGCCGTGCTGCGCGGCAACCTGGCCCCGGACGGCGCGGTCATCAAGCACGTCGCGGCCGACCCGAGGCTGCTGCAGCACACCGGGCCGGCGGTGGTCTTCGACGGGTACCCCGACCTGCTGGCCCGCATCGACGACCCGGAACTGGACATCGACGAGAACAGCGTGCTGGTGCTGCGCGAGGCGGGCCCCAAGGGCGGGCCCGGCATGCCGGAGCACGGCATGCTGCCGATCCCGGCCAGGCTGCTCGCGCGCGGCGTGCGGGACATGGTGCGGGTGTCGGACGCCCGGATGAGCGGCACGAGCTACGGCGCCTGCGTGCTGCACGTCGCGCCGGAGTCGCACGTGGGCGGCCCGCTGGCGCTGGTACGCGACGGCGACCTGGTCTCGCTGGACACCGCGGGACGGCGGCTGGACCTGCTGGTACCGGAGCGGGAACTGGCCCGCCGCCGGGCGGCGTGGACACCGCCGCCCGACCGGTACCCGCGCGGGTACGGCGCGCTGCACGCAGCGCACATCCTCCAGGCCGACGCGGGATGCGACTTCGACTTTCTCGTGGCACCCGGGCGCACCCCCGAACCGGACGCCCGATGAGACGACGAATGGGCTTGCCGGCGTTTCCTTTCCGCAGTCATAAAGGTGAACTGAATAGCAGTGGATTCGTGGTGGGAAGTGTTCGAAAGGCAACCCGATCGGCTGTCGGAATTGCCGTTCCTCCACGCTGAAGGCCAGGCAGAACGCTGAACGAAGTCGGATACGATGTGATGGTTTTTGCAGAGCGTGTGGAGGGTGGCGGGCGGGTGGCCGGCGGCAACAACGACACATACATGAACCGGCTGTTGGTTACCGGGGCGGCCGGCAACATGGGCCGGCTGCTGCGACCGCTGCTGCGCCGGGAGGGCCGCGTGCTGCGCCTGGCGGACCTGAGCGAGCCGCCCGATCCGCAGCCGGGTGAGGAGACCATCGCCTGCGACGTCACCGACGCCGACGCCGTCGCCAAGGCGTGCCAGGGCATGGACGCTGTGCTGCACCTCGGCGGGATCAGTGTCGAGGCGTCGTTCGAGGACGTGCTCGCGGTCAACGTCGCCGGTACCCACAACCTGCTACGCGCGGCCGTGGACGCCGGCGTGGGCAAGGTACTACTGGCCTCCAGCAACCACGCGGCCGGCTTCTACCGCCGCGCCGACGTCCCGCCCGGCTCCGACGGCCTGCCCGGCGACATGCCGGCCCGGCCGGACACCTACTACGGCTGGAGCAAGGCGGCCATCGAGTCGCTCGCCTCGCTCTACCACAGCCGCTTCGGCATCGACATCACCGTGCTGCGCATCGGCACCTGCTTTCAGGAGCCGCCGGACGCGCGGGCCCTGTCGACCTGGCTGGCGCCCGAGGACGCCGCGCGGCTCATCGAGGCGTGCCTGGACAGCCGGCCGCCCGGGTACCGCACAGTGTGGGCGATCTCCGACAACACCCGGCGATGGTGGTCGCTGGAGGGCGCGCGTGCCCTCGGGTACGAGCCGGCCGAGGACGCGGAGCGGTTCGCGCCCGCCCGGCTCGCCGCGCACGGCGAGCCGGACCTCACCGACCCGGTACACGACCTTGTCGGTGGATGGTTCTGCCAGGCGCCGCTCGGCGAACCGATGTAGCAGCGGCGCGGCCGGTCAGCTCGTCTCGCCGGTGACCGTGAACGAGCGGAGCCGGTCGATGGCCAGGATCGTGCCGCAGACCAGGAACACCGCGCTCATCAGGATCGCGGCGGGCAGCCCCACGTGCTGCGTCAGGAGCCTGTCCGACGCCGTCTCGTGGGCGATGGTCAGCACGTACTGGTGGATGGACAGGATCCGGGTACCCGTGAGCAGGTTGCCCAGCACGCCCTCCCACAGCAGCACGTACAGCAGGCCGACCAGTACCGGCCGCCGGGTGAGCAGGCTCAGCGACAGGAACACCGCGCTGTACCCGAGCGCTCCGACCACGGACGCGAGCGCGAGCGCGGCGCCGAGCCGGGCCGATTCCACGATCAGCCCGACGACGAACATGGGTACCACGGTGGTGAGTGCGGTGACCCCGGCCGCGACAGCCAGCTTCGCGAGGATGATCTCCCGGCGGGACAGTGGCTTCGCGAGGATGTGCGTGATCGTCCCGTCGTCGATCTCCGAGCCGAGCACGCCGGTACCGACGATGAGCGCAGTGACCGGCAGCATCACGGCGAAGCCGATGCCGTCGATGACCGGCAGGGCCCAGTGGAAGGCGGCCACGCCACTGGTGCGGCCCAGCACGGCGAGGGCGACCACGATGACGGGCAGCGGGAACAGCAGCAGGAAGCGCCTGCGGCCGAACAGCCCGCGGGCGGTGATCCAGGCGACGGTCAGGTTCATTTCGCCCCTCAGGCCGATACAAGGTAGGAGAAGACGCTTTCCAGCGACTCGTCGGACGGGACGAGCGCGCGCACCCGGATCCCCTCGCGCAGCGCTATCCGGGGCAGCGCGCGGGTGAAGGTGCCGTAGTCCACCGCGCGTACCGTCAGCCCCGCCGCGTCGAGGTCGATGCCGCCCACGGACTCCTCGTTCATCAACGCGACCGCGAGCCGGCGGTCGTCGGTGGACCGGATGACGAACACGTGCGGCCGGTGGGTCATCAGGCGGCGGATGGTCCGGTAGTCGCCGGACGCGGCGAGCCGCCCCGCGACGATCACCTGTACCGTGCCGGACACCTGCTCGACCTCCTCCAGGATGTGCGAGGAGAACAGCACCGTGCGGCCGGCGTCGCCCATGCCGTGCAGCAGCTCCATCATGTGCAGCCGCTGGCGCGGGTCCATGCCGTTGAACGGCTCGTCGAGCAGCAGGACGGCGGGATCGTGCACCAGCGCGGCCGCTACCCGGGTGCGCTGGCGCATGCCCTTGGAGAAGGTACCGATCCGGCGGTCCTGCGCCTCGGTCATCTCGACCAGCCCGATGGCCCGGCGGGCGGCCGCCTCGGGTTGCGCGAGGCGGTGCATCTTCGCGCTCGCGGTGACGAACTCCCGGGCGGTGAGGAACCCGTGCACGGACTCCCGCTCGGAGACCAGTCCGAGTTCCCGGTACACCTCGGGGTTGCGCCAGGCCGGCGCGCCGCCCACGGTGAGACTGCCCTGGGACGGCGGCAGGAAGCCGGACATCATGTGCAGCACCGTGGTCTTGCCGGCCCCGTTCGGCCCCAGCAGGCCGGTGACCCCGGCGCCGAGGGTCATCGTCACGTCGTTGACGGCCACCACGTTGCCGTACCAGCGGGACACGTTGACCAGTTCGACCGTCCGCTCCCCTGGCCGCCTCGCGGGCTGCGGCGGCTCGGCGGGCGCGGGCAGCGTGTGCGGTTGCGCGGTGTTCATGCGGACACCTTCCGGTACCGGGCCAGCAGCAGGGCGGTACAGGCGACCACCACGCCGCAGGCGATGCCGAGGTACGCCGGGCCGAAGTCGCCGATCTGGAAGTTGTGGACTCCGTAGAGCCAGATCTTCAGGCCCTCGACCAGGGTGACCGGGTTGATGACGGGCGCGAGCTGCCGCGCCGACTCGCCGCTGACCGCCTCGATGACCGCGACCACCGGCACGGTCACCAGGAACACGGCCACGATCGAGGCGGCGGCCACCGCGCGGCGGCCCGACAGCGAGGCGACCAGGATGGCGATGGCGGAGAAGACGACCGAGGCGATGGCCGCGTAGCTGACGCCGCCGAGCAGGTCGGTGAACTCGTGCCACACCCCGGACGCGCCGTCGGTACGCGAGAACGCGCCGCCGAGGAACATCAGCAGCTGCGGTCCGGCGAACACCAGCCACACCGAGGTGGCCAGCGCCGCGAACTTGACCAGCGCGTAGTCGCTTCGGCGCAGCGGCCGGGAGAAGTACAGGGGCAGCACCTGGGCGCGCAGTTCCCGGGAGACCAGCTCGGGCGCCATGATGGCCAGCAGCAGGAGCACCGGTACCCCGACGGTGTCCGGGAACTGCAGGTAGGTGATGAACACCGCGCCACTCTGCGAGCGGACCGCGACCGCGATCAGCGCGACCGCGAAGGCGATTCCCACCACGAACCACGGGAACACCTTGGCCTTGCCACTGCGGCCGATGCCGAAGGCCGTCCGTACACTGTGGACATACAGCGACCGGGCGGCGTACCCGCGACCCAGCCGCGGGCCGGTGTACCGCTGGTACCCGATGTCGTGGATGACGCCCGTCGGGGCGCTCGCGGCGTTACTGGGCGGCATGGGTGACCTCGGGTTGGTTGGCGAACAGCTCGGCGACCCGGTGGCGGCGCTGGTCCAGCCGGTGCAGCGGCAGGTCCAGGGCGGCGACCGCGCCGATGATGGTGTCGTAGGTCTGGTCGGACTCCAGCGGTACCAGCAGCAGCCGCCCGTCCCGCTGGGCCGACAACCCGGACGCGGCCAGCCGGGCGGCCAGCTCGTCGGTGCCCTCGTCAACCTCGATGGCCAGGATGTCCCGCTGGACGGTCATCGCCGAGATCCGGTCGGAGCGCAGCAGCCGGCCGCTGTCGATGGCGACGAGGTGGTCGCAGATCCGCTCGACCTCGCCGAGCAGGTGCGAGCACACCACCACGGAGATGCCGAACTCGGTGCCGATGCGGTGGATCAGCGCCAGCATGGCGTCCCGGCCGGCCGGGTCCAGGCCGTTGGTCGGCTCGTCCAGCAGCAGCAGGTCCGGGTCGTGTACCAGCGCCTGGGCCAGCTTCACCCGCTGCTTCATGCCGGTCGAGTACCCGCCGATCTGCCGGTACCGCTCCTCGTAGAGCCCGACGTGACGCAGCGCCTCGGAGGCCCGCTCGCGGGCGGCCGTGCGGGGCAGGCCGCTGATGCGCGCCATGTGCGTCACGAACTCGGCCGCCACCAGATCGGGCGGCAGGCAGTCGTGCTCGGGCATGTACCCGACGCGGGCGCGGACCTCCTCGCTCTGGCGGCCCGGATCCAGCCCGAGCACCCGTACACCGCCGGAGGTCGGCTGGAGCAGGCCGAGGAGGATCTTGATCAGCGTGGACTTGCCGGCACCGTTTGCGCCGACCAGCCCGACGATGCCGGGCTCGACGTCCACGGTGAGCGTGTCGAGCGCCCGCACCCGCGGGTACTGCTTGGTGAGCGCCCGTGTTTCGATCAATGCCACGCACTGACTGTACGGGTACCGGGCTGCCGGGGGATCCGGCTCGACCCGGGTACCGACCCTGAGCCGACCCGGAGTCGACCCCTAGGGAGCCGGCGTCCGATCCGTTCAAGACGCCGGCCGCTGGCCGGGCCTACGGTGGCCCCATGACCGCTCAGTTCTCCTTCACCGGCATCGTCGTCGCGGACATGGCCGCGTCGCTCAGCTTCTACCGCCGCCTCGGGCTGGACATCCCGGCCGGGGCCGACCGCGAGCCGCACGTCGAGGCGCCCGTCGGCGGCGGGCACTCGCTCGTCTGGGACACCGTGGACGTCATCCACTCCTTCGACCCGGGCTGGGCGGCGCCGACCGGCGGGCCGGGTACGGCGCTGGCCTTCCGGTGCGACTCCCCCGCGGAGGTCGACCGCGTCTACGCCGAGCTGACCGGGGCCGGGTACCACGGGCAACGCCAGCCGTGGGACGCCTTCTGGGGCCAGCGGTACGCCACCGTGCACGACCCGGATGGCAACGCGGTGGACCTGCTCGCCCCGCTGCCGAGCGACGGATGACCCGCGCTCAGACCAGCGTCCGCAGCGGAACGCCGGCCAGCGCGCGCACCTCGCGGGACAGGTGGGCCTGGTCGGCGTAGCCCGCGGCGACGGCCACCTCGGCGAAGGACCGGCCGGCGCGGGCGAGGGCCAGGGCCCGGTCGAAGCGCAGCACGCGACCGAGCGTCTTCGGCCCGTAGCCGAACAGCGGCAGGCACCGCCGGTGCAGTTGGCGCTCGCTGAGGCCGGACCGGTCGGCGACCCACCGCACGGTCCGGCCGGCCCGCAGCCAACCGGCGAGGCACGCGGCCCAGGGATCCGGGCCGCCGGCCGCTGCGAGCCGCGCGGCCGCCGCTCCCTCCAGCGCCACGGCCACCGCCGCCGCGCCGGCCGCCGTCAACCCGCCGGCCGCCCGCGCACCCGCCGCCCGCGCACCCGCCGCCCGCGCACCCGCGGCCGGACCGGCGGAGACCCGGTCGGTCAGGCGCCGCAC
>CAZYCD010000124.1:0-13907 GCA_964645345.1 uncultured Micromonosporaceae bacterium
CCCACCAGGGGGACGTTCCCAACTCAACTCCCAAAGCTTCGAGGACTTTCTACGCTACCCGCGAGTAGGGTGCGGTCCTAGACTCGGCACATGACCGCGACTCACGTCCCAGGGGTGCCCGTCATCGCCGATGGCTTCCTCATCTCCACCAGTCCGGCGACCGGCGAGGAGGTCGCCCGCCTGCCCGTCGCGGACGCCGCGGCGGTGGCCGCCGCCGTGCAGCAGGCGCGGCCGGCCGCGCAGTGGTGGGCGGAGCTGGGGTTCGCGGGCCGCCGCGAGCGGCTGCTGCGCTGGCGGGCGGCGATCGCCGGCCGGATCGAGGAGCTGGCTGAGCTGATGCATCGCGAGGGCGGCAAGCCGGTCGCCGAGGCGATCGTGGAGGCCGGCGGCGCGATCGATCACATCGCCTGGGCCGCCAGGCACGCGAGGTCGGTGCTCGGGCCCCGGCGCAAGCCCAGCTCGCTGCTGCAGTACGAGTACTCGTCGCGGCTGGAGTACCTGCCGCTCGGCGTGGTCGGCGTGATCGGGCCGTGGAACTACCCGATCCTGACGCCGGTCGGGTCGATCGGCTACGCGCTGGCCGCCGGCAACGCCGTGGTGTTCAAGCCCAGCGAGTACACCCCGGCCATCGGCCAGTGGTTCGTGCAGCGGTTCACCGAGGTGGTACCGGAGCAGCCGGTACTGCAGATCCTCTTCGGTACCGGCGAGGTCGGCGCCGCGCTGTGCCGCTCGGGCGTGGACAAGCTGGCGTTCACCGGCTCCACGGCGACCGGCAAGAAGGTGATGGCGGCCTGCGCGGAGACGCTGACCCCGGTACTGCTGGAGTGCGGCGGCAAGGACGCGATGATCGTCGACGCGGACGCGGACGTGGACGCCGCCGCCGAGGCGGCCGTGTGGGGCGGAATGACGAACGCCGGCCAGACCTGCGTGGGCATCGAGCGGGTCTACGTCGCGGACAAGGTCTACGACGCCTTCCTGGACCGGGTGGTGGCGCGGGCGTCCAAGCTCAAGGTCGGCGCGGATGACGGCGCGGACTTCGGGCCGATCACCATGCCCGGGCAGATCGACACGATCCGCCGGCACATCTCGGACGCGCTGGAGCGCGGCGGCCGCGCGGTACTCGGCGGCCCCGACGCGGTGGCCGAGCCCTACGTGAAGCCGACGATCCTGGTGGACGTGCCCGAGGACGCGGCCGCGGTACGGGAGGAGACGTTCGGCCCGACGCTGACCGTCGCCCGGGTCGCGGACGGGGACGAGGCGGTACGGCTGGCCAACGCGACGCGGTACGGGCTGGGCGGGGCGGTGTTCTCCCGGCGGCACGGGCTGGAGCTGGCCAGGCGGCTGCGCTCGGGCATGACGTCGGTCAACTCGGCACTGTCGTTCGCGGGCCAGCCGGCGCTGCCGTTCGGCGGGGTGGGTGACTCGGGCTTCGGGCGCATCCACGGCGAGGACGGGCTGCGGGAGTTCGCCCGGCCGAAGGCGATCACCAGCCGCCGCATGCGCTCACCGCTGCCGTCGCTGTCGTTCGACCGGACACCGAAGCAGGTGCGGCTGATCGCCAAGGCGATCAAGATGATGCACGCGAGGTCGCGCCGTTAGGCGGAGTCGTCGTTGCCGCCCCAGCCGAAGCTCGACGGGTACGTCAGCTTCGCGATGTGGTTCTCGCCCTCCGCATTGGGGTGGAAGAAGTCCAGCGCGGAGACGTCGCCCATGCCGAACCGGTACCCGTGCACCGCGCCCCCGTCCCACTTGCAGCGCGACCCGTAGCTCTTGCACGCCTGCTCCAGTGCCTGGTCGTAGGCGTCGACCCGGTCCTTGAACTGCTGGCGCCGCGCCACGTCCGCCGCCGCCTCCGACTGCGGGTTGGCCAGCAGTGCGGGGCACACCCGGTCCGCCCAAACGGTACGGGCGACCCGGCTGTCGTGGCCGATCTCCCAGAGGTGGTAGATGTCCGGGATGCTGACCATCAGGATCCGGGTCTGCGGGCTGGCCGCCTTCACCCGGTCCAGTGCGGTCGTGACCTCCGCGGCGAACACGGCCGGGCTCGTCATGTCCTCGATGCGGTTGCGGCACGCATCGTTCGCGCCGATCATGACGGTGAGGTACGCCGGCTTGCCGGCCGCCGCCCGGCTCGCCTGGCCGGCCAGTTCGGCCGCCGTCGCCCCGGCCTCGGAGAAGTTCGTGGCGTGGCCCTTGATGGCCGGGTTCCCGGCGAGGATCCGCTTGTAGTGACTGGAGACGATGGCGCCGTCGCCGGTGGCCCAGGAGTTGCGCGGGCAGTTGGCGAGCACGAGACAGGTGGCGTACCCGGACGTCACCGAGTCGCCGAGCGCGGCCATCGAAGACGGAAATGGCCCGGTACCGGCGCCACCGCCGACCGAGCCACCCTTCGACCCCGAGCCCTCCGGCGAACACGCGGTCAGGAGCATCACCGCCAGTACCGCCACACCGCCCGCCCACGACCGTCTCACGGCTCTCAGCCTCCTAGCACGTGGGCGACCTCGATACCCTTCGGGCTGCCCAGGCCGGTACACGGGTCCCATCCGGGTCCGGCGTGGTATCCACCATTGTCACCGCTGACGATGTCCACGAACACCTCCAGGTGGGCGTAGAGCCGCTCGTGGGGATCGCCGGCCGGCCGCCGGTTTCCCTGGTTGGCAAGGGCGGTCAGGCCGGCCCACAGCGGAGCGACCGCGCTGGTACCGCCGATGACCGTGTCGCGACCGTCGACCCGCACCTGGTATCCGGTGAGCGGGTCGGCGTCGCCGGACACGTCGGGTACCCCCCGCCCGGCCTTGCCCTCGGGGTTCTTCGGCACCTTGGCCGCGTTCTGGTACTTCGGCAGTCCGAAGTGGACACTCACGCCGCCGCCGGTCGCACCGTGCCCGCTGGCTGTCTCGTTCCAGACCACCTCGTCGTGGGCGGACAGCGTCGTGCCCCCGCAGGCGACCACGTGCGGGCTGGACGCCGGGAAGTCCACGTTGAGCCCGGCGGCGTTGTCCGCCGCGCCGTCGTCCCCGGCCGCGGCGTAGACAGTGATGCCCAACGCGGCGGCGTCGGCGAACAGCGCGTCGTAGGAGTCCATGGCCTGCGCGGTCCAGCCCGCCTCGTTCTGGCCCCAACTGATCGAGATGACCGACGGGGTATGGCGGCTGTCGTGCAGGGCGGCCGCGACCGCGTCGTAGAAGCCGCGCGTGGTGTTGGGCGCGAAGTAGACCGCGATCCGGACGCCGGGCGCGACCGCGCCGATCACCTCGATGTCGAGCATGACCTCCCCGTCGGCGTCGCCGCCCGGGGAGTTCTTCGCCCCATCGACGGATACCGCGGTCACCACCGGCATCGAAATGCCCTGCTCCGTGAAGTAGGCGCGCAGGTCCTCGCTGCGGTACCCGCCGCCGAGCTCGATCACCGCGACGGTCTGGCCGGTACCGTCGACGCCGGCCGGGAAGCCGTACCGCTTGGCCACGTCCTGGGGCGGGTACCCGGAGACCGGCGCTCGCGCCTCGACCGCGCCCGCCGTGCCGCTGGCGGCGTACCGGAAGTGTGCCCTCGCCTGCGGCCGGTCATCGAGTCCCAGTACGCCGACGACCACGTCCGCCAGGTCCTCGGGCACCCTGACGACGCCCTCCCGGCCCCGGTACCGCAGGTCCCCCCGCTGGTACTCACCCAGTTTGACGCCGAACGCCTCGTCCATCTGGTCGACCGTGCCGGTGAGGCCGACCGAGCGGGCCTGTGGCGACACCGAGGTGACGGCCAGCCCGTGGTCGTGTGCGAACCGCTCAACCTTGTCGATGTCGGAGTGGTCCGCCGGGGCGCCTGGCCGGTCCTCCGCACGGCGCAGCACGACAATGATCTCGACGGGTGCCTTGGGGTACGCGTCGCCGACCCGGTGCGCCCCCGGCAGCGGCGCCCGGTCGCTGCCCGGTACCGGTCGTTTCGGTGATGACCTGCTCACGGAGAGCAGAGTACGACGGGACCGCACCTGCGTGACCTGTCCTTTCCCCATCACTTCGGCGGCGATCGCGGCCCGGATCCCCTGCCCAGTCAGGGGTTGCGCCGCGCGCGCGGCGGCCGGACCGGATACTGACGTTTATGCGACTCCTGCAACCGGCGCCCGGGTTCGATCTCACCTATGACGACGTGTTCATGGTGCCCAGCCGCTCGGCCGTGGAGTCCCGGCTTGCCGTGGACCTGTCCAGCCGGGACGGCAGCGGTACCACCATCCCGATCGTCGCGGCCAACATGACCGCGGTCGCGGGCCGCAGGATGGCCGAGACCCTGGCCCGGCGCGGCGGGCTGGCGGTCATCCCGCAGGACATCCCGCTGGACGTGGTCGCCGAGGTGGTCGCCTGGATCAAGCAGCGGCACACCGTGTACGACACCCCCATCACGCTCGGCCCGACGGATACGGTCTCGGACGCCCTCGCGCTGCTGCCGAAGCGGTCGCACGGCGCGGTCGTGGTGGTGGACGGCGACCGGCCGGTCGGCGTGGTCACCGAGGCCGACTGCGCGGAGGTCGACCGGTTCACCCAACTCTCGGCGATCATGTCCGCGCCAGTAGAGGCGCTACCCTCGGGCATCTCGCCGAGCGAGGCGTTCGCCCGCCTGGCGCCCGGCCGGCACCGGCTGGCCCCGGTGGTCGACGAGCGCGGCGCGCTTGCCGGCATCCTCACCCGCCGGGCGGCCCTGCGGGCAACGCTGTACCAACCGGCGCTGGACTCCCAGGGCCGGCTGCGGGTGGCCGCGGCGCTGGGCATAGCCGGGGATTCGGCGGGCCGGGCGGACAAGCTGATCGCCGCCGGGGTCGACGTGCTCGTCGTGGACACCGCGCACGGCCACCAGGACCGCATGATCGAGGCCCTGCGGGCGATCCGGGCGCTGTCCCCGCCGGTACCGGTGGTGGCCGGCAACGTGGTGACCGCCGACGGGGTACGGGACCTGGTCGACGCGGGCGCGGACATCGTGAAGGTGGGCGTCGGGCCGGGCGCGATGTGCACCACCCGGATGATGACCGGTGTCGGGCGCCCGCAGTTCTCGTCGGTACTCGAGTGCGCCGCGGCCGCCCGGGAGATCGGCGCGCACGTGTGGGCCGACGGGGGCGTCCGGCACCCGAGGGACGTCGCCCTCGCGTTGGCCGCCGGTGCGGCCAACGTGATGATCGGGTCGTGGTTCGCCGGTACCCACGAATCGCCCGGGGATGTGCAGCGCGACCCCGACGGCCGGCTGTACAAGGAGAACTTCGGCATGGCCTCGAAGCGGGCGGTGACCCGCCGGACGGCGGGCGAGTCCGCCTACGACCGTGCCCGCAAGTCCCTGTTCGAGGAGGGGGTCTCCAGCTCCCGGATGTACCTGGACCCGGCGCGTCCGGGAGTCGAGGACATCCTGGACACCATCGTCACCGGCGTCCGCTCGGCCTGCACCTACGCCGGCGCCGCGACCCTGGAGCAGTTCCACGAGCGCGCGGTGGTCGGCGTGCAGAGCCAGGCCGGCTTCGCCGAAGGCAAGCCGCTGTCGAGCTGGTGAGGCCCGGCCGGGGTCCGGCGGGCGGGCGCCGGGTCTCAGGCCTCGGCGATCGCGGACGACATCGGCTGCGCGCCGGAGGCCGGCCCGGAGCCCGAGGGGCCGAGCCGGGCTACCGCGTACCGGTAGAACGAGATCATCGTGGCCAGGCTGACCACCGCGCCGCAGACCAGGCCCCACACCGCGCCGTGCAGCCCGTCCGTGTCGGCGCCCACGATCAGGCCGGTGAGGCTGGCGGTGGTGAATATGCAGTACCGGACGAACAGCAGCCGGGCCCGCTGCATCCCGCGCAGCGCCGCCGCAAACGGCAGTTCCACCAGGTAGAGGCCGGCCTGGACGCTCAGGGGCAGGGCCAGCGGAGCGATGTCGGCGAGCTTGCCGATGCGGGCCAGCACCAAGTGGGCGACCGGTACCACGACCGCGATCATCAGGACGGCGAGCCCGGCGAAGGACAGCGCGAGCAGCCGGGTCTGCCGGCGCAGGGCCCAGGCGGCGCGCTGGCTCTCCTCGTCCGGCTCCCGCCCCGCCTCCCCCGCCAGCCGGGACAGCCGGGGCACGATCAGGCCCTGTACCGCCATGATGAAGTTCTGCACCGGCTGGATCATCGCGGTCTGCCCGACCCGGAGGCCGGACAGGTCCCGCTGGGACAGCCGCCCGGTGACGATGAAGCTGACCGCCTGCACCTGGATCTGCCCGATCACCTGGGTCGCGGTGAACCAGCCGGACAGCTGGCGGGTCTCCGTGATCCACCGTCGCGGATCGCCGCGCCAGGGCAGTTGCCGGGTACGGGCGAGGAACACCACCGCGCCCGCGGTCGCGCCGATGCCCCAGCTCGCGAAGATCGCCCCGGCGGTACCGTGGCCCGTCGCGTACAGCACCCCGATAGTGAGCGCCTGGACCGACACCCACACCAGGTCGATGATCAGGCAGCTGCCTTGCCGGCGCTCGGCCAGGTAGCTGCTGCGGCCGGTGTCGTGCAGGAGGATGGCGGGCAGGAACGGCGCCACCCATACGAGGTCCTGAAGGTCGATCTTGCCGTGCCGTGGACGGAACGCCCAGATGAGCAGGAACACCGCGGCCGCGACCGCGCCGAAGGTGATCGCGGTGGTCAGCCCGTTGCGCAGCAGCCGGGTCCGGCCCTGCCGGTCCAGCCTCGCGGTGAGCACGACCAGCACGTCCCCGACGAACGCCCGGTTGAGGGTCAGCACCAGATAGGCCAGGCCCACGGACAGCAGCAGGACGCCGGCCCGGTTGCGGTCGAGCAGCCAGGCGGCGAGGACGGTCATGCCCGCGTTCGCGCCGGCGATCACCGCCTGGTCGATCAGGCCGACCGCGACCCGCCGGGCGCCTTCCACGATCTTCCCCCAGTTGTCGGCCGCGTCGTCGCCCCGTGGGACCAGGGCTGCCAAGGTACGCGCGGCTTACCGCGGCCCGCAAGCCGCGTACGTTACTCCGCGGCCCGCAACCCGCCTGCTTGTGCCGGCGGCCCGCGGGCCGCCGGACGGTGCGGCGGCGGTCTCAGGCCGCCGGGCGCTTCCAAGAACGGTAGGGCACAGCCGGCCCGAGGGGCGAGCCGCCCCTCGCCGCGCGGTCAGAAAAGGGTCAGCTCGTCCCGTTCCAGGCCACGCAGGGCGTCGTAGTCGACCACCACGCACCGGATCCCGCGATCCCCGGCCAGCGTGCGGGCCTGGGGCACGACGGCCTGGGCGGCCAGTACCCCGGCCACCGGCGCGAGCAGCGGATCCCGGCCGAGCAGCTCCAGGTACCGGGTCAGCTGCTCGACGGCGTCGATGCCGGCGCGCCGCTTCACCTCGACGGCGACGTGGCGACCGTTCGCGTCCCGGCACAGCAGGTCGACCGGCCCGATGGCGGTCGGGTACTCCCGGCGGACCAGCGTGTACCCCTCGCCGAGCGCGGCGGGCGCGGCGGCCAGCAACTCCTGCAGGTGGGCCTCGACGCCGTCCTTCCGCAGCCCGGGGTCGACGCCCAGCTCGTGTGAGGTGTCGTGGAATACCTCGTCGAGGGTGATCCGCAGCTCCTCGCCGGCCTTGTTGACGACCCGCCACACGCCGGGCGCCTCCTCGATCCTGCACGGCGGGCTCATCCAGTTCAGCGGCTTGTACGCGCGGTCGTCGGCGTGGACGGACACGGAGCCGTCGGCCTTGACCATCAGTAGCCGGGTGGCGGTAGGCAGGTGGGCGGTCAGCCGACCGAAGTAGTCGACGGAGCAGCGGGCGATCACCAGGCGCACCGGACCAGACTAGTGCGGCCGCCAGCGGTTCCCCGCCAAGGACCCGGGGCGGCGAGTGCCGGCGGCGGCGCTCGGGCGGGGCCGCGTCGACGGGCGGGGTTGGCGCAACGATGCCATGCTGGAAGGCGTGCTTGAGGCATTGACCGGGATCGGGCTGAGCGCGTCGGCCGGGCTCAACGCGTACATCCCGCTGCTCGCCGTCGGCCTGCTCGGCAGGTACACCAAGCTGATCGAGCTGCCGCACGGCTGGCAGTGGCTGTCCAACGGATGGGTCGTCGCCATCCTCGTGGTGCTGCTCGCCATCGAGGTGGTCGCGGACAAGATCCCCGTCCTGGACCACGTGAACGACGTGGTGCACACGGTCATCCGGCCGACCGCCGGCGGGCTGTCCTTCGGCGCCGCGTCCCAGTCCCAGACCGTCACCGTGTCCGACCCGGGCTCCTTCTTCAGCCACCACCAGTGGGTACCGATAGCCGCCGGCGCCCTGATCGCGCTGACGGTACACGGCGTGAAGGCCACGGCCCGGCCGGTCATCAACGTGTCCACGCTCGGCGTCGGCGCACCGGTGGCGAGCACCATCGAGGACGTTTTCAGTACGGTCATGTCGCTGGTCGCGATCGTGCTGCCCGTCCTGATCATCGTGTTCCTCGCCGCGATCGTGTGGTTCTTCGTGTGGGCCCGGCGGCGCAGGAGGCGGCGCAAGGCGGAGAAGGCGGCCCGGCGGGCCGCACGCAACGCGCCGCCCACCGCCGCGCTGCCCGCAGCCGCACCGCCACCCCGGGCAGCACCGCCGTCCTCGGGAGCACGGCCCAACGCGGCATCGCCTCCGCCGCCATCGCCACGCCGGGACGGCGACACGCTCCGCCTGCCCGTGGACCCCTGGGCCTGAATCGCCGCCCGGCTCGCCGGGGGGCGGGCGCGGCCGGCTACGCCAGGCCGTTCGCCTCGCGTACCACGGTGACCAGCTCGTCGACGATGTCCGTGATGGCGAAGTCCTTCGGCGTGAACACCCGGGCCACGCCGGCCGCGCGGAGCGCCTCCGCGTCCCCGGCCGGGATGATCCCGCCGACCACGACCGGTACCTCCGACAGGCCCGCCGCGCGCAGCCCGTCGAGTACCGCCGGCACCGCCGCGAGGTGCGAGCCGGACAGCACCGACAGCCCCACGAGGTCCACGTCCTCCTCCGCGGCGGCCGCGACGATCTGCGCCGGGGTCAGCCGGATGCCCTGGTACACCACCTCGAAGCCGGCGTCCCTCGCCCGTACCGCGATCTGCTCCGCGCCGTTGGAGTGCCCGTCGAGGCCCGGCTTGCCGACCAGCATCCGCAGCCTGGCCGCGCCCAGTTCCCGCGCGGTTGCCGCGACCCGCTCCCGTACCGCGCCCAGCCCACTGTGGACGGCAGCGGAGCCCGAGGCGGCCGACAAGCCGGTCGGGGCGCGGTACTCGCCGAAGACCTCCCGCAGCGCGCCCGCCCACTCCCCGGTCGTCACACCGGCCCGTACACAGTCCAGTGTGGACGGCATGAGGTTGGCGGAGGACGCTGCGTCCGCGCGCAGCCGGGCCAGGGCCGCGTCGACCGCCTCGGCATCCCGCCCGGCGCGCCAGGCCCGTACCGACTCCACCGCGGCCGCCTCGACCGCCGGGTCGACCTGCTCCACCGGCGCGGCACCGGCGGCGGTCAGCGGGGACGGCTCGGTCTCGGTGAACCGGTTGACCCCGACCACCACGTCCGCGCCCGCCTCCATCCGCTGGCGCTTCGCGGCGAGCGACGCGACCAGGGCACTCTTGAGGTACCCACTGTCCACAGCGGACACTACGCCGCCCTGGTCGAGGATAAGCCCCAGCTCGCGGCGCGCTCCGTCCACAATGGAGTCGACGAGGCCGGCGACCACGTGCGAGCCCTCGAACAGATCCGGGTACTCCAGCAGGTCCGACTCGTACGCCAGCACCTGCTGCATGCGCAGTGACCACTGCTGGTCCCAGGGCCGGGGCAGGCCCAGCGCCTCGTTCCAGGCCGGCAGCTGCACGGCGCGGGCGCGGGCGTCCCGGGACAGCGTGACGCCGAGCATCTCCAGCACGATGCGGGCCACGTTGTTCTCCGGCTGCGCCTCGGTCAGCCCCAGCGAGTTGACCTGCACCCCGTACCGGAACCGCCGCTGCCTCGGGTCCTCGACGCCGTACCGGTCGCGGGTTATCTCGTCCCACAGGGCCGCAAAGGCCCGCATCTTCGCCATCTCCTCGACGAAGCGCACCCCGGCGTTGACGAAGAACGAGATCCTCGCGACCACCTCGCCGAACTGTGCGGGGGCGACCTGCCCCGAGTCGCGCACCGCGTCCAGTACCGCGACGGCCGTTGCCAGCGCGAACCCCACCTCCTGTACCGGCGTCGCCCCGGCCTCCTGCAGGTGGTACGAGCAGATGTTCACCGGGTTCCACTGTGGACAGTTGAGTACCGTCCACGCCACCGTGTCCGTGGTCAGCCGCAGCGACGGTCCCGGCGGGAAGATGTAGGTACCGCGGGACAGGTACTCCTTCACGATGTCGTTCTGCGTGGTACCGGCGAGCCTCGCCAGGTCGGCGCCCTGCTCCCCCGCCACCGTCACGTACAGCGCCAGCAGCCACATGGCCGTTGCGTTGATCGTCATCGACGTGTTCGCGTTCGCCAACGAGATGCCGTCGAACAGCTCCCGGGCGTGGCCGAGGTGCGCGACCGGTACCCCGACCCGACCCACCTCCCCGGCGGCCAGCTCGTCGTCCGGGTCGTACCCGGTCTGCGTAGGCAGGTCGAAGGCGACCGACAGCCCGGTCTGCCCCTTGGCCAGATTGCGCCGGAACAGCGCGTTGCTGGCCGCCGCCGAGGAGTGCCCGGCGTAGGTTCGCATCACCCACGGCCGGTCCCGCCCGTCCAGTCGGTACGACATCCCCGGAGTCTACTAAGCGGTAACTAAGGTGGATCCGGTGAGCTTGCTCTCAGGGTTGAGCCACAAATCCACCTGGGGGTTGTAGGGGCTCCGAGGCGGATGCGTCACGCTGTACACCATGAGCGATGATCCGGCGATCCACGTCCGTGGACTGCGCAAGGTCTACGGCGAGCAGGTCGCCGTGGAGGGGCTCGACCTGGACGTACCGCGCGGGGAGTGCTTCGCGCTGCTCGGACCCAACGGCGCCGGCAAGACCACCACGGTGGAGATCCTGGAGGGCTACCGGCCCCGCAGCGGCGGCGAGGTCAGCGTGCTGGGCCTCGACCCGGCCCGACCCACGCGGGACTGGCGGGTGAGGGTCGGCATCGTGCTGCAGTCGACGGGCGAGTTCGAGGCCCTGACGGTCCGCGAGGTGGTGCGCCACTTCGCCACCTACTACCCCGCCCCCCGCGACCCGGCCGAGGTCATCGAGGCGGTCGGGCTCGCCGCCAAGGCCAACGCCCGCGCCGGCACCCTCTCCGGCGGCCAGCGCCGCCGCCTCGACGTGGCGCTGGGCATCATCGGCCGGCCACAACTGCTGTTCCTGGACGAGCCCACGACCGGCTTCGACCCCGAGGCCCGCCAGGAGTTCTGGGAGCTGATCCGGCGGATGTCCGCCGAGGGCACCACGATCCTGCTTACCACCCACTACCTCTACGAGGCCGAGGCGCTGGCCGACCGGGTCGGCGTGATCGACGGAGGGCGGCTGGTCGAGGTGGGCACCCCGGCCACCCTGGGCGGCCGGGACACCGCCGCGACCGTGGTCAGCTGGGAGGGCCCCGGCGGCCGGGAGTCGGTGTCCACCGACACGCCGACCGCCGAGGTGGCCAAGCTGTCGGCCCAGTTCGGCGGCGAGGTGCCCGGCCTGGCCGTGGCCCGGCCCACCCTCGAGGACATCTATCTCGCCATGATCGGTACCGGTAAGGGAGCCACCGAATGACCACCTCGACGGTTGCGGCGCGGGCCGGCCGCGGACCGCTGCACGTCGCCAGGATCGGCTGGGAGCGCGGGAAGCTGGAGGTCAAGGAGTTCTTCCGGCAGCGCGAGTCGGTGGTGTTCACCGTGGCCTTCCCGGTGATCCTGCTGTTCATCTTCGGCTCGGTCCTCAACTACAACATCAGTGGCGGGATCAAGTTCTCGCAGTACTTCGTGCCCGGCATCATCGCCGCCGGCCTGTTCGGCGTGTGCTTCCAGACCGTCGCGATCCAGATCGCCATCGAGCGGGACAAGGGGATTCTCAAGCGCCTGCAGGGCACCCCGATGCCGCCCGCGTCGTACTTCCTCGGCAAGATCGTCATGATCTTCAGCCTGGTGATCCTGGAGATCGCGGTGCTGCTGGCCATCGCCTCCGCCCTCGGCAAGGTGACGCTGCCCAGCGACTGGCACAAGTGGGTCACCTTGGTCTGGGTCACGGTGATCGGCACGGTCGCCGGCTCACTGCTGGGCATCGCGTTCTCGTCGGTACCCCGCTCCGGCAAGGCGGCGCCCGCCACGATCACGCCGATCGCGCTGGTGCTGCAGTTCCTGTCCGGGGTCTACTTCGTGTTCACCGGCCTGCCGACCTGGCTGCAGCACGTCGGCGCCTTCTTCCCGCTCAAGTGGATCGCCCAGGGGTACCGGTCGGTCTTCCTGCCAGACAGCTTCGCCGCGCAGGAGCCGGCGCATACCTGGGAGCATGGGCGGATCGCACTGATCCTGGCGATCTGGGCGGTCGCCGGCCTGCTCCTGACCCTGCGCACCTTCCGCTGGCGGTCCAGCCGGGACGCGTAGCTGACACGGTGGGAAGCCCGCGCCGGACCTAATCGTGTTGACTGCGATGGCCGCACGGGCAACCTGAAGTACCAGACCGTGACGGTTCCGGTGACCTTCAGCTGACCGGAGCCGGTACCCGGGACGGGGGGCCGGTCATCCGGCCCCCCGTCCACCGTGGACGGTCAGTACGAGTAGAAGCCCCTGCCGCTCTTGCGGCCCAGGTCGCCCGCGGCCACCATCCGCTGCAGCAGCTCCGGCGGGAAGAACTTCTCGTCCGCCGTGTCGGTGTAGATGTTGCGGGACGCGTGCAGCAGGACGTCCACGCCGGTGAGGTCGGTGGTGGCCAGCGGGCCCATCGGGTGCCCGAAGCCCAGCCGGCAGGCGGTGTCGATGTCCTCGGCGGTGGCCACGCCGCTCTCCACGAGCTTCACGGCCTCGACGACCAGCGCCGAGATCAGCCGGGTGGTCACGAAGCCGGCAACGTCGCGGTTAACCACGATCGTGGTCTTGCCGACCTCCTCGGCGAACGCCTTGGCCGTGGCCAACGTCTCGTCCGAGGTCTTGTACCCGCGGACCAGCTCACACAGCTTCATCATGGGTACCGGCGAGAAGAAGTGGGTACCGACGACGGCCTCCGGCCGCTGGGTGGCCACGGCGATCTGGGTGACCGGGATGGCGCTAGTGTTGGTGGCCAGCACCACGCCGTCCTTGCAGATGCCGTCCAGCGCCCGGAACACCTCCTGCTTGACGTCGAGTTGCTCGAAGACGGCCTCGACCACGATGTCCGCGTCAACGGCCGCATCCAGGTCGGTCGTGGTGGTGATGCGGCCGAGCGCGCCGGCGGCGTCCGCCTCCGAAATGGTGCCCTTGCCGGCGAACTTCGCCAGCGACTTCTCGATGCCGGCCAGGCCGCGACCGGTGGCCGCCTCGTCCACGTCGCGCAGCACGACCGACCAGCCCGCCTGGGCGGCCACCTGTGCGATGCCGGAGCCCATGAGTCCCGCGCCGATGACCGCGAGCCGACCCGCCATGTGCCCATCCCTCCGCGTGCTGGTGTCCCGTGGTCGCACCCTATCGGGGCGCTTAACGCAGGCTCAGGCGGGGCGTCAGAACGTGAACGACTGGTCGTCCGGGGCGGTCGTCCGCTCGATGGCCACGCCCAGCGACTGGAGCTCGGCGACGAAGTCCGGGTACCCGCGGTCGATGTGGTGCACGTTGGCCACCTCGGTGACGCCGTCCGCGCACAGGCCGGCGATCACCAGTCCGGCGCCCGCCCGGATGTCGGTCGCCCGCACCGGGGCCGAGGACAGCCGCTCCCGGCCACGCACGGCCGCGTGGTGCCCGTCCGTCCGGATCTCTGCACCGAGCCGGGCCATCTCATTGACGAACATGAATCGGCCGTCGAAGATGTTCTCGGTGATCAG
>CAZYCD010000125.1:0-1709 GCA_964645345.1 uncultured Micromonosporaceae bacterium
GTACCGTCGGCGTCGGCGT
The DNA here is from genome assembly GCA_964645345.1 of uncultured Micromonosporaceae bacterium. Taxonomy (GTDB): domain Bacteria; phylum Actinomycetota; class Actinomycetes; order Mycobacteriales; family Micromonosporaceae; genus Rugosimonospora. Next base: position 20 of record CAZYCD010000125.1, read on the forward strand.
GCTGACCGCCGCGCAGGCGGCGGCCTACGGCGCCTCCGGGCCGGTGGCGCGGGCCGCCGGGCTCGACATCGACCTGCGGCGCGACGAGCCCTACCTGGCGTACGGCGAACTCCCGGTACCGGTGGTGACCCGCACGACCGGCGACTGCCACGCCCGGTTCGAGTGCCTGCTGGACCAGGTGTACGTGTCGCTGGACCTCGCCGAGACCTGCCTCGACCGGGTCGACCAGATATCTGGTCCGGTAAATGTACGGCTGCCCAAGGTGGTCAAGGCGCCCGAGGGGCACACCTATGCGTGGACCGAGAACCCGCTGGGCATCAACGGGTACTACCTGGTCTCCCGGGGGGACAAGACGCCCTGGCGGATGAAGCTGCGCACCGCGTCCTACGCCAACGTGCAGGCGCTGTCCACGCTGATCCCGGGCTGCCTGGTACCGGACCTGATTGCGATCCTCGGCTCGATGTTCTTCGTCGTCGGTGACATCGACAAGTAGCGCAGGCCGCCAGGGCCGAAGCTACTTGTCGAATTGGAACACCCAGGTAGCGCCTCAGCGGTCCGCAGAATCGTCAGCGCCAGCGGTCGTCGGTGAGCTCGAAGTCCAGGCGGCGCGGGCGGGCGGCGGCACGTCCCGGGTCGGTGGGCTCGCGCTCCCAGCGGTCGTCGGCGTCTTCACGGCGGCGCCGCGAGGCGCGCGACTCCCGGTCCACGTCGGCATCCCGATGCCGGTCGGTGTCCCGAGCCCGGTCCGCATCCCGGTCGCGGGGCACCCGGTCGCGGTCGCGGCGAGCCGGCGTCTCGTCCGACCGGCTCGACGCCCAGGACGGTACCGGCTCGCCACCCGACGGCAGCGCCGGCGTGGAGCGGCGGTCCCGGGCCGGTTCGGACAACGACGACGGCTCGTCGTCGTCCTCCGCGCGGCGCCGCCCAGGCCGGATCTCCGGCGACCAGGCCTCCTCGCGCTCGCGCCGCTCGCGCCGGGTCTCGGCCCGGTCGGAGTCGCCGGACCGGCGCGCGTCCTCCCGGCGTACCGCCGCCCAGCGGTCCTCGATGCGCAGCTCGGTACCTGACCCGTCTGCCCGTACCTCTGCCCTGCGCTCGCCCATCCGCAGCTCGCGGCCGCGGTCGTCGGAGCGTACGGCGGCCCAGCGGTCGCCCACCGCACGCAGGCCCGACCAGTGCGGCTCACCGTCGGATCCGCCCGAGCGTTGGGCGGGGATGGCCACGCCGCCCGAGTCCGACTCGAGCGACCGGCTCAGCGCGCCGCTCTCCTCCAACCGGGCGCGCAGCCGCTGCTCGGTCCACGACTCCTCGCGCGGCGCGGGGCTTTCGGTATCCGTGGTCCGTTCGGTGCCGCGCCTACCCCGCTCCGGGCGGTCGCCGCGTTCGGCCCACTCGGAACGCTCGGCGCTCCAGTCGCTGCGGTCCGACCGGCCGGAGTCGCTGTCCCGGCCCCGCTCGGTGTCCCGGCCCCGCTCGGACTCCCAGCCCCGCTCGGACTCCCAGCCACGGGCCGACTCCCAGCCCCGCTCCGCCTGCCAGCCCCGGGCCGACTCCCAGCCCCGGCCGGCACTGCGTCCCGTGTCCCAGCTGTCGCCGGTGCCGCTGCCCCGCAGGGCCTCCCGGTCGCGGGTGCTGTCCCGGTCGCGGGTGCTGTCCCGGTCGCGGGTGCTGTCCCGGTCGCGGTCCCGCG
>CAZYCD010000125.1:1809-13833 GCA_964645345.1 uncultured Micromonosporaceae bacterium
TCCCGGTCGCGGGTGCTGTCCCGGTCGCGGGTGCTGTCCCGGTCGCGGTCCCGCGCGGTGTCCCGGTCCCGGCCGGACTCGCGGTCAGACCGGTCCCGGCCGGACTCGCGGTCAGACCGGTCCCCGCCGGACTCTCGCTCGGACCAGCCCGCGTCCCGCCGGCCGCCGGCCGCGGGTACCGGCGTGGCCGGCTCGACCCTGGCCGCACCGTAGACGGCTGCGCCGCCGTAGACCGTGCCGCCCCGCTCCGCCTCCGCGTGCGGGTCGACGATCGTGTGCCGGGTCGTCTCGCGGACCGTCTCGGTGTGCCGCACCACGCCGCCGCCGACGATCGCGCTGCCCATCGCGGCCGCAGGCGGCGGTACCGGCGCGCTTCGCCCCACCGTCGCCGGCCGGGGTTCGGAGCGCTCCCCGCCACCGGCCCGTACCGACTCGACCTGGCCCCGTACCGACTCGACCTGCCCGCGTACCTGCTCGACCTGGCCGCGCACCGCCTCCAGGTTGTCGTAAAGGGCATGCAGCTTCTCGGAGAACGCCTTGTGGGTGGCCCGCGCGGCGGTCGCGATGTCCTCCCGGACGTCGGAGCGCAGCATGTCGACCTCGTCGAGGATGGTCTCCTCGAGCTCGACCTTGACGCTGGTCGCGTCGGGCCGAAGCATGATCGACAAGCCAACGAGGACGACGGCGAGGATGGCGAGCACCGCTGCGACCTTGAGCGCCGAGGCGCCGCTGCCGACGAGCACGAGCAGCGCCGCCAGCGGAGCCAGGCCCACCCCGGTCCAGAAGACCACGGTCAGGAGCCGTCCACCTCGCCGGCCCTCCTGGGTCTCCGGGGGCGGCATGGCTGTAGAGGTTACCCAGCGTTCGCGATTAAGGAAACCGGGACCGGCAACCGGCCCCGGACCTCGAGGATCCGGGGCCGGTACGGGCAACTGTGCTAGGAGGCCAGTGCGGCGTCCGAGGAGAACACCAGGCCGATGGTGATCTGACCGCTGGTCAGGGCGGTCTTCGTCAGGTTCCCGCCGCTGTCCAGCGACTTGAAACTACCGAACGTGATGGAGTACTTACTTTCCAGCCCCTGCTGGCAGAACGGCCGCTGCGGGCACTCCGCCGGCCCACCGAGTACCGTGTCCTTCCCGCTGCACTTGCTGGCGAAGTCGGACAGGGTCTTCAGCGAGTACTTGTCGGCCGTCGCCTTGGTCACGGCGAACGCGTTCTGGTCGGCCGCCTTCGACGGGTCGCCGAAGGTCAGGCCCTTCTTCTCGCCCAGTGACTTGAGGGCGGTGACCGTGGCGTTCAGGTCGCTGGAGGCAGCCGGGGAGGGGCTGGGGCCGTTGACCTTCCCGTTCAGGAACTCCGCGAGAGTGGCCGCGTACTCCGGTACCACCTGGATCTGGCCCTGCTCCAGGGCCGGCTCGTAGAGCTCCCGGTTGCCGATGGTCTGGGTCGTGGCGTTGTACCCGGCCGCGACCAGCACGATCTTGTAAAGCTCGGCCACGGTCTGGTTCTCGCTGAAGTTGGCCGCACCGACCACGATGTTGCCGCCGGCACCCTTGGTGATCCCGCTGGTCAGGTTGTTGGCCTGGGCGAAGTCCGCGGCGGCCGCGGCCGACGACTTGTGGTCGACGTCGGTCGCCTTGTTGAGCGCCACCAGCTTCGGGGTGTCCAGCGCGGCGGAGACCTTGTTCAGCGCGGCGAGCAGCTCGGGGCTGGATGCCTTCGAGTTGACCGCCGGAATGATGTTGTCGGTGTTCTGCAGGTGCTTGTCGTCCTCGAGAACGACCAGCTGGGTACCGGCGACCGGCGCGCAACCGCCCGCGCCCGCCGCGCTCGGCGGCGCCGACGTACCCGACGATCCCGCCTTACCGCAGCCGGCAAGCATGCCCGCGGCGGCGACGAGGCCCACCACGCCCACCGCCACCCGCGAAGTCCTGTGCATTGAGGTGCCCGCCTTCCGTGTCCCGGCCCGACCCCACCGGTCGCGCCGCGTGTCCGACGAGCGGTATCGGTGTGAGTACCGCTCCCATGAGCTTCTCAAGCTCAACATCACCGGTCCGGGTCGGCAACCAGAAAGCCGATCTCGTTAGGAGACTTTCATCAACTCCGACGTGTCGACCGTCACTGCGTACGGCTCACTGCCCGTCGACGGCAGCCATCCGGGTCGGGCGGGTGCGGGGCGCCCGACGCAGCGGGCGCGGCGTCACCAGCCGCTCGACCAGCGCGAGCACGCCCTCGACCGTCAGCGCCAGGAGGGCCACCAGGAATCCGCCGGCGAGCACCTGCCCGCCGCCGACCGACAGGTTCAGGCCGAAGCCGCTAGCGATGATCTCGCCGAGCCCGCCGCCGGCCACCAGGGCCGCCAGGGTGGCGGTGGCGACCACCTGTACCGCGGCGGTACGGAAGCCGGCGGCCAGGTACGGCACCGCGAGCGGCAACTCGACCCGCCACAGCATCTGCCAGCCGGACAGCCCCATTCCCCGCGCCGCGTCGCGTACCTCGGGATCGACCTCGCGCAGCCCGGTGTACGCGTTGGCCAGCAGCGGCGGGAAGGCGAACACGGCCAGCGCCAGTACCACCCCGGTGGTGCCGATACCGATGTAGGAGATCAGCGGAAGGATCGACAGCAGGGCGATGGTCGGGATGGCGAGGGTGACGTTGGACACCAGTACCACCAACCCGCCGCCGCGCCCGTAGTGGCCCAGGCCCAGGCCGAGCGGCCAGGCGACGAGGCAGGCGAGCAGCACGGCCAGCGCGGTGATCTGAAGGTGCTGCCCGAGCAGGGCGAGGATTCCGGTACCGGGGTTGGTCCAGTTCAACGGGTCGTTGAGCCAGACGATCGCCATGTGTACGTAGGTCACGAGGCACCTCGCCGGGTCCACGGGGTGAGCAGCCGGCCGACGCCGACCAGCACCAGGTCGAGCAGCAGGGCCAGGAGGACGGCGGTGACCGTCGCGGTACCGATCTCGGCCCGGTAGTTGGCGTGGAACCCGGCATTGATGAGCTGGCCGAGCCCGCCGTGCCCGACCAGGATTCCGACCGTGGTCAGCGCGACCGTGGACACGGTGGCCAGCCGGACACCGGTCAGGATGCCCGGTACGGCCAGCGGAAGCTCGATGCGCAGCAGCCGGGCGAACCGGCCGTACCCCATCCCACGGGCGGCGTCGAGGACATCCTCGGGTACCTGGTGGAGGCCGGCCAGGGCATTTCGGACGATCATCAGCAGGGCGTACAGCACGAGGCCGATCAGGACGGTCAGCCGGCCGATGCCGACAAACGGTGCCAGGAAGGCGAACAGGGCCAGGGACGGGATCGTGTAGAGCACGCCGGAGAGTGCGAGAATCGGCCCGGTGAGCCGCCGGTACCAGTAGGCGAGCACGGCGAGCGGGATGGCCACCACGGCGGCGATCACGACTGCCTCGGCCGTCAACGAGGCGTGCTCACGCAGCGCGGCGAGCAGCGCGTCCCGGTTGTCGTGCAGGTACTGCCAGGAGAACCACGGGTTGGCCGGGGCGTCGTAGGCCAGCACCGGCGAGTCCGGAAGGGACATACGTGGACGGTACTCCGAACAGCTCCGCGGAGATCACGCTGGACTCGGTCGGGAAGCGGTACCCCGACGGTACCGACGCGGTCGGCTCGCTGAGCCTGGACATCCCGGCCGGCGAGCTGGTGGTGCTCATCGGGCCCTCCGGCTGCGGGAAGTCCACGATCCTCCGGATGATCAACCGGCTGATCGAGCCGACCTCGGGGCGGATCCTGCTCGGCGGGGCGGACGTGCACGCGGGGAACGCTGTCGACCTGCGGCGGCGGATCGGGTACGTGATCCAGAACGTCGGGCTGTTTCCGCACCAGACGATCCGGGCCAACGTGGCGACGGTACCGAGGCTGCTGGGCTGGTCGAAGCGGCGCACCGAGGAGCGGGTCACCGAACTGCTCGACCTGGTCGGCCTGGAGCCGGAGCGTTTCGGCCGCCGGTACCCGCACGAGCTGTCGGGGGGCCAGCGCCAGCGGGTCGGGGTGGCCCGGGCGCTGGCCGCCGATCCCGTGGTGCTGCTGATGGACGAGCCGTTCTCGGCCGTCGACCCGATCGTCCGGATCCGCCTGCAGGACGAGTTCCTGCGGCTGCAGGCGGCGGTACGGAAAACGATCGTGATGGTGACCCATGACATCGACGAGGCGGTCCGGATGGGCGACCGGATCGCGGTGCTGTCCCAGGGCGGGAAGCTGGAGCAGTACGCCCGCCCGGCCGAGCTGCTCCGCGCACCGGCCAACGAGTTCGTCCGCGAGTTCATCGGCTCTGACCGGGGCATCAAGCGGCTGACCGTGACGCCGATACCGCGCGACGGGCTGTCCCGGCCGTCCACAGTGGACAATCCGACGGCCGGGCCGTGGGTACCGGCCGGCGCCAGCCTGCGGGACGCACTGGCCGCGCTGCTCGACGGGGGCACCGGCTGGGTGGCGGTCCGCGACGGCGACGACGGCGACGGCGGCGGACGGGTGCTCGGCGTCCTGACCCCGACGCAGATCGCGCTGGCCGGGGCGGCGGAGGCGGCCGGCTGACGGCCGGTGCCCCGCCGCCCGGGCCGGGACGGCCGCTCCGGGTGTCTGTGCTCAGACGGTCAGCGTCTGGCGCCGAAGGTGGCCAGGCCGACGACCCAGCCGGCGAACAGCCCGTAGACCGCGCCGGCCGCGGCCCAGGTGAAGGCGCCGACCACGCTGGCACCGGTCTGTATGAACGCGGCCAGCAACCCGGCCAGCGCGCCCGCGAAGATGTACGAGGCCCAGCCGGCGAGGAACTGGCTCAGCGTGGCGCGGGCCGCGGAGAGCTGCGAGCCCGCCAGGAGCGCCGCGAACATGCCGGTGAAGACGATCAGCAGGATCGCCTTGAGGTCGTTGGCGAGCAACGTCCGCACCGACTGGTCGGAACTGAACGACCACTCGGGCCAGGCCAGTTGCCGGAGGAAGAAACCGAACCCGTCGTTGCCGGTGTGGTTCTTCGCCCAGCTCACATAAGCCGGATTACCGAAAGCGAGGACCAGGACCAGGGCGGCGAGGACCGCGGTACCCGTCGCGGTACGAACGCGCCCACCTGTAGTGACAGCCATACGGCCAGTGTGGGGTCGTCCATCCGGACAAGCAGCGTACGCGGGCGGATCGTCGCACTAGTCGCGGCTATCCACATTGGTCAGTGATTGAGCAGATAATCGATGAAGGCGGCCCGGATCAACGGCTCCCGGTCACCGTAGTCGTGATCGGTGGTGTCCTTCCACGCCGCGACCGCGTCGTCCACGGTGGACTGCACGCCGAACGCGCCGTCGTCGCCGTCCTCGGAAGTCGGCAGGTGCTCGAACAGGGTCACGAAGAACCCGATGTCCCGGCGCTCGCGGGCCCGATGGAAGGCCCGCTCCTGCAGCGCGTCGGTTGGCAGCGCGTCGAGCTCGGCGAAGTCGCTCATGCGGCTGACGCTACTTGACGCCCCACCGGTCGTCCGCCGCACCGCCCCACGTGTCGTCCGTGGAGCGCGCGGGCAGCTGGCTGGTCCAGCCACCCTGGCGCGGGCTCGACCAGCCGGGCCCGGGGTCGGACGCCCGGTTGTTGAGGATCTGGGTACCGTCGTCCCAGCCGTCCGACTCGGCGTCCCCGGTCCGCGACGAGGCGGGCCGGCCGTAGGACTCGACGAGCCTGGTCACCAGAAGCCCGGCACCGACCAGGACAGCGGCCGTCGCGTACGGCGAGATCCGCAGGTTGGCCACGTCCGCGTACTTCATGAACAGGACGATCGCGGTCACCGCCAGGACCGTGCCGAGGACACCGCCCCGACGGCCGAAGGCGCTGGTACCGGCGATGAGCGCGGCGCCCAGCGCCAGTCCGGTGGTCAGCATGCCATCGTCGGGCTGCACCTTGGTCGAGGCCAGCGCGGCCAGCACCCCGGACAGCCCGGCCAGCAGGCTCGACCCGACGATCGCGAGGAAGGCGACCGTGCCGGCCACACCGCCACGACGCAGGGCCGGGTCGCCCACCGGCCGGTACCGGCCCACCCCGCGACGGATCGGCTTGACCAGCCCGAGGATCCCGCCCAGCAGCGCGAGGGCCGCGAAGCCGCCGTACCAGTAGAACGCCTGCCGGGCGGGGTGGTAGCTGGCCGTCACACCGATGGCCTGCACGTGCTTGTTGATCCATACGACCAGGGCCAGGGCCACACCGAGGCTGGCGGCCCAGCCGGGTACGTGCAGGACAACGACCCCGACTCCGATGACCACGCCGATCAGGGCGGCGGCCAGCAACGCCATGCCGACGGTCGCCACCAGTCCACGGTCTGAGTGCCCGGCCACGAACAGCCCGGCGGCGGAGGCGGTGGCGCCGACCGCGAGGTTGACGGCACCGGCGCGCAGGGACAGGCCGATGGCCAGGGTGGCGAAGCCGAGGACGGCCGCCCCGAGGACCAGGCTGCGCAGGTTCCCGCCGGAGAACTGGTCGCGGTGGGTCTGGCGCAGGTACACGGCCATGCCGATGGCGACGATCAACAGGAGCAGTTCCCAGGCGACGTGCACGCCCATCCGGTCCATGCCGGGGTCGCCGTGGTCCGGGTCGTCGAAGACGTCGTCCAGCTCGGCCGAGGTGACCGCCCGGCGGGCCGGCGCGGCCACGTCACCGGTCGTGGACGTCGAGTAGCCGTCGGTGCCGTACCCGGGCTGGAACGTCGGCGTAGAGCCGGTGTCTGCCCGGAAGTCCGGCTCGTCGCGGAAGCCCTCGCCACGGAACCTGTACCCCTGGTCTCCGTACGCCATCACCGACGCCTCCCTTAGCGTTCGGTGCCCGACCGTACCCGGGGTTAGCCGTGCGGGAAAGCCCCCCGAGCAGAGTTAATCGGGCTTCTCGTCGTCCTCCGGACGCTTCGGTACGCGACAGGCCCGCTCGAGCCACAAGGCGGCCGCGACCAGGGCCAACGCGGCCACCGCCCCGGCGGCGGTCGGCGCGATGTCGGCACTGGCCGCGGTCAGCCGGCCACGCTGGGCGAGAAGCCACGCCAGCAAGCCGACATAGAAGCCGCCAAAAATCGATCCGGCCATCGACGAGGCCTTCGCCAGGACCACGTACCTGGCGACCGCCAGCGCCTCGACCGGCGCCGCGCCCGGCCGGCGGTCGATCCGCGCCTTGGTGGTGCGGGCGAGCACCGCCTCGCCGATGGCGAGCGCGAACACGGTGAAGGCCGGCAGCCAGGGGATCTTCGGTAGGTCGCCGTAGTAGCGGCTGATCACGAACCACGCCAGCGCGACCGCGGCCAGCCCGACCACCACCAGCGTCCAGACGTCGGTCGGCCGCACCCGGGGCTCGTTGGTGCGCTGCTCGCGCTGCGGCGGCTGGCTCATGCCGCCGCTCCGCTCGGCCGGTGGGCGCCGGAGGCCGCTCGCTGAGGCTGGCTCATGGGTCTGGCTCCAGATCGAGGTCGGGTCGTGGTCGAAGGGTGGCGAGGTCGGCGGCCGCTGGTCCGGCCCGCAGCAGGTCGCTCACCCAGCCGTGGCCCGGGAGGGCCGCATACGGCTCGATGTCGACCCACGGCCGGAGCACGAACGCGCGCAGGTGGGCCCTGGGATGCGGCAGGACGAGGTCGGGATCGGTCGAGATGACCGGCTCGCCGGCACCGTCGCGTACCGCGATCACGTCAACGTCCAATGTACGCGGACCGAACCTCCGCTGGAGGTCGCGTACCCTGCCGGCCCGCTCCTCCAGGTCCCGGGCGCGGTCCAGCCAGTACCGCGGGTCGGCCGTGGGGTCCTCGACGATCGCGGCGGCGTTGAGGTACTCCGGCTGGTCGGGGTCGCCCCAGGGCGGCGTCTCGTACACACCGGAGACGACCCGCAGCACGTCGGACAGGGACCGCACGGCGGCGCGCAGGTGGCTCTCCCGGTCGCCCAGGTTGCTCCCCAGCGCGAGGACGGCAACGGTCATGGCCCGCCTCCCGCCGGCCCGGAGCGAGAGAGCGCAGCGACCGAGTCGAAGGGTCGGCTACCGGGCGGGTACCGGGCCATGACCCGGGCGAGCGCAGTGAGCGCCAACATCGCAGTCACCTGTGGCCGTTTACAGTGACGGCGACGTCGCCGAACCGGTGCGCGATCGGCGCCTGCGGCTTGTGGACCGTGACCGACGCCGCCCGTACCAGCGGCTGCGCCAGGCAGGCGTCGAGCAGCCGGGCGGCCAGCGTCTCGATCAGGTTGACCGGCTCGCCCGCCACGATCGCGACCAGCCGGTCGGCCAGCTCCCCGTAGTGCACGGTGTCGGTCACGTCGTCGCTGCGCGCGGCCGCGGCCAGGTCGACCTCCAGCGTCGCGTCGACCACGAAGTCCTGCCCCTGGGCCCGCTCGAAGTCGTACACGCCGTGGTGGCCGAGGGCGGTCAGGCCGGTCAGCCGGATCGTGCCGGCCCCGTCCGCCCGGTGCGCGCCGGCCCTGGCGGGGGCGGACCGCCCCGCGGCCGGGCGGCCGGTGGCCTCCCAGACGGCGATGGCGTCGACGGCCGAGCGGACGTCGTGGGTGCGCACTCCCCAGACCCCGGCGGCCAGGGCGAGCACGGTGGTCGCGGTGGTCGCGGCCTCCCGCTGGTCCACCGGGCGGGGGGTACCGTCCGGGTCCGCCAGCAGCCGGCCCAGGTAGGACTTGCGGCTCGCGGCGAACAGCACCGGGAACCCGAGCGCGATGATCCGGTCGAGGTGCGCGGAGAGCTGCCAGTTGTGCTCGGCCGTCTTGGCGAAGCCGAGCCCGGGGTCGATGATGATCTTGTCGGAGGCGACGCCGGCCGCGAGCGCCTCGTCGACCCGCTGCGCCAGCTCCTCCCGTACCTCGGCGACGACGTCCCGGTACACGGCCAGGCGCTGCATGTCGCGGGAGTGGCCGCGCCAGTGCATCAGGATCCACGGGCAGCCGGCCTCGGCCACCACCTTGGCCATGGCCGGATCGGCGAGGCCGCCGGACACATCGTTGACCACGCCGGCCCCGGCCTCCAGGGCGGCCGCCGCCACGCTGGCCCGGGTCGTGTCGATGCTCATCGGTACCCCGGCGGCGGCCAGCGCGCGGATGACCGGTACCACCCGGGCGATCTCGGTATCCGCGTCGATCCGTTCGGCGCCGGGCCGGGTCGATTCGCCGCCCACGTCCACCAGGTCCGCGCCCTGGTCGCGCAGCAGGACGCCGTGCGCGACGGCGGCGTCCAGGTCGGCATAGCGCCCGCCGTCGGAGAAGGAGTCGGGCGTCACGTTCAACACGCCCATCACCACCGGTCCCACCGGATCAGCCTACGGCTCTGGCCGACACGCACCGGGGCCGATGGGCACAGGGGACCCGGGGCGGGCCGGGTGTCCAAGGTTTGGGACGATCGGACAGGTACCGCCCGTCCGGGTGGAAAGCTGTGCCCGCACCGCCGACGATCACGACCCGTGCCACGCCGACACGGCGCGGGCAGGACCGCAGTTCCAGCCCCTGACCTGCACGTTCCGCCCCACGCGCCACACCGGTCACGCTCTACGTAACTTGTTCCATGGGTGACCACAACGTACGCTCAGCAATAATTCCGGCCGTCAACCCGAGACGGATAGTCACCGGTCGGTACCAGTGGGTACTCGGGGAGGGCAAGACACATGATCTTGATAGAGCTCGGCCAGGCGGTGTTGAACTCGACACACGCCGGGGACGTGCTCGCCGCTGTGACGGGCAAGCTCGCCCCCACACCCGCACCGAAGGAAATCAACACCGATGGCCTGATCCAGTTCTTTGCCAGCAAGATCGCACCGATCCTGCTGGCCGTCCTGGGCGTCATCTTCATCGGCCGCGCCAGCCGCGGCGAGGTGTCGAAGGTGCTGACCAGCTCGGCGATCGCGATCATCGGACTCGCCTTCATCGCGGGAGCGGTGTCGCTGTTCTTCGTCGGGGACTACCTGGTCAACCTGGCGTTCAAGTAGGCCGGTCATGCGCCTGCGCACGGACGACGACATCTATCGGGCCCGTCTGGTCTACCTGGGTCCGCCCGGGTACACGCTGCCGTTCCAGCTGCCATATGCGCAGTACGGGCTGTTCGTGGTCCTCGTGCCGGCGTTCATGTTCGTGCACTACCTGTTCACCCTGCACGTCGACCTGTTCCCGGCGTGGGAGATCGCGCTTTCCATGGTGGCGACCTCGTACATCTTCCGGCACGTGGACCCCGACCGGCCCGCGCGCATGGTGATCCGCACCGCCCTGGTCGACTGGCGGCGCAGCCGTGAACCGTCGGTGGAGCGGCGGGACGCCGGCCTGTCCGCCGCCCGGATCAGGGTCCGCGACTCGATCACCGCCCGCGACCTGGTCGGCTCGCGGGGCGCCCGATGACGGGTACCCCGCCGCCCTCCCGGCAGCCGGACGACGAGCCCGAGGCCCCGGACGTCCGTACCGTGCCGCACGGCGCGGTCGCCGTGTTCCAGTCACCGTGGACGGCCCGGAACGGGGCCGGCGTCGGCGGGCAGCCCGCGCCGCAGAACGCGCCGCCGGAGCAGCCGCACCCCAACGGAGCCAAGCCGCCGGAGGCGCCACGGCCGGACATCGAGTCGCCGTTCCTCGCGCTGTTCGGCGCCGACGCGCGGCGGGCCGCATTGTCCACTGTGGACGGCACCGTGGTGTCGGAGACGTCGGTACCGCCGAGCAACGGTGAGCTGGTCCTCCGGGGTACCCCCGTCCGGGAGGCGCCGTCCCCGCCCAGGCGCACCGCGCCACTGACGAGCGCCACCGAAACGCCGCTCCGACAACCTACCCGGCGGCGGCAGGCCGCCGCGACGCCCCCGCGCCCCCGTCAGGCCCGGTCCGGACCCCGGCCGGCCCCGCCGAAGCCGAAGGACCGCAACCCCTCGGTCGAGCTGGCCATCACCGAGATCGCCGGCCACCTGACTTTCACGCCCAACAGCGTGACCGCCTGGTACCGGCTGCCTGAGGTGCGCTGGGCGTTCCGGCCCGACGGCGAGCGCGAGGCGCTGCTGTCGGCCATCGCCGAGCAGTACGCCGGGCTCGCCGGCTTCCGGCTGCACCTGCGCCGCACGACCCGGCCGTTCCCGGCCGACGAGTGGGCCCGCGCGGTCGACCAGAACACGCCGACGCCGCTGCCGGCCGTGCCCGGCGCGCCGTCCTGGGCGGACCACCTGGTCGCCGCCCAGCACCACCTGCTGTCGGTCAACCACGCCGAGGGCCAGACCTACCTGGGCATCACGTTCACCCGGCGGTCGCTGGGCGACTCGCTGACGGAACGGGTGCGCAACCTGTTCGGCCGGGGCGTGGGCGACGCGGAGCGCCGGCGGATGGCCCGCATGGTTGAACAGTTCGACGAGGTGCTCGGCGCGTTCGGCATGCGCGGCCGGCGGGTCACCGCACATGAGCTGGAATGGCTGCTGTACCGGTCGGTCGCGCTGGGCATGTCGCCGCCGGCCGGGCTGTCGCCGGTGAGCTCCGGTGAGTGGCACGGCGGCGACCTGCTGGCGCTGACCGAGCAGATCGAGCGGTACCGGACGCCGTACGGCTCCACGGTGAAGCTGGTCAACCGCCTGTCCGGCGAGGAGCGGCACGTCGCCGTACTGGCGGTCGGCCGGATGGAGCCGCTGGAGATCCCGGAGCGGCACGAGCCATGGCTGCACTTCCACGAGCGGCTGCCGTGGCCCATGGAGCTGTCGTCCAGAGTGGACGTCCTCGGCCCCAACGACTCCTTCCGTAACCTGGAGCACCGGCTGCGGATGATCCGCTCCCAGCAGGCGGACTACGCGGAGCACGGCATCGACGCACCGCCCGAACTGGAGCGGCTGGCGCAGCGGGCGCTGCACATCGGCGACGACATGACCACCGGGCTGCCGACCGACGCCTCGCGGGTACACGGCTGGCACCGCATCGCGGTCTCCGGCCGCACCCGCGAGGAGTGCCTGGAGCGCGCCCGGCGGCTGATCCAGATGTACTCCCGGGAACTGCGCATCTCGCTGCAGCACCCGAAGCAGCAGGACTGGCTGGTACGCGAGTTCATCCCGGG
>CAZYCD010000126.1:0-13790 GCA_964645345.1 uncultured Micromonosporaceae bacterium
AGCGCAGCGCCGCGACCAGCCGGTCGGAGTGCTCCGCTCCCCGGGTCTCCACGGACATGTCCACCTGCACCTCGCCCAGCCGCAGCCGGGGATCCCGGCGCTGGTGCTCGACGTCCACCACGTTGGCGCCCTGACCGGCGATCTGTGCCAGCAGGGTGGCGAGCTCACCCGGCCGGTCGCCGCAGCGGACCGTGAAGCGCAGGTACCGGCCGGCCGCGGTGAGGCCGTGCTCGATCACCCGCAGGATCAGCAGCGGGTCGATGTTCCCGCCGGACAGGACGGCGACCACCGGTGTCTCGACCTCCGCCACACCGGCGAGCAGGGCGGCGACCCCTGCGCCTCCAGCCGGCTCGACGACCAGCTTGCAGCGCTCCATCAGCATCAGCAGCGCCCGGGAGATGTCCTCCTCGGACACCGTGACCACCTCGTCGACGAGCTTGCTGACGTGCGCGAAGGTCAAGTCGCCCGGGCAGCCGACCGCGATGCCGTCGGCGATCGTCGAGAACCCGGCAGGCAGCGGTACCGGCCGGCCGGCGGCCAGGGAGGCCGGGAAGGCCGCCGCCTCGGCCGCCTGTACCCCGATCACCCGCACGTCCGGCCGGCGCGCCTTGACGGCCACGGCGATCCCGGAGAGGAGTCCCCCGCCGCCGACCGCGGTCACGATCGTGCGCACATCCGGGCACTGCTCCAGGATCTCCAGCCCCACCGTGCCCTGCCCGGCGATGATGTCCGGGTGGTTGAACGGGTGGATGAAGACCGCGCCGGTCGACTGCGCGTACTCCTCGGCGGCGAGGATCGATTCGTCCACTGTGGACCCGACGAGGCGCACATTGGCGCCGTACCCCTTGGTGGCGGCGACCTTCGGCAACGCCGCGCCGACGGGCATGAAGACCGTTGCGGCCGCGCCGAGCAGGCCGGCGGCGAGCGCCACGCCCTGGGCGTGGTTGCCGGCGCTGGCCGCGACCACCCCGGCCGCCCGCTGCTCCGGGGATAGCCGGGCGATCCGGACGTACGCGCCCCGGACCTTGTAGGAGCCGGCGCGCTGGACGTTCTCGCACTTGAGCCAGGTGGGGCCGGACAGCCGGGCGGCCAGCGGGCGGCACGGCTCCAGCGGAGTCCGCCGCACGACACGGTCGATCAGGGCGCGCGCCGCCTCGATGTCCTCGACGCTGAGGAGGTCGGTCTTCATCTGCCGATAGTCGCACTCCGCCTGCGGCACGGTCGGGCGGGCCGCCGCCGCAGCCGAGCGATTGGCACGCTTTAACCCTAGGATCGTGCCGTGTACACATTCGTGGTGACGCTCCACGTGCTCGCCGCCGTACTGGTCATCGGGCCGTTCGCCCTGGCCGGCTTCGCGGGACACCGGGCGATCCGGCGCAACGACGCCGACGACACCCGCAACGCCGCCCGGTTCATGGCACGCTTCGGCATCGGCTCGCTGGTCGTCGCGCTGCTCGGGATCGGCGCGCTGTCCAGCTCCGACCGTTACACGTTCCGCACCCCGTGGGTGATCATCTCGCTGACCCTGTACGTCGTCGCGATGGGGGTGGCCACCGGTTACACGGTGCCCGCGATGCGCAGGGCGGCCGCCTTGATCGAGGCCGCGAACCAGCCGGTACCCGTCGTACAGCCCGCCCCGGTGGCGGGTGAGGGCGACGCGGAGGGGGACACGCCCGCGCCGCCGGCCGGGTTCGCCGCCCCGAACGAGGCGACCCGGGAGCGGTTGAACGGCATCGCGGGCCGGGTGGTGGGCTCGGGCGCGCTGGTGCTGGTACTGGTGGCGCTGATCACGATCCTGATGGTGACCCGGCCGTTCGGTCGCTGACCGGGGCGCCGGCCTGCCGGGGCCAGCCGGGGGCGTGGCGCAGCCACGGCGACGCCTGCTCCAACTGGCCGGCCAGGCCCAGCAGGGTCAGCTCCGAGCCGGGCGGCCCGACGATCTGTACCGCGACCGGCAGCCCGTCCGGACGGACCCCCATGGGTACCACGACGGCCGGGAAGCCGGCCACGTTCCAGGGCGCCGAGTACGGCGCGAACCGCAGCGAGGCGATCATGTTCGCCCGCCAGCTCCGGGCGTGCCAGTCGACCGCCGGCAGCGGGGTACCCGCCAGGGCCGGGGTGACCAGGGCGTCGTACCCGCTGGCGAACCAGCGCTCGCAGGATGACCGGAACGCCGTGCGGTCCTCCTCGCGTACCAGCCCCCGCCGCCTCGCCCAGCCACCGTTGCGGATATGGCGACGGGTACGCGGCTGGAGCTGGTCCACGTCGAGCCCCGCCTCGTCGGCGCTGCGCGCGGCCGCGAGGAACCAGGTCGCCAGCACCCGGATGCCGAGCCGGGTCGGGTAGGTCGGGCTCGCCGATACCGCGTCGTGCCCCGCGCCGACCAGCAGCCGGGCCGCCGACCTGACCGCCGCGCGGGCCGGCTTGTCGGGGCGTACCCCGAGCACCGGGCTGCGGGTGCTGACCGCGACGCGCAGCCGGGCCGGCTCGGTCAGCTGCGGCGGGCGCCAGCCGGCCAGCACCGCCAGCCCGACCGTCGCGTCCGCGACCGTGGTGGCCAGGATCCCGTGCTCGGTCAGGCCGAACCAGTCGTCAGCGGGCATCCGCGCGGGTACCACGCCGCGGCCGGGCTTGACACCGACCAGCCCGCAGCAGGCCGCCGGGATGCGTACCGAGCCGAGGCCGTCGTTGCCGTGGGCGATGGGTACCAGCCCGGCCGCGACCGCCGCCGCCGCGCCACCGGACGAGCCGCCCGGGGTCCGGTCGGTCCGCCAGGGGTTGCGGGTCACCGCCGTCTCGTCGTCGGTGGTCGGCCACAGACCGATCTCCGGCATCCGGCTGGTGCCGACCACCACCGCGCCCGCGCCGCGCAGCCGCCGGACCACCTCGTGGTCGGCGTCCGCGACACCGCCCCGGGCCCCCGCCGACCCGTGCCAGGTGGGCAGCCCGGCCACCGCGGTGTTCTCCTTGACCGCGACCGGTACCCCCGCCAGCGGCAGGTTGCCCAGGTCCTCCTGTTCGTCGACGGCCTCGGCCTCGGCCACCGCCTCGGGGCGGATCAGCCGCAGCGCGTTGACCACGTCGTTGTGGGCGCGGATGTAGTCCAGGTGGTCGGCGAGCACCTGTGTCGCGGACGTGTCGCCCCGGCGTACCGCCCGGGAGATCTCCTTCGCGGTGGCACCGACCCAGCCGCCCGGCCCGCCCCACATGGCATCCTCCCCTGCTGTCCTGTTAGTTCGGTACCCGGCCGGTCAGCTCAGCGCCTGATCCAGGTCCGCAAGGAGATCGTCCACCGTCTCGATGCCGACCGACAAGCGGACAAGATCGCCCGGTACCTCCAGCGGTGAACCCGCCGCGCTCGCATGGGTCATCCGACCAGGATGCTCGATGAGTGACTCGACTCCGCCCAGCGACTCGCCGAGGGTGAACAACCGGGCCCGCCCGCAGGCGGCGACCGCGGCCTCCTCGTCGCGCATCCGGAAGCTGACCATCCCGCCGAACCTGCGCATCTGCTTCACGGCCGTGTCGTGACCGGGGTGGTCGGGCAGCCCCGGGTACAGGACCCTGGTCACCTTCGGATGGCGGGTCAGGTACTCGGCGACCCGCTCGGCGTTGTCGCAGTGCCGGTCCATCCGGACGCCGAGGGTACGCAGGCCGCGCAGGGTCAGCCAGGCGTCGAACGGGCCGTTGGTACCGCCCATCGCGTTCTGGTGGTACGCCAGGGTCTGCGCCAGTTCCTCGTCGTTCACGACCAGAGCGCCGCCCACCACGTCCGAGTGGCCACCGACGTACTTCGTCGTGGAGTGCACCACGACGTCCGCGCCGAGGGAGAGCGGCTGCTGCAGGTACGGGCTGGCAAAGGTGTTGTCGACGACGAGCAGGGCACCGCGCTCGTGGGCCACCTGCGCGAGGGCCGCGATGTCGGCGATGCCCAGAAGCGGGTTCGTCGGTGTTTCGACCCAGACGATCCTTGTGCTGTCACGCATCGCGCCGCGCGCCTCGTCCACATCGGACAGATGGGCCGCGGTCCAGGACAGGCCCCAGCGCTCGGCCACCTTCGCGAACAACCGGAACGTGCCGCCGTACGCGTCGTCCGGGATCACCACGTGGTCGCCGGGCCGGCACAGCGCGCGCAGGATGGCGTCCTCGGCCGCCAGGCCGCTGGCGAAGGTCAGCCCCTTCCTGCCCCCCTCCAGCGCGGCCAGGCAGTCCTGCAGCGCGTCCCTCGTGGGGTTGGCGGTGCGGGAGTACTCGTACCCCAGCCGGGGTGCGCCGACCGCGTCCTGCGCATAGGTCGACGTCTGGTAGATCGGCGGCACAACGGCGCCGGTACGCGGGTCGGGGTCCTGCCCGGCATGGATGGCCAGGGTCTCGAAGCCATGGGTCATGCCTGGGAGGCTAACCCCCCGTAAGGTTTCGGGCGTGGCGGAGTGCGTGTTCTGCGGGATCGTTTCCGGCTCGGTACCGGCGTTCATGGTGGCCTCGGAGGAGGCGGGGATCGCCTTCCTGGACACCCGCCCGGTCTTCCCCGGGCACACCCTGGTGATCCCGCGGGCGCACATCCCGACCCTCACCGACCTGCCCGCCGAGGACCTGCCCGGGTACTTCCGGTTGGTCCAGCGGATGGCGGCGGCCGTGGAGGCCGGAATGGGCGCGGACGGGACGTTCGTCGCGATGAACAACAAGATCAGCCAGAGCGTGCCGCACCTGCACACGCACGTGGTACCGCGCCGGCGCAAGGACGGGCTGCGCGGCTTCTTCTGGCCCCGGACGAAGTACGCGTCGGACGCGGAGGCGACGTCGGTCGCGGCGGCCATCGCGGAAGCGTTCACTGCCTCGTAAGGGGGGAATAGCCACCGGTGGCGCAGGCTTGTAGGTGACGCGAGTCGCGGCCCCGTGAGTGCGTTGGACGAGGCACCGGGGTCAGGCGCCGCACATCGGATTCAAGGAGCGCCAACGTGTTTGGTCGATTCAAGAAGGTTGAGCTGCCCACCGCCGACAACGCGCTGCCCGGTCGGGACTTCCAGACGCCCCTGCCGGCGCGTCACACGGTCTTCGACACCCCGCTGCGCGGCCCCTGGCCGGAGGGTTCGCAGCTCGCGGTCTTCGGTATGGGCTGTTTCTGGGGCGCGGAGAAGATGTTCTGGAAGCTCCCCGGCGTGATTTCGACGTCGGTGGGCTACGCGGGCGGGATCACCCCGAACCCGACGTATGAGGAGGTCTGCTCGGGTTACACCGGCCACGCCGAGGTGGTCGAGGTGGTCTACGACCCAACGAAGATCACGTACCAGGACCTGCTGAAGGTGTTCTGGGAGAACCACGACCCGACGCAGGGGATGCGGCAGGGCAACGACGTGGGCACGCAGTACCGGTCGGCGATCTACACGACGACCGACGAGCAGTTGACCGAGGCGCTGGCGTCGCGGGAGGCGTTCGCGCCGGTGGTACGGGCCGCGGGTCGCGGGGAGATCACGACGGAGATCCAGCGGCTGGGCGGGTACTACTACGCGGAGGACTACCACCAGCAGTACCTCTCAAGCCAGAAAAACCCCTATGGGTACTGCAACCACGGGCCGAACGGGATGACCTGCCCGGTAGGCGTGGCGCGTACCGCTGCGTGACCGCCCGATTCCGCTAGCTGGCAAGGCCACTGGGCTTCGGCCCGGTCGCCTTGTTGCGTGTCGTCGGGTTGATGCGCGCTCGCGATGTCATCGTCACCGACCGGGAGGCCGGAAGCGGTGCAGGCGTGCTGGTACTGATAGGCCTCCAGCCATTCACAGCTGCACGACGGGGCGGTCACGCCGCGTTCGATAGCCCGCGACGAAGCAGGGCCCGCCCGGAGCACCGCGCGGGCCCTGCTCGTTGCCAGGGGTGGCTACGCGGCGAGCTTCAGACACGCCTCATTCATCAGGTCCACCATGGTCTCGACGGGCATGGTGAGAGCGGTGCCGTACTCCATGCCGGTCATCAGGGTGACGTGGGTGATGTTGTCGCCGTAGAAGCGCACCAGCTCCATGCGGAAGCCGTTGCGAGTCACGGTCTCGCTGTGGTGTTCGTGCGCGTCCTCCTCGCCGGAGCACACGCACCAGGCTGGGCACTTCTGCTTGCTGGTCACTTCCATGTTGTCAACCATAGGGCTACACGTCTAGGACGTCTAGAACGTACCGCATGACCAGCACGTTTACGGGCAACCGTACGGTCGTGCCCGTGGTCGACCCGATGTCCCCGACGCCGCTGTACGTCCAGCTGGCCAACCTCCTGGAGGCCCGAATCAAGGCGGGCAAGCTGAGGCCGGGTGACCTGCTGCCCTCGGAAAAGCAGCTGGTCCAGGACTACGGCGTGGCCCGTGGTACCGCCCGGCGTGCAGTCGAGCTATTACGGGAACGAGGGCTGGTCATCACCATCCAGGCGCGCGGCACGTTCGTTGCCGAGAAAGGCTGAGCCGCCCGTAGACGGCTGTCGGGCACCGAGCCCCTGCAGCGGCGTGTTCGTCCCGGCCGCGCAGGCTGGTGCCGGCGCCTGAGCGCCCCCCGGCAGGTCGGGCGCGGGCCGCGCTGGGAAATGCTAGCCCAGATGTTCAGTAGTCGATGAGTACGGGCTGGCGGTGCTCTGCGGCAATCTGGGCAAGTCTGAGCATGATGGCAAGGCCGAATCGGGCGGCCACTTCGACTGGCGCGTCTCGGGCACCTGCCCGAGAACGTCGCCGCGGCGGTCCACGAGTTCATCACCACCACGCTCGTTGAAAATCCGCATCGCGTCGACAAACGGCTCTCCTGCCGCCGTTCGAGGGCACGTGGTCGGCCAGACGCGGGACGTACCCGCGTTCTCTACGAAATCGACGAAGACAACTTGGTCGTGACCGTCACGGCCATCGAGCACCGCGCGGACGCGTACCGGTCACGCTGATCCGAGCAGCCGCCGACCTCAGGTACCGATGTCACCAGCAGTACCTCTCAAGCCAGATATCCCGTATGGGTACGTCGCACGCCGGCCTATGTTGAGAGGTACAGGGGCGACTTGGCGACCGGTCACTGCCGTCTCGTTCGGTCCGATGGCCTCGCTTAGGCCTGGACGTCGATGACCTGCCCGGTGGGTGTGTTGCGTACCGCCCGACTCTGTTAGTTCGCAAGGCCACTAGCTGCCAGCCACCGGTGCCGGGAGCATCTGGCCGGCCCGAAACCGTCTTGCGGTCGGATCGCCCACCGCCGGCGTACCGGAAAGTTCTTGAAAGAAGGCCGGGAGGCGGTGTCGGATCGGGGCAGGGGTGTTCGTGGCAGGGGTGAGCGGCCGCCCACGAGGGGCGGGCCGAACGACAGGAGATGATCCGAGATGCAGTACCTGGTTTCCGTGATCTACGACGCGGCCAGCCTCGCCACCCCGGAGGAGATGGCGGCGATCGACGCGTTCAACGACCGGCTCCAGGCGGAGGGTCACTGGGTCTTCGCTGGTGGCCTCGCGGCGCCCAGCACCGCCACCGTCATCGACAACCGGGGCGAGGAGCCGATGTTCACCGACGGACCCTTTCTGGAGTCGAAGGAGTATCTCGCCGGCTTCTGGATCATGGAGGCCCCCGACCTCGACGTGGCGCTCAAGCTCGCCGCTGACGGGTCGAAGCACTGCAACCGGAAGGTCGAGGTGCGCCCGTTCCTGTGAGCGGGGTCGACGTCCGGGAGGCGATCGCCAGGGCCCACCGCGAGGAGTGGGTCCGGGTGGTCGCCGCCCTGAGCAGGCGTTTCGGTGACCTCGACATCGCCGAGGAGGCGGCGGCCGAGGCGTTCGCGACCGCCGTCGAGCGGTGGCCGGCCGACGGCGTACCCCCGAACCCCGGCGCCTGGCTGACCACCACGGCCAACCGCAAGGCCATCGACCGCATCCGACGCGAGAACAAGCGCGACGACAAGCAGAGGGAGGCTCAGCTGTTGTACGACGACGACGCGCCCGAGCCTCTCGGCGCCATCGACGACGACCAGCTGCGGCTGATCTTCACCTGTTGTCACCCGGCGCTGGCCATGGAGACCCGCGTGGCGCTGACGCTGCGGATGGTCGCCGGTCTGACCGTACCCGAGATCGCGCGCGCCTTCCTGGCGCAGGAGACCGCGATAGGACGGCGGATCACCCGCGCGAAGGCCAAGATCAAGGCGGCTCGCATCCCTTACCGGATGCCGTCCGCGGATGATCTCCCGGCCCGCGTCTCCGGCGTACTCGCCGTCCTGTTCCTCGTCTTCAATGAGGGCTACCTGGCCACCGGCCCGGCCACCGATCCGATACGCCACGACCTGACCGCCGAGGCCATCCGGCTCACACGCCTGATCCGTGCCCTCCTGCCGCAGGACGGTGAAGTCGCCGGGTTGCTCGCGCTGATGCTCCTCACCGAAGCCCGCCGCACCGCCCGGATTTCGGGCAGTGGCGAACTGGTCCCCCTTGACCAGCAGGACCGTGGTGCCTGGGACGCGGCGCTGGTCGCCGAGGGTCATCGGCTGGTACGCGAGCGCCTGGCCGCCGGGGCGGCTCCGGGTCGCTACCAGATCCTCGCAGCGATCAACGCCGTACACACCTCCGCCCGCGACATGCGCGACACCGACTGGTCACAGATCCTCGCCCTCTACGACCAACTCGTCCGCCTCGACCCCTCGCCGATCATCGCCCTCAACCGGGCCATCGCCCTCGCCGAGCTTGACGGCCCGGAGGTGGCACTGGCGGCGGTCGACCGCCTTGAGAACACGTTGGTCGGCTATCACGCCTACCACGCGACCCGCGCCGAACTGCTGCGCCGGCTCGGCCGCAGTCAGAACTCGCGCGCGGCGTACGACAGAGCCATTGAGCTTGCGGGCAACAGCGCCGAGACCGCCTACCTGATCCGCCGCCGCGACCAGCTCGGGTAACTGTGGAACGCGCAGAACCCGACGCGTACTGCGACCACCGATCCCGCACCGTCAGCCGGGCTGCCACAGCTCGACCCGGGTCCCCTCAGGATCGGTGACCCAGCCGAATCGACCGACACCCTCCATGTCCTGGGTCTCATCGGCGACGTCGGCTCCCTTGGCGCGCAACTGCGCGAGCATCGCGTCGAGGTCGCGGACCCGGAAGTTGAGCATGGTCTGCTGGGCGCGGGAGCCGAAGTACCGGGTGTCGGACTCGAACGTCGCGAACACCGTCACCCCAGCTTCCTGACGCCACACGCCGTTCTCGTCCGCGTCCAGGCCCAGGCAGTCGCGGTACCACGCGGCGAGGGCCACCGGGTCGGTGGCGCGCAGGAAGTACCCGCCAACTCCGAGCACACGTTCCATGTCACCATCTTGCCAGGGCCGCGATCGCCCGGATGCGACCAACGGTCGACGTCCTAGCAGAACCCGCCATCGCTGTGCAGAAGTTGGCCGTTGATCCAGCCGCCGCCCGGTGAGCAGAGGAACGCTACGAGGCTTGCGCAGTCCCCTGGTTGGCCGAGCCGTCCGAGCGGCGTGGCCTGGATGATGGAAGTCTTCAGGTCAGCGGTCATCCAGCCGGTATCGGTCGGGCCGGGGTTGATGGCGTTGGCGGTCACGCCCAGGTGGGCCAGTTCCCTGGCGGCGGCGAGAGTGATGCGGTCCAGGGCGCCCTTGCTGGCGCCGTAGGGGAGGTTGCCGACGGTGGCATCACTGGTCAGGGCGACAATGCGTCCCGTACCGTGTGGGCCGCGGAATCGCCGCGCGTACTCGCGAATCAACAGCCAGCTCGCCCGCGCGTTCACCGCGAAGTGCCGGTCAAAGCTGTCGATGCTGGTGTCCAGCAGGCCTGAGTTGACGGACTCGCAGTGACAGAGGACGAGGGCCGTGACCGGACCCAGGTCATTGTCGATGACGTCGAAGGCTTCCGCCGGCGCGTCGGGGTTGCTGAGATCGATCTCGATCGCGCGCGTTCTGGCTCCGTGGTTCCCGGCCAGGGCACGGATTTCGTCCGGGCCGCCAGCCTCCGCGCCCCACGGCATCCTCGCGTCGTACGCACTCAGGTAGGTGAAGCCCACGTTCCAGCCCGTCTCGGCCAGCTTCGCGACCACCGCCGCTCCGATACCGGCGCTTCGGCTCGCCCCGGTGACCAGAGCCACCGGCCGCTCGGCGGCGCTGCTGTCGGCGTTGAGCGTCATTCGGCACCAGTCCTCTCGTCAGTGCTCATCCTTCCCGCTGAACCGGCCGCATGAGGCGCGATGCGGAGCTGACCGGGCAAAGGCTCCAGGACGCCGAGCGTCGCCGCGATCGTCACGGATAGGACCCCACTCTTGCATGCGGCAGGCTCGGGGCGGGCGAGCTTCCTTCGGAAGGCGCCCGACCCGGCGACGGTGAGTACCGGGCGTTCAAGGTGGACGTGCTAGGCATCGCGGACGGCCGGATCGCCGAGATCACCACGTTCGGTACCACGCTGTTCCCGGCCTTCGGCCTGCCGCCCATCCTCGGGTTACAGCCGTCACCCGGTCGACCGCTTCCGGGGTGGTTAGCGTCGAGCAATTTCCTAGGATCCGCTCGTACGCTCCGCACAGCGGGGCTTGGAAGGTGGGCCGGATGCGGGAGAGGTCGGCGATCCTGGGCGGCGCGGCGGTGCGGTACTGGACAACGGGGCAGGACCCGGTGACCGGGCCGGACGGGCCTGCGACGCTGATCCTGCTGCACGGCCTCGGGTCTGACCACAGTGGACTGTCGGAGCTGGCGCGGCGGGTCACCGGCGCGGTCGTCGCGGTACCGGACCTGCCGGGGTTCGGCCGGTCCGCGCCGCTGCCCGGGGTACACAGCCTCTCCGGGTACGCCGACTTCATCGAGGCGCTGCGCCGGCACCTCGGCGTGGCCCGGGTCGACCTGGCCGGCCATTCACTCGGCGCGTCGATCGCGCTGGTGCACGCCGCCCGGTACCCCGACCGCGTGCGCCGGCTCGTGCTGTTCAATCCGGTCAGCGAGGCCAACGGCGTCAGCGGCTGGCTGGGCCGCTCCTACTACGACATCGGCGCGTGGCTGCCCTCGCCGCTGGACCGCGCGTGGCTGACCAGCCGCCCCGCGGTGTGGGCCGCCGACCAGTTCGTCCTGCGTACCCGCGACGCCGCCCGCCGCCGCGCCATCCTCGACCAGGACTACGCCTCGTACCGGCAGGCCGACCTGCGGGCCGTCAAGGAGAGCTTCCGCAGCTACTACGGCACCGACTTCGTCGGCCTCGCGCGCCAGGTCACCGCGCCGGCCCTCCTGGTGACCGGCGGGCGGGACAGCCTCGCGCCGACCGCGGCGGTACGCCGGCTGGCCGACCGGATCTCCGGTTCCCGCCTGGTGGTGGTGGACCGGGCCGGGCACCTGTTCCCCGCGGAGCAGCCGGCGACGGCCGGGCTGATGCTGGACGGATTTCTCATTGATCGACGTTCACCAGTTGACAACACCGAACCCGCCCGGTAGACATCTCAGGCAAGAGAGCGCTCTCTCAGATGCACGACCCTCGATACGCCGGCCTCGTCGGCAGCGTTAAGCCGGTTGATGTCCACTCCGAGCGATCGCTCCCTGCACGATGGCCGGTGCTTTCCATCTGGAGAGGACCGTCCCATGCACCCAACCCCAAGCACCGGCCGTCCCCCGGCGCGAAGACTCCGCTTCACCCTGGTCGCGGTCGCCGCGCTCGCCCTGGCCGGTGGGTCCATCGCCACCGCCATGCAGGCCGGGGCGGCCGTACCCTCGCCCGGAGCCGGCTGGACGACCGTGTTCAGCGACGACTTCACCGGCGCCGCCAACACCGGCGTGAACACCGGCAACTGGCTCTACGACCTCGGCCACGGGTACCCGGGCGGCGCCGGTAACTGGGGAACCGGCGAGGTCGAGTCGATGACCAACAGCACCCAGAACGTGTACCAGGACGGCGCCGGCCACCTGGTCATCAAGCCGATCCGGGACGCTTCGGGCAACTGGACGTCGGGCCGCATCGAGACCCAGCGGACGGACTTCGCCGCACCGGCCGGCGGGAAGATCCGCATCGAGGCGTCCATCCAGCAGCCGAACGTCAGCGGCGCGGCCGCACTCGGCTACTGGCCGGCATTCTGGATGCTCGGCGCCGCAGCGCGACCGGTCGGCGCGACCAATTGGCCGGGCATCGGCGAGTGGGACATCATGGAGGACATCAACGGGCTCAGCTCGGAGTTCGGCACCCTCCATTGTGGAGTGAGCCCGGGCGGCCCGTGCAACGAGACCACCGGTATCGGCAGCGGTCAGCGCGCCTGCTCGGGATGCCAGACCGGTTACCACACCTACGCTCTGGAGTACGACCGCAGCGTCTCGCCCGAGCAGTTGCGCTGGTACCTCGACGGCAACAACTTCTTCACCGTCAACGCCAACCAGGTCGACGCGACGACCTGGAACAACGCCACGCACCACGGCTTCTTCATCATCCTCAACGTGGCCATCGGCGGCGGGTTCCCGGCCGCGTTCGGCGGCGGCCCCACCGGCTCCACCGCCTCCGGGGTACCGATGAACGTCGACTACGTCGCCGTCTACACGAGTACCGGCGGCACGCAGACCACCTCGCCGCCGCCTCCCCCGCCGACCACAGGTGGCGGTGGGGGCGGTACCGACGCCTACAGCACCATCCAAGCCGAGTCGGCCAACGCCCAGTCGGGTACCCAGACCGAGCCGACCACGGACACCGGCGGCGGGCTCGATGTCGGTTGGATCGCCAACGGCGACTGGCTGCAGTTCAACAACGTCAACTTCGGCTCGACGCCCGGTACCCAGTTCTTCGGCCGGGTCGCCTCCGGCGCGGCGGGCGGGGTGAGCGGGCTGGTCGAAGTGCGGCTGGACTCCAGAGCCAACGCACCGATCGGCAGCTTCGCCATAGCCAACACCGGCGGCTGGCAGAGCTGGCGGACGGTACCGGCGAACATCAGCGCCGTCACCGGTACGCACACGGTCTACATCACCTTCACCAGCGGCCAGCCGGCCGACTTCGTCAACATCAACTGGTTGACCTTCGGGCACTGACCGGCAGCGCTGCCCCCGGCCGGCCTTCCTGGCCGGCCGGGGGCAGGGTAGAAAGACCGGCATGGCACCAGACGAAAGCCCCCTGCTGCGCCGGATCCGCGAGTCGGTCATCGGGGACGACCAGGTCATGTGGGGTCCCTACGGCCCACGCCGGGTCACCTACGCCGACTACACCGCCTCCGGCCGGTCACTGACCTTCATCGAGGATGTGATCCGGGACGAGGTGCTGCCGCGGTACGCCAACACGCACACTGAATCGTCGGGTACCGGGCTGCAGACCACCCGGCTGCGCGAGGACGCCCGCCGGATCATCCGGGACGCGGTCGGCGGCAAGGCGGACACGGCGGTCATCTTCGCCGGCTCCGGCTCGACCGGGGCGATCGACAAGCTCATCGGTATCCTCGGCATCCGCATCCCCGCCGGGCTGGAGGACAGGTACCGGCTGTCCTCGCTGGTCCCCCCGGAGGAGCGGCCGGTCGTGTTCATCGGCCCCTTCGAACACCACTCCAACGAGCTCCCCTGGCGCGAGTCGATCGCCGAGGTCGTGGTCATCCCCGAGGACCGCGACGGGTACATCTCGGCGGCCGTGCTGGAGGAGCAGCTTCGCCGGTACGCGGACCGGCCGCTGAAGATCGGTTCGTTTTCGGCCGCCTCCAACGTCACCGGGATCGTCAGTGACACCGCCGGCATTGCCGCCCTGCTGCACGCCCACGGTGCGCTGTCGTTCTGGGACTTCGCCGCCGCCGGGCCGTACGTGGACATCGACATGGCCGGCAAGGACGCCATCTTCCTGAGCCCGCACAAGTTCGTCGGCGG
>CAZYCD010000127.1:0-13556 GCA_964645345.1 uncultured Micromonosporaceae bacterium
CATCGGCAGGCAGCCCATGAGCGGGTTGGCCTTCTCCTTGCGGTACAGCTCCATCATTTCGCGCTGCAGCGTCTCTCGGTCGCCCTTGTGCTTGGCCTGCAGTTCCTTGATCTGGGGCGCGAGCGCCTGCATGGCCCGTTGCGACTTGATCTGCTTGACGAAGACCGGGAAGAGGATGCCTCGGATCGTCAGCACCAGGAAGACGATGGCCAGGATCCATTCCCAGTCGGTACCGAGGAAGGAACCGCCGCGGAACACCAGATGCCACACGGTGTGCCATTGCAGCAGGATCCAGGAGATCGCCGAGTAAAGCGGATCCAGCACGTCAAAACTCCAGTTACGTCAAACGTCGGGCCGGCGGCGGCACGGGGTCGTACCCGCCGGGGTGGAAGGGGTGGCAGCGGAGCAGCCGCCAGATCGTCAGCCGGGTCCCCCGGAGGGCGCCATGCGTGGCGAGCGCCTCCAGGGCGTATGCGCTGCACGACGGGTAGAACCGACAACGCGCCGGCAGTGCCGGGCTTATCCAACGACGGTACGCGACGATGGGTAGCGTCAGCATCCGGGCACCGAACGTGTTCGGGGCGGGAATGCCGGAGGTCGATCCGGTGGTCATCGGCGCACCGACCGGCGCAGGGCGGCCTGCAGTGCCCCGTCGAGATCGACGGCCAGCTCGGTCGAGGAACGGTCGGCGGCGCCGGGCTGCGTGCGTACCACCAGGTCGGTGCCTGCAGGCAGCGCGCCGAGCCGGGACCGCACCAGGTGCCGGAGCCGGCGCTTGACCCGATTGCGGTCGACCGCGTCGCCGACCGCCTTGGGCACGACAAAACCGGCGCGCGGTCCGCGCGCCGGTGTGGCGCCAGGCTCGGGGACAACCAGATGCACCACGATCACACCGCGGCCGGCTCGACGGCCGCCACGGACCGCCGCGGCGAACTCACCGCGCCGGCGCAGGCGCTGCGCGGTGGCCAACACCCGATGCCCCCGGCGGCCCTCAGGCCGAGAGGCGGGCGCGACCCTTGGACCGGCGCGCCGACAGGATCGCGCGCCCAGCGCGGGTGCGCATCCGCAGCCGGAAGCCGTGGGTCTTGGCACGCCGACGGTTGTTCGGCTGGTAGGTGCGCTTGCTCACGTCGAGCTCTCCGTCCCAGAGGCCTGAGCGGTAGAGTCGACCCAGGCCAAGATCTCTAAACGAACGCCGCGTGACCGACCAGCGGACACGCATTCCATTCGAGAGTACCAGTCGGCGCCGCGCGCTGACCAAACGGGCCTCCCGGGGTACCGGCCGGAAACTTGGCGCGGTTACATAAGACCTCAGGTACGGACAAGCGTCACACAAGCATGTGGACAACGGTTGAGTGGGTGTGGACGACGCTGTTAGCCTGCCCGCTTGCCGGTGATGTCTGAGGAGTTGGCGCAGCGTACAAAACTGGGCAGAACCGGGCGGGGTAACCATTCGTTCGGCACGGCGACGTACCACCGGCGCCGGCGGCCTGGCCGCGGAGCTGGGTGAACGTCCCCCGACGTGCTGGTCAGTCGATACACAGCCTGTGGAAAGGCTGTGGATGGCCGACCGGTGGAGCGGGCGAGGTGGCAACGCCCGAGGGGGCGGACGGGTGGACGAGGGGGTGCGATGACGGATCTGGACGACCTGGACGCCGTATGGGCGGCGGCCACCGAGGCGATCGCCTCCGCCCAGTACCGCGCGTACCTGCGCCTGACCTGGCTGCGCGCGATCGTCGAGGACACCGCGCTGGTCGCGGTACCGGATCCGTTCACCCGCGACGTCATCGAGTCGAAGCTGCGCCCGGCCATCACCGAGGCGCTGTCCCAGCGCCTCGGTCGCCCTATCCAGGTCGCGGTCACCGTGAGGGCGCCCGACGGCTCGCGGCCGGCGGACGGCGCGCCGGACGGCACGGCCTCCCCGGCGACCTCCGTCGACGGCGGCGCCCAGCGGGACGGTCGCGAACCGGCGGCGTTTCTGGGCGGCGTCCGTTACCCGGCCGCGCCGGGGTACCCCGCCACGCCGGCCTTCCCGGACGCGGCGAGCTTCTCCGGCGACCGGGCGACCGGCACCCCGCCGGCCGCGCCGCCCATGAGCGTCCCGCCGATCCCCGCCGCCCGGGCCGGTGAGCCCCCGACGCTGTTCGACGGGCCGGCCGCGGCTGACCCACCCGGTACCCCCGTCAACCGGGTCCACGGCGCGCCGACCGGCGACGCGGCCGGGTACCAGCTCGGTGGGTACGACCCGGGGTACGGGCACCCGGGCACGCAGGTACCGCAGCCGGGCGGGTACAACGCCATGCCACCCGCGCCCGCCCAGCCGCGGCCGGCCGGCACGGGTACCGGACGGGACGACCGGCGTCCGGCCGGTACCCCGAGCGACGGCAGCCGGCTGAACCCGAAGTACATGTTCGAGACGTTCGTCATCGGCTCCTCCAACCGGTTCGCCCACGCGGCCAGCGTCGCCGTCGCCGAGTCGCCCGCCAAGGCGTACAACCCGCTGTTCATCTACGGCAGCTCGGGGCTGGGTAAGACGCACCTGCTGCACGCGATCGGCCACTACGCCACCACCCTCGGCAACGCCCGGTCGGTGCGGTACGTGTCGACCGAGGAGTTCACCAACGACTTCATCAACTCGTTGCGGGACGACAAGACCCAGGCATTCCAGCGCCGGTACCGGGACGTCGACATCCTCCTGATCGACGACATTCAGTTTCTGGAGAACCGGGAGCGGACCCAGGAGGAGTTCTTCCACACCTTCAACACGCTGCACAACGCGAACAAGCAGCTGGTCATCACGTCCGACCGCTCGCCTAAGCAACTGGCCACCCTGGAGGACCGCCTGCGTACCCGCTTCGAGTGGGGGCTGCTGGCCGACATCCAGCCGCCGGACCTGGAGACCCGCATCGCGATCCTGCAGAAGAAGGCGGCCCAAGAGCGGCTGTTCGCGCCGGCCGAGGTGCTGGAGTTCATCGCGTCTCGAATCTCCAACTCGATCCGGGAGCTGGAGGGCGCGCTGATCCGGGTCACCGCGTTCGCCAGCCTGACCCGATCGCCGGTAGAGCTGGCGCTGGCCGAGGAGGTACTGCGGGACTTCATCCCGGACGGTACCGGGCCGGAGATCACCGCCGACCAGATCATGGCGTCCACCGCCGACTACTTCGGGGTGAGCCTGGAGGACCTGCGTGGCCACTCGCGCTCGCGGGTACTGGTCAACGCCCGCCAGGTCGCCATGTACCTGTGCCGCGAGCTGACCGACCTGTCGCTGCCCCGCATCGGGCAGGCCTTCGGCGGCCGGGACCACACGACGGTGATGCACGCCGATCGGAAGATCCGCCAGCAAATGGCCGAACGGCGGTCGCTTTACAACCAGATCGCCGAGCTGACGAACCGGATCAAGCAAACTCCCTGAAACAATTTTGGGTAGCCGTAACGGCACCGTCCGCACAGGGTTTTCCACAAGGTGTGGACAGGTACTGGGGAAAACGTGTGGACGTGCCCTGAGGTGCGGTGGACGGCTGTGTACCGGCGCCGCCCACACCTGGGGACCAAACCTGGGGATGACCGGTGGACAGCCGGTGGACAGCGCGGGACAACTCGGCCCCGGTCGCCGCGCCTGGGGATGAACCCGGCTTCGCACCGCCTGTCGTACACCGGCCGTACACCTGTGGAAAACCGCGTGAGCAGGGCGTACGGGCGTCGTCCACAGAACCCACAGGTGCGAAGAAGACGATGAATTAGATCTTCTATGAAAACAAAAACCAATCACCGGGGTTGGGGAAATCCGCGCCTCTGGGACCGATTCGCAGATTCCGCGCCCGGGTGCCAAAGTTGGCGGGGTCGGTGCACGGGACGGGGCGGTTCGCCATACAGTGCCGTAGGAGCGCTGGCGAGCTACGCGAGGATGGGCACAC
The DNA here is from genome assembly GCA_964645345.1 of uncultured Micromonosporaceae bacterium. Taxonomy (GTDB): domain Bacteria; phylum Actinomycetota; class Actinomycetes; order Mycobacteriales; family Micromonosporaceae; genus Rugosimonospora. The sequence continues at coordinate 3,915 of CAZYCD010000127.1, forward strand.
ACGAGTCGGGTCGAACGCGGCCTGGATCGGGAGGGACAGATGAAGTTCCGAGTCGAACGCGATGCGTTCGCCGACGCGGTGGCGTGGACCGCCAAGAGCCTGCCCAGCCGCCCCGCCGTGCCGGTACTCGCCGGCGCGATGCTGCGGGTGGCCGGGGGCCAGCTGGTGGTGTCCGGCTTCGACTACGAGGTGTCCAGCCAGGTCTCCGTCGAGGTGCAGTGCGACGCCGACGGCGCGGCCCTGGTCTCCGGCCGGCTGCTCGCCGAGATCACCAAGGCGCTGCCGGCCAAGCCGGTGGACGTCGCGGCCGTCGGCTCGCACCTGGAACTGGTCTGCGGCAGCGCGCGGTTCACGCTGCCGACCATGCCGGTCGAGGACTACCCCACGCTGCCCGAGATGCCGGCCACCGCCGGCACCGTCGAGGCGGCCACCTTCGCATCCGCGGTCTCGCAGGTCGCCATCGCCGCCGGCCGGGACGACACACTCCCGCTGCTGACCGGCGTCCGGGTCGAGCTGGACGGCTCGACGATGACGCTGCTGGCCACCGACCGGTACCGGCTGGCGATGAAGGAGCTGACCTGGCACCCGGACTCCCCGGACGCCAACCTGCAGGCGCTGGTACCGGCCCGGACACTCGCAGACACCGCCAAGGCGCTCGGCCCGCTGGGCGGGGACGTCACCGTCGCGCTGGCTCGCGGCGGGATGGGCGAGGGCATGATCGGCTTCGTCGGCGGCGCCCGGCGCACCACGAGCCGGCTGCTGGACGGCGAGTTCCCCAACGTACGCAACCTGCTCGGGCACCAGCACAACGCGCAGGCGCACATCCAGGTCTCCGCACTCGTCGAGGTCGTGCGCCGGGTCGCCCTGGTCGCCGAGCGGACCACTCCGGTACGGCTGTCGTTCAGCGAGGACGGGCTGGTCGTCGAGGCGGGCGGCAGCGAGGACGCGCGGGCCAGCGAGGCGATGGACTGCCGGTACGAGGGTGAGCCGATGCAGATCGCGTTCAACCCCGGGTACCTGCTGGAGGGGCTCGGCGCACTGGACGGCCCGACCGCGGTGCTGTCCCTGACCGATACCCGCAAGCCGGCCAGCCTTGCCCCGGCCGGCGAGGATGGCGAGGTCGTTCCGGGGTACCGGTACCTCATCATGCCGATCCGCATCGGCGCCTGACGCCGACTTACCAGAGGGAGTCCGCATGCAGCTCGGGATCGTCGGCCTCGGCCGGATGGGCGGCAACATGCGTGAGCGGCTGCGCCGCGCCGGGCACGACGTCGTCGGGTACGACCCGAACGCGCAGATCAGCGACGTGGCCGGGCTGCCCGAGCTGGTCGAGGCCCTGGCCGCGCCGCGCATCGTCTGGCTCATGGTGCCCCAGCAGGTGACCGAGGAGAGCGTCGACAAGCTGCGGGACCTGCTCGAAGCCGGCGACATGGTCATCGACGGCGGCAACTCCAAGTTCACCGACGACAAGCCCCGCGCTGAGCGGCTGGCGGAGCGCGGCATCGGGTACATGGACGTGGGCGTGTCCGGCGGGATCTGGGGGCTGACCAACGGGTACGCCCTGATGGTCGGGGGGTCCAAGGAGGACGTGGCGAAGGCCCAGCCGATCTTCGACGCGCTCAAGCCCGAGGGGGACTTCGGCTTCGCCCACGCCGGGCCGGTCGGTGCCGGGCACTACGCCAAGATGGTGCACAACGGCATCGAGTACGGCCTGATGCACGCGTACGCGGAGGGGTACGAGCTGCTGGAGGCGGCGGAGTACGTGACCGACGTGCCGGCCGTCGTCAAGTCCTGGCGCGCCGGCACGGTGATCCGGTCCTGGCTGCTGGACCTGCTGTCTGACTCCCTCGACCACGACCCGAAGCTCGAGTCGCTGCGCGGGTACGCGGAGGACACCGGCGAGGGCCGGTGGACCGTGGAGGAGGCAATCCGGCTCGCGGTCCCGATGAATGTCATCGCCGCGTCGCTGTTCGCCCGGTTCGCCTCGCGGCAGGAGGACTCGCCGGCGATGAAGGCGGTCGCCGCGCTGCGCAACCAGTTCGGTGGGCACGCCGTCCGCAAGGAGTAACGGGTTGCCTCGGCCGCCAGCGACGCCGAGGAACGAGGTGTCGCGGTCAAGCGGCCGGCTTGGAGGTACGGGTGTTTGTCCGGCGGCTGGAATTGGTCGACTTCCGGTCGTACCCGGCGGTGACCGTCGAGTTCGGGCCCGGATGCAGCGTGCTGGTGGGCCCGAACGGCGTCGGCAAGACGAATCTCGTCGAGGCCCTCGGCTACGTGTCCACACTGGACAGTCATCGGGTCGCCGTGGACGCCCCACTGGTGCGCTCCGGCGCCGGTACCGCGGTGATCCGCTGCGAGATCGTCCACAGTGGACGATCCTTGATGGTCGAGCTCGCGATCGAACCCGGCAAGGCCAACCGTGCCCGGCTGGGCGGCTCGCCGGTACGGCGGGCGAGGGACATCCTCGGTGCGCTGCGGATGGTGCTGTTCGCACCCGAGGACCTGGCGCTGGTACGGGGCGAGCCGGCGCAACGCCGCCGGTACCTAGACGACCTGCTGGTTGCCAGGCAGCCGAGGTTCGCCGGGGTACGGGCGGACTACGAACGGGTACTCAAGCAGCGCAACGCCCTGCTGCGCACCGCGTACCTGGCGCGGAAGGTCGGCGGCGGCACGCGCGATCTGTCCACATTGGACGTCTGGGACACCCATCTGGCGTCGCACGGGGCTGACCTGCTGGCGGCGCGCCTAGAGCTGTGCGCCGCCCTGGGTCCACACGTCGCAAAGGCGTACGACGCCGTGGCAGCCGGGCAGGGCGGCGCGGCTCTCGCGTACCGCTCGGGCGTGGACGCGCCCACGACCGACCGGACGGCGCTGTCCGAGGCGCTGCGCGAGGCGCTGACCGCCGCCCGCAGGGAGGAGATCGACCGCGGCGTCACACTGGTCGGCCCGCACCGCGACGAGGTCGCACTGAGCCTGGGCGAGCTGCCGGTCAAGGGGTACGCGAGCCACGGCGAATCGTGGTCGTTCGCCCTCGCGCTGCGGCTGGCCGGGTACGAGCTGCTGCGCGCGGAGGGCATCGAGCCGGTGCTCGCCCTGGACGACGTGTTCGCCGAGCTGGACGCGGGCCGGCGGGAGCGCCTCGCCGAGCTGGTCGGTTCGGCGAGCCAGCTCCTGGTGACCTGCGCGGTACCCGAGGACGTGCCGGCCTCGCTTGGCGGCGTCCGGTACCAGGTGGGTGGCGGGACGGTGCGGCGTGGCTGAGCCGGACGGCCAGGCCGCCACCGACGGCGCCGGGGAGGCCGGGAAGACCGGACCGGAGCTGGCCCGCGCGGTGCTGGACGCGGCCCGGGTGCGGCGCGAGGCCGCCCGCGCCGCCAAGCCGCGCGTTCCGGTCGACCAGCCCCGGCGGCGGCTGCGCGGCTACTCCGGGCCCGGCCCGGACCCGCGCGACCCGCAGCCGCTCGGCGCGGTGCTCGACCGCCTGGTGAAGGCGCGCGGCTGGCAGCGCCCGACCGCCGAGGCGACCGTGTTCGCGGACTGGCCGAAGGTGGTCGGCGAGGACGTCGCTGCGCACTGCCGCCCGGTCAAGCTGGAGGGCGGCGAGCTGACCATCGAGGCGGAGTCCACGGCCTGGGCGACCCAGCTGCGGTTGCTGGCCGGCCGGTTGCTGGCCGGCATCGCCCGCCAGGTCGGCGACAACGTGGTGACCAAGCTGCACATCCACGGGCCGGCGACACCGTCCTGGCAGCGCGGCGCCCGCCGGGTGCGCGGCCGGGGCCCCCGGGACACCTACGGCTGAGACATCTCCGGCTGGGCTAGCTCGCGGGCGATGCGGGGCGCCGGCGAGCGGTGGGCGGTCAGGCGGCCGGCCACCCGCGGACCCATGAGGCGTACCGGGCGGCGGACGCCGGCCGGGCGCGGTACCCGCTGCGCCGGTACGTGCCGGACGCCGGCCATCAGGGTGCGACCCACCTCGGAGGCGCGCAGCGGGTGCTGTCCCCGGGCGGCGAAGGCGACCCCGGCCGCGGCCGAGGCGATCGCGGTCAGCGCGCCGGCGAGCACGAGGGTGCCGCGGGGACCGGCGGCCTCACACAGCCAGCCGAGCAACTGGCCGCCGAGCGCCCCGGACAGCGCGCTGGTCATGGACAACGCGGCGAGTACCCGGCCGCGCATGTCGACGCGCGTGTCGAGCTGCACCCGGGTGGCGACGGTCGTGTCGATCAGCACCGCGCAGGCGGCGATGGGCAGCAGCAGGGTGCCGAACGCCCACACGCCATGCACCAGGCCGAGGACGAGCTGGAGGGTGCTGGCGATCAGGCCGGCGCCGACCAGGGTGCGGTACCCGAGATGGGCGCGCCGCGCCGCGGCCAGCCCGCCGACCACGGTACCGATCGCGAAGAGCGTGGACAGCAGCCCGTACCCGGACGCCCCGGCGTGCAGCGGACCGTTGCTCATGGCCGCCATGGTCACCTGGTAGTTGCGGCCCAGGCTGCCGAGGACCGCGGCCAGCCCGAGGGCGATGAGCACCATGGGCTGGCGCAGCAGGTACCGCAGCCCCTCGCGGACCCCACCAGTACCCTCGTCGACCGTCGCGTCGACGGGCTCATGGGTACGGATGACCAGGAGCGCACCAATAACGGCCAGGAAGCTGACCGCGTTGCCGGCGAACAGCGGAGCCGGCCCGAGCGCGGAGACGGCGACGCCGCCGAGACTCATGCCGATGATCCGGCCGGCGGAGTTGGACAGGGAGCCGAGGGACAGCGCGTTGCCGAGCCTCGCCGGGCTCACCGTCGAGGAGGTGAACCGGCCCATCGCGGGAGCCTCGATCGCGTTGACCAGGCCGCCGGCCAGGGAGATCAGGTACACCGGCGCGGTGCCGTGGTGCCCCACGGCGACCGCGGCCAGACCGGCGGCCAGGCTGGCGTGTGCGAGTTGGGTGACGATGAGCAGGCGCCGGCCGGGGATCCGGTCGGCAAGCGCGCCGGCCCAGGAGCTGAGGACCAGTACCGGCAGGGCCTGCAGGAGCAGGGTGAAGCCCATCCGGGTGGCGGAGCCGGTGGACTGCAGCACGTACCAGTTGATCGCCAGCGTCTGCATCCAGCTGCCGGTCGTCGACACGAACCCGGCGCCCATCCACATCCGGAAATTGCGCTCGCGTAAGGCAGCGAAGGTGCCCTGCACGTCCGGTTCCCCCCAGGTATCACGGCGGTGCCGGACGGCACGCCCCCCAGCCGCCCTGGTCGTAGGACGACGTGAGCAAGTTTCGCGACTGTCGGGGGCGATTGCCTCTAATCCGTGAGAAGCCTCACGGGGACCCCGGTGGCCGCCGCTGGAGTGGCGTGGTTCAGAAGTCGGCGTACACGGCGAAGCCGCGGTCGGCGCAGCGCCGGTAGAAGCTGGCCAGCACGGCGAGCTCGGTCAATGTGAAGCTCCACTGCGGCGGGCTGCCGTCCTCGTCGCGCAGCGCGGTGAGCCGGCCATCCAACCAGCGAAGTTGCTGGTCGGCAAGGCGGCCGGCGGAGATCGCCTTGCGCAGCACATCGGTGACCGTCTCGAAGGTGACCTCGTCGCCGTACTCGCGGTGCCCGGCGACGAAACGCTCCAGGCCGCCCGCGATCCAGGCACAGCCATCGGGGTCGATCACCGGGTCCTCGTCCTCGGCAGCGGCCTCAGTGGCGTACAACACACCGTCGAGACCGAGCAGGAGGTCGACGAGCTCCGTGTACCCGGTGGCCCGTACGGTACCGGTCTCCGCCACGTGGTCGGCGAGCGCGGCGGCCGGCGCTGCCGCGGGCGGGACGTGCTGGGCAAGCTCGGCGAAGTCAACGAACTCGGCGGGCGCGACCGGTTCATAGAAGCGACCGGTCCGCGGCCACTGAACGGCGACGTTGTCCAGCCCCATCGCGGTTTCCTCCTCTACCGCCGCGCACGGTACGGCAAAACGCGCCGCGACACGACATCCGAACCGTCAGGATCGGGCGGGGCGCCATGGTCAGGCCGCGCCGGCGCGGTCGGACCCGGGCGGCGGTACCTCCTCCGGCGACGCGACCAGCCCGAGCGCGTCGAGCAACGCCCTCGCCTTGAGGTCGGCCTCGACGATCTCGGCGTCCGGGTCGGACAGCGCCGTGATCGCTCCGCCGACCCCGACGGTCACCCGGTCCGGGTGTACCACCATGGTGCGGATGACGACGCTGAGGTCCGCTGTCCCGCTGAGCGAGAGGTAGCCGAGAGCGCCGGAGTACACACCACGCGGGCCGACCTCCAGCCGGTCGATGATCTCCATGGTGCGCAGCTTCGGCGCGCCCGTCATCGAGCCGGGCGGGAAGCAGGCCCGCACGCAGTCGAGGAAGGTGTGCGACCCGGACAGCCTGCCTCGTACCGTGCTGACGAGCTGGTGGACCGTGGCGTAGCTCTCGACGGCGAACAGCTCGGGTACCGCCACGGTGCCCGGCTCGCAGACGGCTCCCAGATCGTTGCGCACCAGGTCAACGATCATGAGGTTCTCCGCGCGGTCCTTCTCCGCGTGGCGCAGTTCACCGGCCAGCGCCCGGTCGTCCTGCCCGGTCCGGCCGCGCGGGCGGGTTCCCTTGATCGGCTTCGACTCGACGACGCCGGCCGGGTCCAGCCGGAGGAACCGCTCGGGCGAGCAGCTCAGCACCGCGAAGTCGGCGAAGTCGAGGAAGGCCGCGTAGGGCGCCGGGTTGACCTCACGCAGCCGCTGGTAAAGCCGCCACGCGTCGACCCGTCCCGACCATCGCAGCTGGTTCGTCAGGCAGATCTCGTAGCTTTCGCCCTCGCGGATCTCGCGCAGGCACTCGTCGATCAGCCGCCGGTACCGGTCGGTGCCGTGCCGCCGGGTGGTGACCGGTCGGGTGGCGGCCGGTACCGGTGGCGGGGGCTGGACGTGGTGCGCGGCAGCCAGGTCTTCGGCGATGGCCTTTGCCGAGTCGAGCCAGTCCAGGGTCTGCTCCGCGGTCTCCGGCGTGCTGAGCGCCAGCGCCTCGACGGCGCCCGTCTCGTGGTCGAAGACCACCGCGCGGTCGACGAACATGAACGCCGCGTCGGGCTCCTCCGACCGGTACCGGGCCGGCGCGCCGAAGTCCGCCCTGACCTCGTACCCGAGGTAGCCGACGTACCCCAGGTCGAACCCGGTACCGGAGGGCTCCAGCCGCCTGCGCGCCAGCTCCCGGTCGAGGTACGTCAGCACCGGCTCGTCGTGGTGCTGGACGCCGCCCGGCCCCTCGACGGTCACCCGCCGCAGGGCGACGTCGTAGCGGACGAGTTCGCCGAGCGGCCCGGGCGCGCCGACCACCGAGTACCGGGACAGCCCGGGTACCAGGTGGCTGCTGTCCAGCCAGAACCGGTGCCGGGCACCGGGGAAGAGGGCCTCAAGCAGTTCGGTCGGGGACGCGCCGGTGGGCAGTTGGCGGGCGTGCCGTCGGTACGCCGGCGCGGCCACCGGTGCGATCGCGGCCGGTGGGGCGATCGTGGCTGCTGGTGCGATCGCGGCCGGTGGGGCCGCTGTGGGTTCTCGTCGTATGCCGACCAGTGCCCGGAAGTTGTCCATCAGCCGGTACCCGTACTCCGTCGCGATCGACTCCGGGTGGAACTGGACACCCCAGGCGGGCCGCTCCCGGTGCCGTACCGCCATCACCAGGCCGTCGCCGGTCCGCGCCGTCACCTCCAGCTCCGCCGGCACCTCGTCTACGAGCAGCGAGTGGTACCGGACGGCCCGCAGCGGCGACGGGATGCCCTCGAACAGCTCCCGCCCGTCGTGGTGTACCGCCGACAGCCGCCCGTGCATCGGTACCGGCGCGTGCGCGACCCGGCCGCCGTACAGGTGACAGAGGCCCTGGTGACCGAGGCAGATCCCGAGTACCGGCAGCGGCCAGTCCCGGATCGCCGCCGCGCTGATCCCGAAGTCCCGCTCGCGCTCCGGGCGGCCCGGGCCGGGCGAGATGACCACGGCGTCGAAGTCGTCCGGGAACAGCTCGGCCCACCGGCGCCGATCGTCGTTGCGGATGATATGCGGGAGGCGGCCGTTCACCCGGGCGAGGAGCTGGAACAGGTTGTAGGTGAAGGAGTCGTAGTTGTCTACCAGCAAGGTTCGCAAGGCTTACCCCCGAGGTGACGATACGCTCGCGGGTGTGCCCGGCCGGGCGCGGCGTCCGGCCGGCGGTCGGGCCTCACGAGCAGCGCCCCGCCACTGCCGCCTCTGGCACCTCAAAGCCCGGTAAAGCCATCGGACCCCCGGCGGACGAGGTGGACCCCGCCCCCACCCCGGTTCGGCCGACCTGAGCGAGCCAGGGGTGGCGTAACGGGTATTGTGGCCCTCGCGCAGTAGGATCAGACAGACAGTCAAATCGTCGATCACAGCAGTCAGGTCCCGCTGGCCGACCGCCCCCGGGTACGAACCACCACGCCGACCGGCGGGTGGGTCGCGATCGGGCGCGGCAGGTGCGCGGGCCTGCCGACCCCGCACAGCGGCCGCGCGAGCGGCCGCGGCAGCGAGAAAGCGACCCAACTGTGGCAGCGCCGAAGCAGAAGCCGGGCGACTACAACGCGTCCTCGATCACCGTTCTCGAGGGGCTCGAGGCGGTTCGCAAGCGGCCGGGTATGTACATCGGCTCGACCGGCGAGCGCGGCCTGCACCACCTGGTGTGGGAGGTCGTGGACAACGCGGTCGACGAAGCGCTGGCCGGCTTCTGCGACACGATCGAGGTGAGCCTGCTGGCCGACGGCGGGGTCCGGGTGATCGACAACGGCCGCGGCATCCCGGTGGACATGCACCCGGTGGAGAAACGGCCGACGGTCGAGGTCGTGCTGACCATGCTGCACGCGGGCGGCAAGTTCGACGGCAAGGCCTACGCGGTCTCCGGCGGCCTGCACGGCGTCGGCATCTCGGTGGTCAACGCGCTGTCCACGAAGATCGAGCTGGAAATCAAGAAGGACGGGTTCGTCTGGCGGCAGACCTACACCAACTCCAAGCCCGGTCCGCTGCAAAAAGGCGAGGCGACGAGGTCCACCGGTAGTTCGGTGACCTTCTGGCCGGATCCGGCGATCTTCGAGACGACCGAGTTCGTCTACGAGACCATCTACCGCCGGCTGCAGGAGATGGCCTTCCTCAACCGCGGCCTGACCATCGCGCTGCGCGACGAGCGGGAGAACGCCACCGAGGAGAAGAAGGAAGTGACGTTCCTCTACAAGGGCGGCATCTCCGACTTCGTGCGGCACCTGAACCAGACCAAGACGCCCATCCACAAGTCGGTGATCGACTTCGGCGCCGAGGGCGACGGCATGGCGGTGGAGATCGCCATGCAGTGGAACGAGTCGTACGGCGAGTCCGTGTACACCTTCGCCAACACGATCAACACACACGAGGGCGGTACCCACGAGGAGGGCTTCCGCTCCGCGCTCACCGGTGTCATCAACAAGTACGGCGCCGACAAGAAGCTGCTCAAGAGCGACGAGAAGCTGTCCGGCGAGGACATCCGCGAGGGCCTGGCCGCGATCATCTCGGTGAAGATGGCCAACCCGCAGTTCGAGGGGCAGACCAAGACCAAGCTCGGCAACACCGACATGCGCAGCTTCGTGCAGAAGACCTGCAACGAGTGGCTGGCCGACTGGCTGGAGCGCAACCCG
>CAZYCD010000128.1:0-13202 GCA_964645345.1 uncultured Micromonosporaceae bacterium
AGTGGGCGGCGCTGCGCCTGGGCGGCCTGCGGCCCAGGCGCACCGGCATGGGCCCGGGCCCCTCGGTGCGCGCGGCGCGTGGCCTCGACGGCGGCCCGGCCATCGTGGCCGGCGTCGCCGGTGGACTCGCGCCGCACGTCCGGCCGGGTGACATCGTGGTGGCCGACGAGGTGCGCGGGCACCCGGACGGTCCGGTACCGGTACCGTCCGCCCCGCTGCTCGCGGGCGCGCTGCGCCGCCTCGGCCTGACCGTCCACATCGGACCGATCGTCTCCGAGCCCCACGTCACGTACGGCGCGGACCGCGCCCGGCTCGCCGCGACCGGGGCGCTGGCGGTGGACACCGAGACGGCCTGGCTCGCGAGCCGGGACCGGCCGTTCGCCGCGGTGCGCTCCATTGTGGACACCGCCGATAGTCCGCTGTGGAGTCTCGGTACCCCGGTCCGGGGTGTGGCCGCGCTGGCCGCCCTGCGCCGCGCCGCGCCGGCGATCGCCGACTGGTCAGCGGCGTCGCGCTCACGCGAGGTGGTGCTCGCCAGCCCCCGCTCGTTCTGCGCGGGCGTCGAGCGGGCCGTGGACATCGTGCGGCGCGCCCTCGACCGGTACGGCGCCCCGGTCTACGTGCGGCGACAGATCGTGCACAACGCACACGTGGTACGGGAGCTGGAGGAGCGGGGCGCGGTCTTCGTCACCGAGGTCGACGAGGTACCGCCCGGTCGGGTGGTGGTACTCGCGGCACACGGCGTCGCGCCGGCCGTGCACGCCGAGGCGGCCGCCCGGAGCCTGCTCGTCGTGGACGCCACCTGCCCGCTGGTGACCAAGGTACACAACGAGGTGCGCCGGTACGCGGGTCGGGGGGACACCGTGCTGCTGATCGGGCACGCCGACCACGAGGAGGTCGAGGGTACCGTCGGCGAGGCCCCGTCCTCCGTCGTCGTGATCGGCGACGCGCGCGCGGCCGCCGCGGTCAGCATCGCGGACCCGCAGCGCGTCGCCTACGCCATGCAGACCACCCTCGCGGTCGACGAGGCCGAGGAGATCGCCGAGGTGCTGCGCGGGCGCTTCCCCGCCCTCCAGGGGCCGCGCCGCGACGACATCTGCTACGCCACCACCAATCGCCAGCAGGCCGTGCGCACCATCGCCCGCGACTGCGACCTGGTGCTCGTCGTCGGCTCTGGCAACTCCTCCAACTCGCTGCGGCTGGTCGAGGTCGCCCAGCGCGAGGGGGTACCGGCCGTGCTCGTCGACGACGCTGGCGAGGTCGACCTGCGGATGCTGGCGGGTGCCGGCCGGGTCGGCATCACCGCCGGCGCTTCCGCGCCGCCGCACCTCGTCGACGACCTCGTGTCCTGCCTGACCGGGCTGGGCCCGGTGACCGTAACCCAGAACCCGGCCGTGCCGGAGGACATCCATTTCACTCTGCCCAGGGAGGTGAGCTGACCGTGGCGATGCCCTTACGACAGAGCATCCGGCTCGGCAGTTTCTTGATGAAGCAGAAGCTGCTGCGGCGGGAGAAGTTCGCACTGTTGGTCGAGCTCGAGCCGCTGTTCGCCTGCAATCTCAAGTGCGCGGGCTGTGGCAAGATCGCCCAGCCGGCGTCCCTGCTCAAGCAGCGGATGCCCGTCGAGCAGGCGGTTGCCGCCATCGAGGAGAGCGGCGCGCCGATGGTGTCCATCGCGGGCGGTGAACCGCTGATGCACCCGCAGATCGACGAGATCGTACGGCAGCTGCTGGCCCGCAAGAAGATCGTCTTCCTGTGCACGAACGCCCTGCTGCTCCCCAAGCACCTGCACAAGTTCAAGCCGCACCGCAACTTCGCCTGGATGGTGCACATCGACGGGCTGCGCGAGCGGCACGACGAGTCGGTGAACAAGGCCGGCGGCTTCGACGGCGCGGTGGAGGCGATCCGGCAGGCCAAGGCGGCCGGCTTCCGGGTCATGACGAACACCACCTTCTTCAATACCGACACCGCCCAGGACGTCATCGGCGTGCTGGACTACCTCAACGACGACCTGCGGGTGGACAACATGCAGATCTCGCCGGGGTACGCGTACGAGAAGGCACCGGACCAGGAGCACTGGCTGGGGGTGGAGGAGACCCGGGAGCTGTTCCGCAAGTCGTTCGCGGACGGCCGGCGCAAGAAGTGGCGGCTCAACCACTCCCCGGTCTTCCTTGACTTCCTGGAGGGCAAGCGGGACCTGTCCTGCACCGCGTGGGGCATCCCGTCCTACTCGCTGCTGGGCTGGCAGCGCCCGTGCTACCTGCTCGACGACGGGTACGCCAGGTCGTACCGGGAACTGATCGAGGAGACCGACTGGGACGCGTTCGGCCGGGGCAGGGATCCCCGGTGCGCCAACTGCATGGCGCACTGCGGCTACGAGCCGACCGCCGTCATCGCCACCATGGGCTCGCTGCGGGAGTCGATCCGCGCGGCCGTCGGCGGGTGAGGCCGGTGTTGACCGACAGACCCGCCCCGGCGGGCTTGGCCGGGCACGCCGGCGGCGCGAGCGTCGCGCCCGTGACCGCGGCGCCGCCCTTGCCGGTACCGGCGGCGGGGCTGCTCGACGCCGTCACCGGCCCGGGCGACATCAAGGCGCTACCCGAGTCGGCACTGCCCGCGCTGGCCGCCGAGATCCGCGCGCGGCTGATCGACGTGGTCTGCCGTACCGGCGGCCACCTCGGACCGAACCTGGGCGTGGTGGAGCTGACCATCGCGCTGCACAGGGTTTTCGACTCGCCGCGGGACGCCATCGTGTGGGACACCGGCCACCAGTCCTACGTGCACAAGATGCTCACCGGGCGGGGCGCTTACCTTGCCGGGCTGCGCCAGGCGGGCGGCATGTCCGGGTACCCGAGCCGGGCGGAGAGCGCGCACGACCTCGTGGAGAACTCACACGCGTCCACCGCTTTGTCCTACGTGGACGGTCTGGCGAAGGCGTTCGCGGTACGGGGCGAGACGGAACGCGCGGTCGTGGGCGTCGTGGGCGACGGCGCGCTGACCGGGGGCATGTGCTGGGAGGCGCTCAACAACATCGCGGCGGCCACGCACCGGCCGGTGGTCATCGTTCTGAACGACAACGGCCGCTCCTACGCGCCCACCGTCGGCGTGGTCGGCGGCCACCTGGCGCGGCTGCGCGAGGCCGGCCCGGCCGATCTGCACGAGCCCGGCGGTGCCGGCTTTCCCGGGAACCGCCCGGCCGACGGCGGCGGGGACCGCCCGGCCGGCGGCGAGGTCCGCTCGCTGTTCGAGCAGCTGGGCATGGCCTACCTCGGCCCGGTCGACGGGCACGACGCGGCCGCCGTGGAGACCGTGCTGCGCAAGGCGCGCGGGCTGGCCGCCCCGGTGGTCGTGCACTGCGTGACGCGCAAGGGGCTCGGCCACCCGCCGGCCGAGGCCGATGAGGCGGACCGGATGCACGCGATCGGTCCGGCGAAGCCGGCGCCCGCCAACATTGGCGCGCCGATCGTCCGTCCAACATGGACGGACGTGCTCGCCGACGAGCTGTGCGCGATCGGCGCGCGGCGTTCCGACGTGGTCGCCCTCAGCGCGGCGATGCTCGGCCCGACCGGGTTGTCCCGCTTCGCCGACCGGTACCCCGACCGGGTCTACGACGTCGGCATCGCCGAGCAGCACGCGGTCACCTCGGCCGCCGGACTGGCGATGGGCGGGCTGCACCCGGTCGTCTGCATTTACGCCACCTTCCTCAACCGGGCGTTCGACCAGGTGCTGATGGACGTCGCGCTGCACCGCCAGGCGGTCACGTTCGTGCTCGACCGGGCCGGCATCACCGGCAGCGACGGCCCGTCCCACCACGGCATGTGGGACCTGTCCCTGCTCGGGCTCGTGCCTGGGCTGCGGGTCGCCGCCCCGCGCGACGGCCAGCGCCTGCGCGAGCTGCTGCGCGAGGCGGTCGCCTGGACCGCCGGCCCCACCGCACTGCGCTTCCCCAAGGCGGACGCCGCCGGCGACCTTCCGGCGGTCGGCCGGCTCGGCGGGGGCGACCTGCTGCGCGCCGACCCGGGCGCGCGGGTGCTGCTGGTTGCCGTCGGAGCACTGGCCGACGCCGCGTGCGCCGCCGCGGAGGACCTCGCCTCCACGGGGGTACCCTGCGCCGTCGCCGATCCCCGCTGGGTGTTGCCGGTGGACCCGGAGCTGGTCGCCGCGTCGGTCGGGTACCGGTTGGTGGTGACGGTGGAGGACAACGGCGCCGCTGGCGGCTTCGGCGACGCGTTCGCCCGCGCGGCCCGGCTCGCCGGCCGGCGGGTCGACCTGCTGACCCTGGCGCTGGAGCAGCGGTTCCTGCCGCACGGGGAGCGCCGGACGATGCTCGCCGAGCACGGCCTCGACGGTCCGGGGATCGCGGCCTCGGTCCGCGCCGCGCTGGGCTAGCGGCTGCGGTTAGTCCATGCCCATCGAGGTCCAGCCGCGGTCGGGGAAGCCTGCGGCCTCGGCGACCTTGCCCGAGGCGACGTTGTCGAACGCGTGCTGGTAGGTGGGCACGGCGCCCTCGTCCAGTACCCGACGGGCCGCCTGGGCCACCAGCCGGCGGGCCAACCCGCGTCCCCGTGCCTCCGGCTCGGTACCCACGGCCAATTCGTGCCCGTACTGGTCGTGCCGCTTGATGCCCACGCCCGCCAGGTAGGCGCCCGTCTCCGGATCGATGGCCAGCAGCACCTCGGCGCCGAAGACGCGCAGCCAGTCGGGTACCACCTCCGCGTTCGCGTCCACCCAGGTACCCCCGTCGGGCAGCGGCTGCGGCCGTACGCTCCACCGGAACACCCCGGTGTAGACGGTGTGGCCGGGCAGTCCCACGGTCTCCGGCAGCGCGCCGACCCACCCGTCGCGTACCCGGCCGCTGCCGACCAGTTCGCGCACTGGCGTCACCCACTTGGGCGGTACCGACAGCACGCACCCCGGCCCGCCGTTGACCCCGATCAGCGGGTGCACGGCGCCGTCCCAGCCCGGCTGTTCGCGACGGGGGGAGCCGACCACCGTGACGGCTCCGGTGGCGGGCCACTGGCCGAGCCAGTGGGCGAGGTGGCGACGCAGCCGGAGATCCATGTTGACCATCATCGCGTGCGTCCCCGCGCGCCGCCCACCCGGTGAGTCCTCACGCGGGCGTGGGCACGGCCACAGCCTCGCGCAGCAGCCGGCGCACGAGCACCAGCCGGTCCTCGTCCGGAAGGGCCGGCAGGTCGCCCACGCGTACCGGCGCGCCGCCCAGCAGCGCCTCCAACGCCGGCAGGCACGCCTGCGGCAGGTCGACGGTCCGGTCGGTCAGCTCCAGCCGCGCCCGCCCGTCCACGGCGGAGGTCAGCCGCCAGCGCAGCCCGGGCCGGAGCGCGACCATCGTGTCCGGGTCCAACTCCTCGACAGCGGCCGCCTGGGCCAGCGGCCGGATCGGCGCCGGCCGGGCGGCCGGCCAGGCCGTGCGGCGCAGCCGACGGGCGACCTCCGCCACGTCCGGGCGGGTCAGCAGGTCGCCGAGCAGCCGCGCGGTCTCGGCCAGCGGGCCGGCCAGTTGCGCCTCGTCGGTCGGGTCCAGCCCCAGCGGTAGGCCGGCGCGCAGCCCCGGCTCCCCGGCCGCCGCCGCGAGAACCGCCTCCACCAGGGCGTACCTGGTCAGCGCCCGTACCCCCAGCGTCAGGTGCAGGCACCGCTCGCCGAGCGCGGTGGCCGAGTGGAGCCAGCCGCGCGGCAGGTACAACGCGTCCCCGGGACCGAGCTCGACCTCGAGTGAGGGCGGACCGTCGGCGGTCGCAGCGACCTCCTCGGCCCGCCCGCCCCACGGCTGCCGCTCCAGCGGATCGACCAGTACCGGATCGTGGATGCGCCACCGCTTGTGCCCCTCCACCTGCAGCACGAACACGTCGTGGGTGTCGTAGTGGGTGGCGAACCCCTGGCTGCCGGCCGGGGTGAGATAGGCGTTGACCTGTACCGGCGCGGCCAGCTCCCCGGCCAGCCGCCCGGCGAAGTCGACCAGCGGCGGCCAGAGCCGGTGCAGGCCCTGGAACACCAGCGTCGCGCCGTCCGCGAACAGCCCTAGCACCTGCTCGTCCAGCACCTGGTCGCCGATCTCCGCCCCCGCGCCCCCGCCGCCGGTGAATCGCGATGCCGGGAGCACGACACCGTCCTTGGCCACGCGCAGGAACGGTGTGCGCAGCCCGCGCCGGCTCAGCAGCTCGTCGGCGGCCTCGGCGCTGAACAGGTCGGTGAAGCCGGTCGGCAGCCCCGCCTCGGCGAAGCGCGCCGCCGGGCTGTACTGCGGCCCGCGGCCCCAGTAGCACTCGGCGAAGGCCGCCGCCGGTACCGAGGTGCACCGTCGAAGTGCCGGCCGGCGCGGTCCGGCGGCGGGCGCCGCGGGCGCGGGGGACAGCGGGGTGGCCGGGATCCGGTCGGTGGTCGTTGTCACGGGCTCAGGCGGTACCGTCCGCCCCGCCGTCGTGGTCGCCCGGTACCCCCGCCTGCCCCGCACCGCTGTCGGCCGGCCCTTCGGCGGCACCGTCCGCCCCGCCGTCGTGCTCGGTCCGGTTGGCCCCACCGTCCGCCGGCCCCTCGCGCGCCGGGTCGATCGCGCCGCTGTCCGCCCCGCCGTCGTTCACCCCGGGGATGCCCGCCCGGCCGGCCCCGCTGTCTGCCGTTCCCTCCAGCCCACCGCCGGTACCGCTGGTGGTCATGTCGTCGTCGTTGAGTGCCATGAGCCCCTCCTCGCCTCGACCGGGCGCACGGCACGGCGCGCCGGTTTTTGGCCGACAGGTTCCCCGTGCCGGGCGGGCTACACCTCGGCCGGGCCACCGGCGGTAAGGTCAGCCGCTCAGGCCGGCGTCCTCCATGAGCTCCATGGCCCGGTCGACGGCCTCGAACATGTCCTCGTCCTGGTGGTCGCCCCAGTGGAACAGCGCGGACATCCAGACCCCCATCACCGCCCCGGAGAGGGTGCGGTCGGCGAAACCGGGCGTGTCCCGCCCGGCGCGCGTCGCCAGCGCCTGCGCGATCAGGTCGATGCCGGCGGTCAGGTTGAGCAGCGCGGCCGCGCGGACCTGGGGTACCTCCAGGGACAGCCGCCACCGCTCCTCGATGGCGGCCCGCTCCTCGGCGCCGAATCCGGCGGATACCGACCGGATCGCCTCGCGCAGCGCCCGTACCGGTGGCATGCCGGCCGGTTGTGCGTGGAACGCCGCCAGGATCATGGGGTCGTACTCGTCCGACAGCACCAGGTCTTCCTTGCTCGGGAAGTACCGGAAGAACGTGCTGGGGGACACCTCCGCCGCCTCGGCGATCTGCTCGATCGTGGTCGCGTCGTAGCCCTGCTCCCGGAACAGGCGCAGCGCGTGGCGCTGGATCGCGTCGCGGGTGCGCGCCTTCTTGCGCTCGCGCAGCCCGGCCGGTCGGGTACCCGGACCGTCAGACACCCTGTGGCTCCCGTTCCGGCCGACCGCGTGAGGTCGGCGGCCTCCCGGCGGTACCCGGCGCGCCCCCGCTGGAACCCGCGGCCCGGCCCGGCAGGAACAGCAGCGCCAGTACCGCCGCGGTCGCCGCGATCCCGCCGCAGGCCAGCAGCATCACGTCCATGCCGTGCGTGAAGGCGGTGAGCGCCCTGTCGCGCAGCGCGGCGGAGTGCAGGTCCCCGGCGACGCGCACCGCGGCGAACACGCTGTCCCGGGCGGCGCCGGCGGCGGCCGGCGGCACCCCGTCCAGCGGAAGCTGGTCGCGGTAGGCCGCGTTGAGCACGCTGCCGAGCACCGCCGCGCCCAGTGGTGCGCCAACCTTCTGCACGGTCTGCATCACCGCGGAGCCTACGCCGGCCCGCTCGGCCGACAGCCGGGCCAGCGCGGCCGAGGACGCGGTGGCCAGGCTCAGGCCGAGGCCCCCGCCCACCACCGCCGTCCACCCGGCCACGTAGCCGGTGCCGGTGCCGGTACCGGTGGCGGCCCCGGCCAGGAAGCCGGCGGTCATCAGCGCGAGCCCGGTCGCGGCGACCACCTTGGCGCCCAGCCGCCGTACCGTCCGGTCCGCGCCGACCGCGCCCCCGACCAGCCCGCCGATCAGGGGCAGCAGCCGCACCCCGCTGCCCATGGCGTCGGCTCCCCGGACGGCCTGGAAGTACTGCGGCGCGGTGAACAGCAGCCCGATGAGCGCGAAGCCGGCCAGGGCGGCCAGCACCGTACCCCAGGTGAACGCCGCCGACCCGAACAGCGCCACGTCGACCATCGGCTGAGTGTCGGGCCGGCGGGCCAGCCGGCGCTCGTACCACCCGAACCCGGCCAGCAGCGCCAGCCCGCCGGCCATCTCCGCCAGCGCCGCGGGGCTGCCCCACCCGTGGTGCCCGGCCTGGATCGTGCCGTAGGTGAGCAGCGCGAGCCCGGCGCAGGAGCTGAGTACGCCGACCGGGTCGAGGCCGGGCCGCCGGGCCGCGCGCGACTCCGGTACCCACACGCCGACCGCGACGACGCCCAGTAGCACCACCGGCAGATTGACCAGGAAGACCCAGCCCCACCAGTAGTGCGACAGCAGCCAGCCGCCGAGGATCGGCCCGACCGGCAGGGCCAGGAAGGTGGCGCCGGCCCACAGGCCGACCGCCCGGGGGCGCTCCCGCTCGTCGAACACCACCGCCAGCACGGACAGCGACATCGGGGTGGCGAACGCGGCGCCGACGCCGGCCACCACGCGGGCGGCGATGAAGGCTCCCGGGGTACCGGCGTAGGCGCAGGCAAGCGAGCCGAGGCCGAAGACGGTCAGGGCGATCATGAGCATCCGCTTGCGACCGAACCGGTCGCCGAGCAGCCCACCGGGGAGCACGGCGGCGGCGAGTACCAGCGTGTAAGACGCGACGAACCACTGCAGTTGCTCCGTCGTCGCGCCCAGGTTCCGGGCGAGCGTGGGCAGGGCGACGCTGAGCACCGTGCCGTCCAGGCCGATGGCGAGGGTGGCGAGGACGATCGCGACGAGGATCCACCACCGCCGGGCGCCGGCGCGTTCCATGACAGCCACCACCTTAAGAGAGTCGATCTGATTTGACAGTAACTCTCAAATTGTGCCCCGGTCAATCGGGGGCCGGATCGGCCGGCGCCGTACACTCGTCACAGTCGACGTCCGACCGTCCCCGCCCTCCGGAGCCGAGATTGACCAGTGCCACGCCCGGCATCACGCGCAACACCCGGCAACGCGCGGAGGTGCTGGCGTTGCTGGCGGGTACCGACGAGTTCCGTAGCGCCCAGCAGTTGCACGCCGAGCTGCGCGCCCGCGGCTCCGGAGTCGGGCTCACCACGGTGTACCGGACGCTGCAGTTGCTTGCCGAGGCCGGCGAGCTGGACCAGATGCGGATGGACGACGGCGAGCAGCGGTACCGGCGGTGCAGCCGCAGCCAGCACCACCACCACCTGGTCTGCCGCGGCTGCGGCCGGACGGTGGAGGTGGAGGGTCCGGCGGTCGAGCGGTGGGCGGAGAAGCTCGCCAGCGAGCACGGCTTCACCGACGTCGAGCACACCCTGGAGGTCGTCGGCACCTGCGCCGACTGCGGCGGCCGCTGCTAGCCGGCCGCTACTCCGCCGGCCGCGGGCCTTCGGCCGGCCGGGGCCCTTCAGGGCCGCCCTGCTCGGCCAGGAAGCGCTCCAGCTCCGCGCCGAGCTCCTCCGCGGTCGGCAGCGGGCCGACCGAGGCGAGCAGGTTGCTCGACTGCCGCCCCCGCACGAAGGCGTCGTACTGCTGCTCCAGCGCGTTTACCAGCCGGACCGCCTCCTCCGACTGGGCGATCTGCTCGTCGACCTCCACGCGTACCCGCGCCGCCGCATCCCGCAGCTCGTCGGTCGGCAGCAGCAGCCCGGTCGCCTTGGAGACCGAAGTCAGCAGCAGCTCGGCCGCCGCCGGGTAGTCGGTCTGGGCGAGGTAGTGCGGCACGTGCACGGCGAAGCCGACCGCGTCGCGGCCCGCCTGGCCCAGCCGGTACTCCAGCAGGTGCCCGGCGCTGGCCGGTACCTGCACCCGCTGCAGCCACGGCTCGTACCCGGCGATCAGCTCCCTGCGGGTGGCGTGCGCGGTGAGCCCCACCGGCCGGGTGTGCGGCACCGCCATCGGGATCGCGTTGAGGCCGACGGTCAGCCCCACGCCCAGCCGCTGCCCGATGCCCGTGACGGCCGCCACGAACCGGTCCCACTGCAGGTCCGGCTCCGGGCCGTCGAGCAGGAGGAACGGGGTACCGTGCCGGTCGCGCAGCAGGTGCACCACCAGCCGCGGCTCGTCGTAGTGCTCCCAGTGGTCCTCGACGAAGTGCATCACCGGCCGGCGGGAGCGGTAGTCGATGAGCTGGTCGACGTCGAAGCGGGCCACGACGCTGGACTCCAGGCTCGTCAGCAGCTGCTCCCGCACCAGCCGGACCGACGAGCCCGCGTCGACGAACCCGGCCAGCGCCTGGATGAGCACCGGTCGGCCCAGCTCGGGTGTGTCGGTCAGCTCGAAAAGCTGCTCCGGGTCGAGCACAACGGGTCCTCTCCTCGCGGGGTGCCGGACCCGACGATACCGCCCGGGTACCGGTACCGGCCCGGGCCGGTGGGGCGGCGGGAATCAGCGGATGGCGAACCTGGCGACGGCTGTGGTACCCGTCTCCTCGGAGCTGATGTCGACGGTGTCCGCGAGGCAGCGCACCAGCCACAGCCCCCGGCCTCCGCTGGCGGTCGGCTCCGGCCGCACCAGCCCGGCCTGCGCCGCGTCCCGGAAACCCCTGCCGTGGTCGGTGACGACGCATCCGATCATCCCGTCCGCGGCGACCAGCCGCAGCTGGCCGCGCCCGCCGCCGTGCCGCACCGCGTTGCTGGCCAGCTCGTAGGCGACCAGGACCAGGTGCTCGACCTGGTCGTCGGGCAGGCCGACCCGGCTCGCGTGCGCGGCCACCGCGTTGCGCAGCGCGACCAGGCCGTCCCGGTCGAACTGCTGGTCCAGAAGCTCCTGGGGACCAGCACCGGCGCCCGCTGCTGCGGCGGCACCCGACTCAGGATTCACCGGGTACCGCCTGGAGGTGCAGCGCCGTGACCTCCTGGGCGCCCACGTGCCGCAGCACTGTGCCCGCCAGCGGCCGGCACATGACCGTCATGCTACGGCCGGCAGGCAGCGTGGCCCCGGCCTGTACCAGGGCTCCGGCGCTCGCCGCGTCGATGAACCGCAGCTGGCCGAGGTTGACGTGCACGTGCTCGCCCAGGCGCACCGCCTCGGCCAGCGCGTCGCGGAACACGTCCAGGTTGGTGTAGTCCAGCTCCCCGGACAGCCGGATGCCGCCGGGGGAGTGCTGCCGGCAGATGCGCAGCACCGGATCGTCGTGGTAGACGGTGGCCGCGACCGCGCACGAGTGCACCGCGGTCGTGCTGGCCAGCGTCACGGCGTCGAACTGCTGCCGGTCGTACTGGCACACCGCGGTCACCCGGGCCTCCGCGAACAGCTGGCTGACCTGCTTCTCGAAGGTCACCAGGTGCTCGACGCCGACCACCGGGTCGGCCGCCCAGCCCATGTCCGCGGCCACGCGCAGGCCGCCGTACCCGTCGATCCGCGCACGGTCGATCGCGCCGGCCAGCTCGTCGAGTACTCGGGAGGGCAGGAACCCGGCCCCGGCCAGCCAGGACTGGACCGGTCGCAGGTCGAGCTGGCCCCGGCCGGTACCCGTGGCCGCCGGTACCCCGCGGTCGACCAGCCGGTCGTGCAGCTCGGCGGGCTGGTACTCGGCGGTGTAGCACAGGACCCGTTGGCCGGCGGACAAACCGTCGCGCACGAACGCCGCGACGATGTCCAGCCGCTCCTCCTCGTCGGAGAAGGTGAGGCAGGCGTGGTCCCCCGGACTCAGCCGGTCGACAGAGGTGGCGCTGGCCAACCCGCCGGCCCCCCTCCCGATCGGGTGTGTGGACCAGGCAAGGCTAGCGGCAACATCGTCGGGGCGCATCGCGGGACGCCGGACACCCGCTGTTGGTTGGCGCTTCACCGTTCTCGGGTACAACCCGTGCATGACGCAGGTCGATCCCCCGCTGCTCGATGGGTACCAGGTGCAGGACGACGATGACGACGACCCGGTGCTGCTGGGCAGGGACGGGAAGCCGGTCGAGACCTGGCGCGAGGATTACCCGTACGACGAGCGGATGCCGCGCGCCGACTACGACCGCACCAAACGGCTGCTGCAGATCGAGCTGCTGAAGCTGCAGAACTGGATCAAGTCGTCCGGGGAGCGGCTGGTCGTGCTGTTCGAGGGGCGCGACGCGGCCGGCAAGGGCGGGACCATCAAGCGCTTCATGGAGCACCTCAACCCGCGCGGCGCGCGGGTGGTCGCACTGGAGAAGCCGAGCGAGCGGGAGTCCACGCAGTGGTACTTCCAGCGGTACGTGGCGCACCTGCCGGCGGCCGGCGAGATCGTGCTGTTCGACCGCTCCTGGTACAACCGGGCCGGCGTCGAGCGGGTCATGGGCTTCTGTGACCGGGCGGACTACCTGGAGTTCATGCGGCAGGCGCCGGAGCTGGAGCGGATGCTGGTGCGGTCGGGCATCCGCCTGGTCAAGTTCTGGTTCTCGGTGTCGCAGGACGAGCAGCGCACCCGGTTCGTGATCCGCCAGGTCGACCCGGTACGCCAGTGGAAGCTGTCCCCGATGGACCTCGCCGCGCTGGACAAGTGGGACGAGTACACGGAGGCCAAGGAGGCGATGTTCTTCTACACCGACACCGCCGACGCACCGTGGACGGTCATCAAGAGCAATGACAAGAAGCGGGCGCGGTGCGAGGCGATGCGGTACGTGCTGAGCCGCTTCCCCTACGACGAGAAGGACGACGAACTCGTCGGTACCCCCGACCCGCTGATCGTCGGGCCGGCCTCGCTCGTCGTGGAGTCGGCCGGCCGGCCGCCGGCCGGCTTTACGCGCCTGTGACCGCGCTAAGCAGACCTGACCGTGGCGGCGGCGCCGGTCAGGTCAGGTCGGCCTCGACGGTACCGGTGAGCCGCAGCCGCCGCTGGGCGCGCTGGTAGAAGGTGGTGCGGCCGAGCCTGACCACCCGCGCGGCGCCGGCCAGGACGCTCAGCTCCATCACGTCGCCGGGCCGCAGGTACCCGGTGAGCTGCCCGTCGGCCTCCACGCCCAGTTCGCCGCTGCCGGGCAGGATCTCCAGGGCCAGCTTCTCCCCGGCCGACAGGAACAGCGCCCGGTTGAACGCGGAGTGCGGTGCGACCGGCGTGACCA
>CAZYCD010000129.1:0-13142 GCA_964645345.1 uncultured Micromonosporaceae bacterium
AAACGCGGCCTGAACCGGTCCCTCGCGGACGCGTCCCTCGGCCAACTGTTGCGGATGATCGACTACAAGGCCGGCTGGTACGGCGCCACCGTCGTGCCGGCCGACCGGTGGCACCCCTCGAGTAAGACCTGTTCCGGCTGCGGCGCAGTGAGAACCAAACTGCGCCTGGCCGAACGGCAGTACCTGTGCACCCAGTGCGGGCTGGCCATCGACCGCGACCTCAACGCCGCGATCAACCTCGCCCGACTCGCACTAGCAGCAACAACGGACCCGAGTGCCGGGTTCGCCACGGGTGGAGCCGACCGTAAGACGACCGTGAAGCCTCCGGGCTCTGCGACGCTGGTGGCAATGAAACCCGAACCCGACCCAGAGACGCCAACCGACGCCGCTGGTGGGAGCGCCGATCCCAAAGGAAAGGCAGCCTAATGAAAAGCAAACACACACGTTTGCTCACCAAACGGCAACGGAGCTTCTCGGGGTCGGGCAGCGCGGCCGCAGCGGAGCCGACCACGTGATCTACAAGCTCTACGTCCACGCCCGGCATCGCGGCCGCGGGCTCGGCCCTCGGTTGATCGACGCCCTTGTCAGGCAGCTGCCCGCTGACGCTGATCGGCTCTACGTCGAGCATTTCGCGGCCAATGAGCGCGCGTGCAGGTTCTACGACCGCGAGGGCTTCACCGTGGAGCGGATCGAACCGAGTCCAACGGCTGATCCCGCGCTGGCGGTGGTGTGGCGTGTCCGGTATCTGGCTCCATCGGAGGATGAGTCGTTTGTGGGGCAGCGCCGTGGGTAGACCGGGCTGGCCGGGGCCACCGCCCCACCGACAGGACGACTGCTCAGAGGTAGGGCACGACCATGACCATGAACGGCGACGAACAGTACGAGCGCGGCCTCGAGGCGCTACAGCAGGCCGCCGGCGGTGCCGCGCAGAGCCTTCTCGATGCCCTCGCCGACGTCTCACCCGAGCTCAGCTACCGGTCCGTCGCCTGGTCCTACGGAGACCTGTACGTCCGGCCGGAACTGGCGCGCCGCGACCGGGAACTGCTGACCCTCGGCATACTCACCGGACTCGGCGGCGCCGATGCGCAGCTGGAGGTACACGTCAACGGCGCGCTCAACGCCGGCCTGACGCCCTCCGAGATCGTCGAGGCGCTGCTGCAGTCGGTGGTGTACTGCGGTGTCCCGCGGGCGGTCAACGCCACCCTCGTCGCCAAGAAGGTCTTCGCCGAGCGCAACCTGCTTCCCGTGCCCCCCACCGCCGCCTGACCGGGCCGCCTTTTTCGGTACCGGACACCTCGTGGCCTCCGATAACGTCGGTCCCCGGCGATAACGTCGGTGTCCGGGAGGCAGTCATGTGGGGTAGCGCGGCTGGACGGATGTTGGTGGACTGATGGCACTCACCGTCCTGGAGACCAACCTCGTCGCGTACCGGCGCACCTGGCGGGGATCGGTGCTCTCCTCGTTCGTCCTGCCGATCCTGTTCGTGCTCGGCTTCGGGGTCGGCGTGGGCAGGTTCGTCGACCTCGGCGGCAAGCTCGGCCCGGTGCACTACCTGGACTACATCGTCCCCGGCATGCTCGCCTCGACCGTCATGCAGGTCGCGTTCGGCGAGTCGGCCTGGCCGATCATGAGCAAGTTCCAATGGATCAGGGTGTACCACGGCTGGGTCGCCGCCCCGCTGCGCATCGTCGACATCGTCGGCGGCGAGTTGCTGTTCACGCTGGTTCGCATCCTCAGCACGGCGGCCGTGTTCCTCGCAGTGACGAGCGCGTTCGGCGCGGTGCACTCCTGGTGGGCGCCGGCCGTCATCCCGATCACCGGGCTGCTCGGGGTCGCGGTCGCCGCGCCGCTGCTGGCCTTCGCGGCCAAGGTCGAGCAGGACGGGTACTTCCCGCTGCTGATGCGCTTCGTGGTCATCCCGATGTCGCTGTTCGCCGGGGTCTTCTTCCCCATCGCCAAGCTGGCCGAACCGCTGCGCTGGCTGGCCTACGTCTCGCCGCTGTGGCACGCGGTGGTGTTGTGCCGGGCGTGCACGCTGCCCGGCTTCGGCGTGAGCGCGTGGGCCGCGGTCGGGCACCTCGCCTACCTGGCCGCCTGGGCGGCCATCGGGTTCCGGCTCGCGCTGGCAACCTACCGCAGGAGGCTGGTGAGCTGATGGTCGCCGTCACGTCATTCGGCCCCGGGGTCTACGGGCGGCTCGACGCCCAGACGCGCCGGGCCGGCGCGGTCACCCGGCGCAACATCGCCGCGCTGCGCTCGGCGTACTGGCTGGTGCTGATCTCCGGGTTCTTCGAGCCCCTGCTGTACCTGTTCTCCATCGGTATCGGCGTCGGCAGCCTCATCGACAGGCTGCCCCTGTCCGACGGCCGGCTGGTGAACTATCCGGTCTTCGTCGCGCCCGCGATGCTCGCCTCCTCGGCGATGGCCGGTGCCCTTTCCGAGTCGACCTTCAACTTCTTCGGGAAGATGAAGTTCATGCGGCTGTACGACGGAGTGCTGGCCACGCCGGTACGGCCGATCGAGGTGGCGTTCGGGGAGCTGCTGTGGGCGATGGCGCGCGGCTCCCTCTACTCGGCCGCCTTCCTGGTCATCATGGTGCTGATGGGCCTGACCTCGGTCGGCTGGGCGCTGCTCGCCTTCCCGGCCGCGCTGCTGGTCGGCTTCTCCTTCGGCGCGCTGGGTATGGGCCTGTCCACCTACATGCGCAGCTGGCAGGACTTCGACATCATGGGCACCGTGCAGTTCGCGCTGTTCCTGTTCTCCGCGACGTTCACGCCGCTGCACAGCTACCCGGTGGCCGTGCGGGCCGTCATCGAGGCGACCCCGCTGTACCACGCGGTGGAGCTGATACGGGGCATCACGGTCGGCGCGCTGCACCCCGTCCTGATCCTGCACGCCGGCTACCTGGCCGTGATGACCGTCGCGGGGCTCTTGGTCGCGGGCCGCCGGATGGGACGCCTACTGCTGAAGTGACCCGTCTGCGGCAGCTACCGGCGGCTTATCCGCCGCCGGTAGACACAGAGCCGGGCCGGCTCCATGCGGGGCCGACCCGGAGTCTGGGACTGCGTCAGCTGTCGAATGACTCGCTGCTCTTCGGCTTGGTACCGGTCGAATTGCTCGACTTGCCTGCACCAACCGGTACGGGCTGGGCCTCCTGGTGCAGGAGGCGGTCGCCGAACTTGGTCTGACCGAGCTTCTCGGTCACCGTTTCCTTGCCCTGGGAGTAGAACTTGGTGGCCTGTGCCTGGACGACGCCAGCGGCCTCCTGGACGGTCGGGCTGTCCTTGACCTTCCGGGCCGTGCTGACCAGATCGTCGTAGGCTTGGCGGCCGGCTCGGCTGCCGAGGACGAAGCCCGCGGCGAGCCCGCCAAGAAACATCAACTTTCCGCGCATCGCGGATCTCCCTCCGTCGGACCGACCTGCCGGCTCGGTGTGCCGGTACGTCATGCCCGAGCCCTCGTTGTCCTCTACCGCTATGTATCCTCCTCTCACGTTGCCCAAACCTGGCCCGGATGGGCCGGGAACGGCACGGGGAAACCCGATAGCGTGACCGGCCGGCCGATCCTGTACGCTAGGCGGCGTTGTCCCGGAGCGGCTGGACCGGTCCGGGACGCAGTGCGGTCCCCCGTAGCTCAATTGGCAGAGCAACCGGCTGTTAACCGGTAGGTTTTTGGTTCGAGTCCAAACGGGGGAGCTTGCCTCCCGGGCCCGCCGGCGTCGCCGGCGGGCTGTGTCGTTTCGGCCCCTTCCGGGTCGGGGGTTGCCTGCCGGCCCTTCTGGGCGGTTCGGGTACCAGCCGGGGCGCCCGGGGTGGGTAAGCTTGCCGCGCCGGGGCGGTAGCTCAGCCGGTTAGAGCAGGGGACTCATAATCCCTCGGTCGCGGGTTCGAGTCCCGCCCGCCCCACAAAACCGTTGTTCAGAGACGCACATTTGCCGCATGAGCGGGGGCGTCGCGCCGGTGCGCAGGGGTGTACCGGCTGGCGAGGAGGATCGTCCGATAGCGGTCAGTGCGCACAATAGGAGTGGCGCACCGGGCAGGGGTCGGTCGCAACCCCGGACGCCCGACGGACAGTAATGAGTGTCAGGCTGGGCAAATGGCAGAACCCGGCTATTGGGACGAGGTGTACCACCGGTCGGCGGCGACCGACGTTAGCTGGTATCAGCGAGACCCGACCTGCTCCATGGACCTCATCGCTGCCGCGGGTGTCGGGCCTAACGAACCGATCATCGACGTCGGCGGGGGCGCCTCGGTACTCGCCGACAAACTGCTGGACGCCGACCACCGGGACGTGACGGTGCTCGATGTCGCGGCCCACGCCATGGCGGCGGCCCGGGCCCGGCTCGGGCCACGCGGCAACCAGGTGCAGTGGATCACCGCTGACCTGCTGGCGTGGCGACCACCCCGCCGCTACCGCGTCTGGCACGACCGAGCAGTGTTCCACTTCCTGACCGAGCCAAACGACCGAGATCGCTACCGAGCCGTACTCGGCCAAGCGCTAGGCCCCGACGGGTACGTCGTGATCGGAACGTTCGCGGCTGACGGCCCGACCTCCTGCTCCGGGCTGCCGACCGCCCGCTACGACCCGGACGGACTCGCCGCGCAGTTCCCCGAACTGCACACCGTGCGCGTTGCGCGAGAAGAGCACCACACGCCGGCCGGGCGCATCCAACCTTTCACTTGGCTGCAAATGACCTGGCGGGCGTAGACGCGGGTTGCGCGCGCAGGCACCCAACGTCTCACTGCTCTGATTCTCACAGGCGGCTGTTCGTCGATCTAGAAGCCACCCTTGACCGGCACACTCTGAAAGTCATAGCTTACATTCGTGAGGACTTACAAACCTCAGGAGGGTTGGGAGGCGCTGGGTGATCCCAGCCGGTTCGCCATCGTGCAGTGCCTGGCCGACGGACCGCGCGCGGTTGGGGACCTTGCCGAGGCACTTCCCATCACCCGGCAGGCGGTGTCACAGCATCTGAGGGTGCTCAAGAGCGCCGGCCTGGTCGCCGACCAGGCCGCGGGAACGCGCCGGATCTACCGGCTCAACCCGGTCGGCATAGCCGCGCTGAAAGACCAACTCGACACGTTCTGGCGCCGAGCCCTGGACGGTTACCAGAACCTCGTGGAGGACAAGACGGAGGAGAGTCCATGACGCAAGCAGACGCTGCGGTGGTTCGTCGGACGATCGTCGTAAACGCGCCACTGGACAAGGCATTCGCCGTGTTCACCCAGCAGTTCGGCGATTTCAAGCCACCGGAACACAACATGCTGCAGGTACCGATCGCGGAAACGGTATTTGAGCCTAAGGTCGGCGGAAACATCTACGACCGTGGCACGGACGGCACCGAGTGCCGCTGGGCACGGATCCTCGCCTACGAGCCGCCGACCAGAGTCGTATTCAGCTGGGACATCGGCCCAACGTGGCAAATCGAGTCCGACCCGCGCCGCAG
The DNA here is from genome assembly GCA_964645345.1 of uncultured Micromonosporaceae bacterium. Classification (GTDB taxonomy): domain Bacteria; phylum Actinomycetota; class Actinomycetes; order Mycobacteriales; family Micromonosporaceae; genus Rugosimonospora. The sequence continues at coordinate 5,447 of CAZYCD010000129.1, forward strand.
CAGCGAGGTCGAGGTGACCTTCACCGCCGAGTCCCCAGACCGTACCCGCGTCGAGCTGGAGCATCGCCACTTCGACCGGCATGGCCCCGGGTGGGAGTCCGTCCGCGACGGCGTCAACCACGATCAGGGTTGGCCGCTCTACCTCGACCGGTACGCCGACCTCTTCCGACAAGGCAACTGATGGCGGCGATCACCACCACCATCCGCGTCGATCGTTCCGCCTCCGACGTGTTCGCGTACGTCACCGACCCCACCCGGTTCAATGAGTGGCAGCAAGGCGTTGTAGACGGGCACATGGAAGCGCACGGCGACGCCTCCGTGGGTACCCGATGCATCACTACCCGCCGCATCGCCGGCAGGAACCGATCCAGCAGCTCCGTTATCACCCACATCGACCCGCCGAGGGCGTGGGGCGTGCGGGGAACTGACGGACCCATCCGGGCGACCGTCGACCTGACGGTGCAACCCTTGACCACCAACAGTTCCCAACTGACCATCAGGGTCGATTTCACCGGTCGGGGCATCGGGAAGATCCTCGTACCGCTGATCGTGCACCGCGACGCACGCAAAGAGATGCCCGCCAACCTGACCGCCCTGAAGCAGCGCCTCGAACAGCGACCGTAGCGCCGCTACCAGCACAAACCCCAAGATCACCGGCCGGCATCAAAGACCGACGGCATGCGGAGCGCATCAGTCGGTCGCCGGCTGCTTCGGGAACTCGCGTGCGGCGTGTGCTTGGTAGTCGAGGCCGTAGACCCGCTTGAGGTCCTCGATGGCCTTGAGTTCCGCCTTGCTGTGCGGGCTGGCGCACGACTCGCCTTCGTCGCCAGGGACAGGCTCGAATGAGTGCAACACGATCTTTTCCAGGAGCTCGCCAAGCGTCTCGTTGTTGAACTCGGCCAGCCCTTTCAAGACTTTGACGAGCCGTGTCTCCATGCGAACCCCGAGCTGTACCCGCTCGATCTTCTGCGTGTCCGCCATGACTAGGCGCCCCCCTGGTCCCCATGTACCTAGGGACCAAGGTAACACGGAACGAAGATGCGGCAAGGGGTTTATTGGAAGTAGATCGCCACCTCGGAGTTAGAAGACCTCGTCGTTATGCATGTAAAATGCATGCATGGTGGCTCTCCAGATTCGCGATGTACCAGAAGACGTGCGTGACGCGCTTGCCGTCCAGGCCAAAGCCCGTGGGCAGTCATTACAGGCGTACCTGTTGGAGTTGGTCGAACTGCAGGCACGACGTCTGCGCAATATGGCGGTACTCGAACGCTTCGCCGGCAGGTCCGACGGATCCCGGTCGCTGCCTGGGGAGACCTCGGTGGAACTGGCAATGCAGCGGGGCGGATTGGGCGACGCGGCGTGATTGTCGTGGACGCATCGGTCCTCGCCGATGCGCTGATCGACGACGGTCCGGTTGGTGACTCGGCGCGTGCTGCGCTGGCTGGCGACCCGCATTGGGCGGCACCTGGTCATCTGCTCGTCGAGGTCGTGTCGGTGATTCGGGGCCGGGCTCTTGGCGGCAAACTCGGGTCTGTCCGGGCGCAGGAAGCGGTGGACGCGTTGCCGACGCTCGTGATCGATCAGGTCGAAGTAGCTGGTCTGCTTCGCCGGATGTGGCAATTGCGGGGCGCGATTACAGCCTACGAGGCTGCCTATGTCGCGGCGGCCGAGGCTCTCGGATGCCCCCTCGTTACCGCTGACGGCCGGTTGGCCAAAGCGAACGGCATGAGCTGCGAGATTAGATTGATCTCGCCCACCTGATGCCGAGATGATGTCCCCGGTATGGCTGTCACCGTCCGCCGCCGTTGCACCTTGACCTGGACAGACGTACGGCAGCGGGTCGCCGGCGACGACGTGGACCTGGTTCGCATGGTGATGCCTCCGGCCCACAGCGCTCTGCGCCCACGATCAGCCGAGGTGCCGGGCCCAGCCGATGTTCAGCGACTCCAACTGCTCGGCCAGCAGCCGCAGCGACGCGACCGCCCGGAGGCCGACCGCCGGATCGGCGCTTGCGGCATGGCCTATGGCCGCCGTTCTGTCAAGCCCGCTTGACGAGCAGTGTCCAAGGCAGCTTGACGGCCCGAGGTGAGGCGCGTACTCCACGTCGGTTGCCGTGAGTGCCCACGCCTTCCAGCCGGCGCGTACCGCCGCCCTCGTCGTGTCCTTCACCATCACTCTGCTGCTGGTCCGGATCTACATCTTCCGGGGGGCTGCCCGAGGCCATGGGCGCGGCGCGGGCGTCCGCCTACATCGGCGAACTCGCCTCGTACGCGCACCCGACGATGGCGGCCGGCGTCATCCTCAGCGCCGTCGGCGACAAGACGGTCATCGCGCACCCGCTGGAACACACCGATCTGGCCTGGACCTCTGGTCATCACCGGCGGTAGCGCGGTGTTCCTGGTCGGACGGGCCGCGCTCGACTACGCGACATTCAGCCGCGTGTCCCGCTCCCGGCTCGTCGGGGTGGTTCTGCTCGCCGCCACCGTACCCGCAACGCGGCACCTGCCGGCGATCGGCGTCGCGCCGGTCACCGCGGCCGTGCTCTGCCAACTCGTACGCGTGGTGGCGGACTCCCCGCGAGCACCTCCCCGCCACGCGCACCGCGCGGACGGCATCCGAGCTGAACTGACGCCCCGGCTCCAGTTGGCTTTCCCGCTCCCGCCGCTTCGACCGAAGTTAGGCTCGGTTGTGGGGTAGGAAGGCCGGCCGGGCCGGCACTTGGCTCGCGCGTTCGGCTTGCGGCCACCATTCCACGGCTCACGGTCGCATCCCGTCTCGCTGTCCACTGTGGGCAAACGTAACCGGAGGAACGAGGGGGTCCGAATGTCGACGGCAACTCAGGTGCGCCCGTTCCGCGTCGAGGTACCTGAGCCGGAGCTGTTCACGGGCGAGGTCCGGGCGGCCTTCCGGCCACTTCGGTGAGCGGCTGGAACAGCGCGGCGAAGACGGCGACGGCGGCCGTCGAGCTCCCGCGTGACTTCGACGTCGAGCGGTGGGTGAACTCGCCGCCGCTGACCGCGCAAGCCTTGCGCGGCAAGGTGGTCCTGGTCGACTTCTGGGAGTACACCTGCGTCAACTGGATCCGCACGTCGCCCTATGTCAAGGCGTGGCACCGCGAGTACGCCGACGCGGGTCTGGTCGTCATCGGCATGCACGCGCCGGAGTTCGAGTTCGGCAAGAGCCCCGGCAACATCGACCAGGGGATCCGCGACCACGGGCTCACCTACCCGGTCGCGCTGGACAACGACTTCCGCGTCTGGCGGGCGCTGCGCAACGACGCGTGGCCGGCGAGGTACCTGTTCGACGCGGAGGGGCGGCTCGCCGACCGGTGGGTGGGGGAGGGCGCATACGACGACGTGGAGTCGCAGCTCCGGCGGCTGCTCGCGGCCGCGGCGCCCGGAACGGTACTGCCACCGGTCAGCTCCGAGGCGACCGCGTTCACGGCGACCGGGCAGCCGTCGTACGCCGGCATCACGCCGGAGACGTACCTCGGTACCCGGCAACGCCTGCCCGGTACCTTCGACCTGACCGGCGAGTGGCGCGGCAGCGACGAGTACGTCGAGCTGGCCGGCGGTACCGGCGAGATCGTGCTGCCCTTCGACGCCGGCGAGGTGAACCTCGTGGTGCAGCCGGGACCGTCGGGCCGCACGGCGGTGACCGTGCTGCTGGACGGGGAGCCGATCGGCGACGAGCGGGGCGCCGGGGTGGATGCGGATGGGGTGGCCTGGGTCGACCGGGCGGGCATGGTCCGCCTGGTGGCCGGCGCGTCCCGGGGCGAGCGACTGCTGAGGCTGGCGGTCAGCGAACCGGGCCTGCGCGGCTACGTCTTCACCTTCGGCCCCTAGCGCCGCCCGCCGGGCAGGTGGCCGGTCGAGCCCGTCGTCCCGGCGGCCCAGGCGGGCAGCGAGCGCGGCAGCCCGAACCACGGGAGAACGTCGTTGTCGAACCGGGTCAGCGCGCTGATCCGGTCCCCGCTGAGGGTGGCGACGAGTAGTCCGGCGCCGCGGAGGATGCGGCCGGTACCGGTGCGCAGGTAGGTACCGAATGCCGGCTGGCCGTTGGCCCGGGTCGGTACCAGCCGGTACGCGCGGTGACGCAGCACGACCGAGTAGAACCCGGCAACCGCCTCGCGCCCCAGGTACTCCAGGGGGATCGGCGGCATGGACACCCTGACGTCCTCGGTCAGCAGGCGGACCAGCGCGTCGACGTCGCCCGACTGGTACGCCCGGACGAGGTTGGCGACCAGCGCCTGCTCGGCGGCCGTGCCGGGCGCCGGTGCCGGGTCCTGCCGCGGCAGGCGCTGCAGGGTGGCCCGGGCGCGCTTGAGGGCGCTGTTGACCGACTCGACGGTGGAGTCGAGGATGCCGGCCGCCTCGTCGGCGTGGTACCCGAGGACGTCGCGCAGGACGAGGACGGCGCGCTGCCGGGCGGGCAGTACCTGCAGCGTCGTCACGAAGGCCAGTGAGATGGCCTCGGTCTGTTCATAGCGTGCCTCGGGGCCGAGCGGTGCCCCGGTCGTGCCGTCGAGGAGGGAGTCGGGGTACGGCTCGAGCCAGGCGACCTCACCGAGCCGGGTCGGTTCGGGCGGTTCGAGGCCGGGGAAGTTCCAGTCCCTCGCCGGGCGCCGGCTCGCCGAGCGCAGTGCGTTGAGGCACCGGTTGGTGGCGATGCGGTAGAGCCAGGTGCGGACCGAGGCGCGCTCCTCGAACTGCGCCAGACCCTGCCACGCGGCCAGCAGGGTCTCCTGCAGGGCGTCCTCGGCGTCCTGGATGGAGCCGAGGATCCGGTAGCAGTGCACGTGCAGTTCCCGGCGGTACGGCTCGACCAGTTCGCGGAACGCCTCGCCGTCGCCGCCGCGCGCCCGGGCGACCAGGTCCGCTGGTGCCATCCCCACCGTCGCCTCCCCCTCCCACACCCGACGGCTTTCCAGTATGGACACCACCGCCGCCGCGAACTGGGCGGTCGCCGGCCGCCCAGTTTCCGCCCGGAGCGGGGCCTGCATCGGCGATTCCCCGAGCGAGGAGAGGTGCAATGACGATCACAGACAAGACGGTCCTGGTGACCGGGGCCAACCGGGGCCTGGGGCGGGCGCTGGTCGAGGAGGCGCTGCGCCGCGGGGCGCGACGGGTCTACGCCGGTACCCGTACACCACTGTCCAATCCGGACAGTCGGGTCACGCCGCTGACCCTGGACATCACCGACCCGGCCCAGGTGCGGGCGGCCGCCGAGCGGGTGGAGTCCCTCGACGTCCTCGTGAACAACGCGGGTGTCGGGCTGTACGACGACCTGACCGACGCGTCGACGCTGGAGCGGCACCTTGCCGTCAACCTGTTCGGTACGCACAACGTGACGCAGGCGTTCCTGCCGAAGCTGGTAGCGTCCCGGGGCGCCATCGTCACCGTGTCGTCGCTGTCGGCCATCGCGTCGGTACCGGTGATGCCGGCGTACTCGATCTCGAAGGCGGCCGGGTTCTCCCTCATGCAGGCGATGCGCGCGCTGCTGGCCGGGCGCGGGGTGCGGGTACACGCGGTGCTCAGCGGTCCGGTGGACACCGACATGACGGTGGACCTGGAGATCCCCAAGTCCTCCCCGGAGTTGGTGGCCCGGGCGATCTTCGACGGGGTGGACGCCGGCGAGGAGGAGATCTTCCCCGATCCCCTCTCGCAGACCCTGGCGGAGAGCTGGCGCAGCGGCGCGGCGAAGGCGCTCGAGCGGCAGAACGCGGCGATGTTGCAGGCCCAGCCGGCCACGTCGTAACGGGCCGAGGCCCCCGGGGTCGGCCGCCGGCGCGGTGGGTCATGCTGCCGCGCCGGCGGTACCGACCGTCAGGACAGCGGGTACGGGCCGAACCGGCCCCACGCCACGAAGGCGGCCAGCGCGAGCAGGACGACGTTGCCCACGATCATCTGAGTCTCCCCGCGCCGCCCGTGGGTCACCGCCGCGCCGATCATGACCAGTGCCAGGCCGGCGGCCGCCACCGGTACCAGCACCGTCGCGATCCCGGTCACTCCGGGCAGGATCAGCCCGAGCGCTCCGAGGAGTTCCAGCGCGCCGATCAGCTTGACGCTGCCGGCGCCGAGGTCGTCGGTCCACTTCATGCCCGACGCGGACAGCTTCTCCTTCGGCTGGCTCACCTTCATCAGCCCGGCCGCGAGGAAGGCGGCGGCGAGCAGGCCCGCGATGACCCACAGGGCGATATTCATGGGATAGATGCTCCTCTATAGCTTCATGCGTTAAGTGACACTAGCCGACCATGACTTCAAGGTGCAAGTGATCCGCATCCTAGACAACTTCATGCGTGAAGCTACGCTGGATGGGTGGAGACGACCGGAGAGCCGCGCTGGCTGGACGACGAGGAGCAGCAGACCTGGCTGGCCCTGGTCAGCGTGCTGATCCGGCTGCCGGCCGCACTCGACGCCCAGTTGCAGCGGGACGCCGGCATCAGCCACTTCGAGTACCAGGTGCTCGCCGGCCTGTCCATGTCGCCGGGGCACACGCTGCGGATGAGCGACCTGGCCGGGTTCGCGGACAGCTCGCTGTCGCGGCTGTCCCAGGTGGTGTCCCGGTTGGAACGGCGCGGCTGGGTGCACCGGGAGCCCGACCCGGCGGACGGCCGGTACACCCTGGCCGTCCTCAGCGAGGACGGGTGGGCCAAGGTGGTGCAGACCGCGCCGGGGCACGTCGAGGCGGTCCGTACCCACGTGTTCGACCCGCTGACCCGGGCCCAGCAGCGGCAGTTGCGCGAGATCGGCCGGCGCGTAATGCGCACCATCGACCCCGACGGCTCCTGCCCGGGCGACAAGAAGGCGACGCGATGAACGACATCTTCGACCCGGCGGTACCGGCGGGTGCCTACGACGAGTTCCTGGCGGAGGCGCTGCCCATGGCCGGTACCCATCGGGACTGGACGCCGGACGACGGCCCGCTGCCGGCCCTCTACCTCAGCCACGGCGCGCCGCCGCTGTTCGACGACGGACCCTGGCTGCGGCAGCTGTCCGGCTGGGCGAGGTCGATGCCCAAGCCGCGCGGCGTCCTGATCGTCTCCGCGCACTGGGAGTCCGCGCCGCTCGCGCTGTCCGCACCGGCGGCCAACACGCCGCTGGTCTACGACTTCGGCGGCTTCCACCCCCGCTACTACACGATGACGTACCCGACGCCGGACGCGACCGCCCTGGCGCGCCGGGTCGCGGGGGCCATGCCCGACACCGAGCCGGTGCACCAGCACCCCCGGCGCGGACTCGACCACGGCGCGTGGGTACCGCTGATGGCCATGTACCCGCTGGCGGACGTCCCAGTGCTGCAGCTGAGCATGCCGACCCAGGATCCTGAGCGGCTGATGGGGATCGGCTCCCGGCTGCGCGGCCTGCGCGAGGAGGGCGTCCTGGTCATCGGCTCCGGGTTCATGACACACGGCCTGCCGTTCATCACCCGGGAGATGCTCCACGGCGCGGTACCGGCCTGGTCGTCGGAGTTCGACGCGTGGGTGGCCGACGCGCTCGCCCGGGGCGCCGTCGACGAGTTGGCGGACTACCGGCACCGGGCGCCGGGAATGCCGTACGCGCACCCGACGCCCGACCACTACACGCCGCTGTTCATCGCGCTCGGCGCGGCCGCCGACCCGAACCGGCCGGTACGCACGGCGATCGACGGGTACATGATGGGCTTCTCCAAGCGCTCCTTCGAAACCGTCGACTAG
>CAZYCD010000130.1:0-13031 GCA_964645345.1 uncultured Micromonosporaceae bacterium
CGGTGTCGTCGGTGTCCGGGTACCCGTCGTTGGCGAACTCGAACGCCCAGCCGCCGGGCGCCAGGGTCGGCCGGCGTACCGACCAGTCGCCCGGTACCCGGACCTCCTCGCCGAGCAGCCAGTCGGCGGCGCGCAGCACGGCCGGGTCGTCCGCCGGTACCCCGGCGTCGAGCAGGGCGGCGAGGGCCAGGCCGGTGTCCCAGACCGGGGACTGGCAGGCCTCCAGGCGGCGTACCCAGCCGTCCGGCGTCCACTCGCGGACCACGAAGCCCTCCAGGCCCGCGATGCCGGCCCTCAGGGCCGGGTGCTCCAGCGGGTACCCGAGCAGGTGCAGGGCGAGGATCGAGTAGACCCACGGCGGCTGGATGCCGCCCCACGAGCCGTCCGCCTCCTGGCGGGCGAGGATCCACTCGGCCGCCCGGCGCTGGGCCAGCCGGCGCAGCGGCCGCATCGGGTGCCGGGCGTAGGCGTGCAGCACCCGGTCCAGCCGCTGGAACCCGCCCGCCCAGGTCCACAGTGGAGCGTTGCGCGGGCGCGGCGCCCCGGTGCGCAGCTCGTCGACGCCGATCGGTACCGACCGCACCGGCCGCAGGCTCGCGACGATCGTCAGCGGTACCACCGTCTGCCGCGCCCAGCAGGCCCAGTCGTACACGTTGAGCGGGAACCACCGGGGCAGGAAGATCATCTCCGGTGGCAGCTCCGGCAGGTCCTCCCAGCGCCACAGCCCGAACAGGGCCAGCCAGATCCGGGTGAAGACCCGGGTGGCCTCCAGCCCGCCGTGCCCGGTCGCGAACTGTTGCGCGGCCCGCATGTGGGCCGCGTCGACCGGGTCCCCGGCCAACCGCAGCGCGACCCACGCCTCGACCGTGGTGGACAGCTCCCCCGGGCCGCCCTCGAAGGTGGCCCAGCTGCCGTCCGGGCGCTGCTGGGACCGGATCCACCGGGCCGCCTCGGCGGTCTCCTGCTCGCCCCGGATGCCGAGGAACTCGCGCAGCAGGAGGTCCTCGGCGTCCATCGTCACGTTGGTGGCCAGCTCGCCCTTCCACCAGCCGGCCGGCGCCTGCAGGCCGCGGAGGTGACCGACCGCCGCGGTGAGCGCGGCCCGCGCGTCCCGACCGGTCGCTGCGGGCACCCCGGCCGGCGCAGGCGACGTGGGGACCGGCGGGCTCAGCGGCGCCGTGGCGACGGTAGGTTCGGTCGGCGTACCGCCCCGGGCGGTCGCCGGTCGCGTGGCCGTCACGACTGCCGGTCCACCAGGAACCGGCCCAGCGCGACGAGCTCCGCCCTGGGTACCTCGGGAATGTCCACTGTGTCCAGTGCCCCCTCGGCAAGTACCATCCGCCGGCGCGCCTCGGCCAGCGCCCAGTCCCGGCCGCCGGCCGCCTCGATCAGCCCGGCCACCTGGCGCAGCGCGCCCTCGTCCGCCTCCCCACCGCTCGCGCCGGCCCCCGGCCCGGTCAGCCAGGCGGCCAGCTCGCCACCGGGCGCGGCGGCCAGCGCGTAGCTGACCGGCAGCGACTTCTTGCGTGCCCGCAGGTCCGAGAAGACCGGCTTGCCGGTGACCGACGGGTCCCCCCAGACGCCCAGCACGTCGTCGACGAGCTGGAAGGCCAGCCCGACCTGCGCGCCGAACAGCCGGAGGGCGCCGACCACGCCGTCCGGCGCGCCGGCCAGTACCGCACCGATCGCGGCGCTGGCCGACAGCAACGAGCCGGTCTTGCCGCCGGCCATGTCCAGGCACTCCTCGAGCGTCACGTCCGTGCGCCGCTCGAACGACAGGTCCTCGACCTGGCCGCGGATCAGCTCGCGGGTGGTGGTGGCGAGCAGCCGGGCGGCCGCGGCCGCGTGCGGCGAGTCCGCCTCCAGCAGCACCTCCTGAGCCAGCGCGAGCATCGCGTCGCCGGTGAGGATGGCGGCCGGCGCGCCCCAGATCGCCCACACCGTGCGGCGGTGCCGCCGCTCCACGTCGCCGTCCATGAGGTCGTCGTGCAGCAGCGAGAAGTTGTGCACCAGCTCCACGGCCACCGCGCCGGGCAGGCCGACCTCCGCGGGCGCCCCGGCCGCCTCGGCGGACAGCAGGGCCAGCGCCGGGCGCACGGCCTTGCCGCCGCCGGCCGATGCGGGCCGGCCGTCCGCGTCGCACCACCCGAAGTGGTACGCAGCCTGGGCGCGACAGGTCGGGTCGAGCCGGTCGACCGCCTCGCGCAGCGCCGGGGCCAGCGCGTCGCGGCTGCGGTGCAGGGTCTCCTGCATGATGGTCATGCGGCCACCGCCGGTCTGGTCGCACCGGCCCGGGGGCCGTACCCGCGCGCGGCTCCGGCGCCCGCCGCTGCGGCCAGCGCCGCCAGCGCCGCGGACTCGCCGCTGCGCACCGCGCCCTCCATCGTCGCCGGCCAGCCGGTGGCGGTCCACGCGCCGGCCAGGAACAGGCCCCGCGACCCGGTACGGGCGCCGGGGCGCAGCGCACCGCTGCCCGGGGCCGGCCGGAACGTGGCGTGCCGCTCCCGGCTGACGAAGAAGTCCAGTACCCGCGCCGACCCGGCGGCCGGCAGCAGCGCGACGAGCTCGGGCAGCAGCCGCTCCCGCAGGGTACGCACGGGCAGGTCGATCAGCTCGTCGGCGGCGGACAGCGACATCGCCAGGTACTGGCCACCGCCGGTCAGTCCAGATTGGACGGTCCGGTCGAAGACCCACTGCACCGGGGTACCGACACCGGCCACGAACGGCTCGGGCATCACCCGCCGGTCCAGCACCACGTGCGCGTTGACGATCGGCGAACTGCCCAGCCGCGCCGACCACCCCGGCGGCATCGGCACACTGCCCGGCGGCAGCAGGCGCTCGGCGACCGGCGGCGGTACCGCCAGGACAACCTGATCGACCACGTGCTCCTCCCCTCCCACGCCCACGAGCCACTCGTTCCCCCGTGGCTCGACACGCTCGACCCTGGCTCCCGTGCGCACCCGGGCGCCCGCCTCCAGCAGGCACCGGACGGCCGGCTTGCCGTGCAGCTCCCCCAGCGGCACCAACGACCAGCCGATGTCCGCGGCACCGGCGTCCGTCAGCAACCCCACCTGGAACACCATCGCGGCCAGGGCGAGCGAGGCCCGCTCCGCCGGTGCGTTGAGGGTGGCGATGCCGACCAGGTCCCACAGCGCGGTGACCGCCCGCGCGTCCTGGCCGTGCTCGCGCAGCCAGTCGCCGAAGGCACGCGCGTCGGTCGCCGGGTCGTCCCGGTCGACCCGGCGCAGGGCGAGCGCGGCCCGCACGAAGCGCAGCCGCTGCCCCACGTCCAGCAGCCGGTACCGCAGCAGGCTCCCGCCCAGGTGCAGCGGCGCGGGCAGCCCGGTGCGCCGCAGCCGTGCGGTACCGGCGACGCCCGCGGAGCCGGGGTCCGGCAGCGCTCGACGGTCGCTCCGCGGCCGGCCCGCCCCGGCCGGACCGGGCCGCTCGGGCGAGCGGACCGGGATGTCCAGACGGTGCTGCAGGGCTACCTGGTGCGCGACGCCCAGCCGGTCCAGCAGCGCCCGGTACGCCGTGCAGCAGCGCAGGAACACGTGCTGCCCGTTGTCGACGTCCAGCTCGCCCCGGCGGAAGGAGTGGGTCAGCCCGCCGAGCACCGGCCGCCCCTCGAACAGCGTCACCTCGCGGCCGGCGTCGGCCAGCCGCAGCGCCGCCGTGATGCCGGCCAGTCCGCCCCCGATGACGGCCACCCGCACGCGGTCGCCGCGGCGGTCCCTCCGGGCGGCGGGCGCTGGGGCGCCCGCCGGCGACGCGTGCGGAGCCGGCTCCGGCGAGCGCCCGACGGCGGTCATCCCGGCAACCCGGTCAGTGCCCGGGCCGCCACGCCCGCCTTCTGCCAGCCCGACAGCGCCAGCCGCCGGTCGTAGACCAGCTCCGGCCGGGCCGCGATGCGCTCCAGCAGGCGCCGGTAGATGCCGGACATCGCAGCCGCGCTCGCCGCGCTGCGCCGGTCCAACAGCGGGATCAGGCGCAGGCCGTCCGCGTACCAGGTGCGGGCGCGGGCCGCACTGAACCGGATCAGTTCGGCGAGCCCGCCGTCCTTGTCGGCCAGCGCGCCGTGCTCGTCGAGGGCCAGCTCCACGCCGAACCGGTCGAGCTCGGACTGCGGCAGGTAGACCCGGCCATTGAGGAAGTCCTCACGGATGTCGCGCAGGATGTTGGTCTGCTGCAACGCGATGCCCAGCGCGTCGGCGTACCGCGGCGCCAGCGGGTCGGGCCGGCTGCCGAACACACCCAGGCACAGCCGGCCGATCGATCCGGCCACGCACCGGCAGTACCCGACGAGGTCGTCGAAGGTGGCGTACTGGTGGCCGGTCACGTCCATCTCCACCCCCTCGACCAGCTCGGTGAACGCGGGCAGCGGCACCGGGTACCGGCGGGCCGCGTCGGCGACCGCGACGAGGACCGGGTCGGTCGCGGTACCGATCGCGGTCAGCTCGGCGCGCAGGTCCGCCAGGGCCCGCACCTTCTCCCCGGTCGGCAGGTCGCCGTCGCCGATGTCGTCGATCCGCCGCGCCAGGGCGTAGACCGCGCACAGCACCGACCGCTTGGCGGCCGGCAGCAGGCGGATGCCGTAGTAGAAGTTGCGAGCCTGCTCCCTGGTGATCGACTCGCAGAGCCGGTACGCGTCGTCGAGACCGCCCGTCACGTTACCGCCCTTCTCAGCGTCAACAACCACGTTAGGCGTCGTACAAGGTCGGATCGGCGTACTCCGGGAGAACCGGGCAGCACCTCCCAACCCGAGCGGCGCAGACCGTCGACGGCGGCCAGGCCACCCGCGACGTACCCGGCGATCGCGAGCCGCGCCCACCCGCGCAGCTCGCCGAGCAGCGGCAGGCCGCTGAGCAGCAGCTCGCGGGCGCGGCCGGCCTCGAACGCGATCAGTTCCCGCAGGGCCGGGGTGCTGTGCGTGGCGTCCAGGTCGCTGGGCGCCACCCCGAACCGGTGGAGGTCCTCCTCGGGCAGGTAGATCCGGCCCGCGCGGCGGTCCTCGGCCACGTCCTGCCAGTGCTCGATCAGCTGCAGGGCGGTGCAGATGCGGTCCGACCAGGCAATCCGCTGCGGGGTACCGGCGCCGAACACGCCGAGCACGATCCGCCCGACCGGTTCGGCGGACAGCTCGCAATACCCGAGCAGATCGGCGAACGTCGGGTACCCGGTGACCCGCTGGTCGACGAGGTTGGCCCGGATCAGCTTGTCGAACGGTTCGCGGGGCAGGTCACAGGCCCGTACCGTGCCGGCGAGGCCGCGCAGTACCGGCGCCTGCGGCGTGCCGCCCGTCCAGATCGTGCCGAGGTCGGTGGCGAACGCCTCCAACTGCGCGGTGCGGTCGCCCGGCGCCGCGTCGCCGAGGTCGTCAATGACCCGGGCCACCTGATAGACGGCCCCCAGGTGGGTGCGCAGCCGGCGGGGCAGCACGCGCAGCGCCACCGGAAAGTTCTCCGACCGCTGTCTGGCCTGCAGGTAGTCGCCGCCCCACAGATCGTCCCCGGGCGCCGCCACGCCACCGGCCGGGCCCTCGGCCACACCACCGGCCGGGCCCACCCCTGGTACCCCCATGGCTCGATGCTGCTACGTCGCGTGCTCAAGATCTGCACCGAAACGAGTAATTCTGACCTTGCCAAGTTGTCACCACGGTATAAAACCGGGCCAGGAGCACGAGATCGTCACAGTCATGAGGTACACCGGTAGGGATGGGGGTCGACGAGCGGACCGAGAGGACCGACGACAGCCCGGTGACCGGCGCCGGGCTGGAGAGACTGGTACCCGCACTCGTCGACCGGCTGCCCCGCCTGCTGGGTGAGGTCCGCGACCTGCTCGGCGAGGACTGGCCGGACTACGCGCAGTTCATGACCGACCAGCACGACGAGGTCGCGGTCGCGGCCGAGGCGTTCATGCACTGGCTGGTCGAGCTGGCCCAGGAGGGCCTGAGCCACCCGGCCGGCCACACCGTTCCGGAGCCCGGCGCGCAGGTGACCCTGTTCGAGGAGATCGGGCGCATCCAGTGGCGCGAGGGCCGGGAGTTGTCCACGCTGCTGTCGGCCTACCAGGTCGGCGCCCGGGTGGCCTGGCACCACGTGTCCACCACGGCCTTGGAGACCGGCGTGGCGCCGGAGGCGCTGGCCGCCCTCGCCGAGGCCGTGTTCGTCTTCATCGACCAGCTCTCGTCGGCCTCGGCGCGCGGCTTCGTTCTGGAGCAGTCGGAGGCCGCGGTCACCCGGGAGCGGCTGCGCGACGAGCTGGTCGACCTGCTGCTGTCCGACCGGTCCGACACCGCGGCGGTGCAGGCGGCGGCGAACCGGGCCGGCTGGCCGCTGCCGCGTGAGGCGGCGGTGATCCTCATCGCCCGGGAGAACCCGGTCGGCCAGGCGATGCTGTCCCGGCTGGACAGCTCCTGCCTGCTGATCCGCCGCCGGGCGCTGCACGGCGCGATCGTTCCGGACCCGGTGCGGCCCGGCCGCAGGCAGCGGCTGGCCCAGGCGCTGCGCGGCGCGGGCGCCGTGGTCGGCCACCCGGTACCCCTGGAGTACCTGCCGGCGAGCGTGCGCATCGCCGAGGTTGCGGCCACCCTGCAGGGCTCCGGGGTGATCGGCGAGGACCCGATCTTCGCCGACGAGCACCTCGACGCGATCATCGTGCACCGCGACCCGAGGCTGCTGGACGCGTTGCGCCGCCAGGTGCTCACCCCGTTGGCCCGGCAGTCCCCGGCGGTGCGCGCACGGTTGACCGACACGCTGGTGAGCTGGCTGCGCCATCAGGGCGACCGGCAGGCGGTCGCCGCCGAGCTGCACATCCACCCGCAGACCGTGCGCTACCGGATGACCCAGCTGCACGACCTGTTCGGGCCGGCGCTGGACGACCCGGCCGCCCGCGCCCGGCTCACCCTCGCGCTGGCCTGGGGCCCACCACCCCCGGACGGTACCGTCTAGCCCGCGGAGCCGGCTTCGGCCCGGCGTTCATCGGCCGCCGGCCGCCTGACGGGCTCCGATCTCGTGCGGTTGCTGGCGACGGGCTAAGCGAGTTCGGCGGGCCGCTTGGCGACCCGGGAGGCGGACCGCGCGGGCGCGGCCCGGCCCAACTCGTCGACGACCGCGGCGATCGCCTCGCCCAGCGCGTCCGCGTCCGGTACCAGCGCCGGATCCGCGCTGATCCCCACGTACAGCACGCCGTCCCAGCCGAGTGCGCCGATCGCGAGCGGGGCTCCGGGCGCGAGCGGCAGGATCGGGTACACCGCGGCCATCTGCGCGCCGGCCATGGCCATGGGCCGGTTGCTGCCGGGCATGTTGGAGACGATGGCCTGGAAGAACCGGGCGCCGTAGACGGTCCGCGCGAACCAGGCGTGTACCGGCGGAGGCAGCAGTTGGCCGACCGTACGCATGACGAACCGGGAGGCGAGCGCCCGGGTACCGGTGCGCAGCCGGCGGCTGTGCGCAGCCACCTCGGTCAGCCTCTCCGGTTCCGCCAGCGGACCCAGCGGAAGGTCCATCATCACCGCGGCGGTCAGGTTGCCCTCGGCCGAGCTGCCCGGATCGCGGACCATCAGCGGCACGGCCACCCGCAGCTTCGGCGAGTAATCGCCCGACCGCTGAGTGCCGACCCGGCGCAGCGCCCCGGCGACCGCGGACAGCAGCACGTCGCTGACCCGGGTACCGTGCCGCCGCGCCACCTCGCGCACCTGCTCCAACGGCAGGTCGACGGTGCCGAACCGGCGCTCGGGCGAGTCGCCGGTGGGCAGCCGGTACCGTGCCCCACCGTCGGTGGCCAGCTGGGCGATGCCGAGCGCGATGGCCAGCGCGGAGCGCACCGGCCCGGGCCGGCCCGACGGGTTGACCGGCAGCTCGGTCATCGGCGGCTCGAGCATGCGCATGACCTGCGCGACCGTACCGATGCCGTCGGACACTACGTGGTGCACCACGAGGACGGCGGCGGCCCGGTCGGCGGCCACCCCGCGCACCACCATGAACCTCCACAGTGGACGGTCACGGGGCAGCGGCGCGGACTGGTGCTCGGCGATCAACGCGTGCAGCCCCGCGATGCCGCCCGGCCGGCCGTCCCGCCCCGTCAGGTCGAACTCCGGTACGTGGTAGTCCCAGTCCAGGTCCTCGTGCGGTACCCAACGGGGGCGGCGCCAGCGCGACGGGGCGCACAGCCGCTGCCGGAACCGGGGCAGCTGGTCCAGGTGCGCCTCGATCAGCGAACGCAGCCGCTCCCGGTACCCGGCGCCGTCCTCGTCGATCAGCACGAGGCCGCCGACGTGCTGAGCGGCCTTGGCCGACTCCACGTGCAGGAAGAAGCCGTCCGACGCCGGTACCCGGATGCTGCCGGCCCGGCCCGGGCGGTCCCGGAAAACGCCCATCAGCGCCAGCGTAAGCCAGACCAGGAGGACCCCGCCGACCGCGTCCAGTAGGTAATGGTTGGCGGTCGCCATGATGACGAACGCGGTGACCAGGACATGCACCCCGCTGGCCACCTGCAGCCAGCGCGCCCCGGAGACGCAGGCGAGCACCACGCTGACCCACGCCGCCCAGGCGATGTGCAGCGACGGCATGGCCGCCAACTGGTTGGCGTGCTCGACCATGGGCGAGCCCCAGGAGCCCCAGGTGTGCCCGAGCCGCACGGTGTCCACGAAGCCGAGCTCAGGCAGCAGCCGGGGCGGGGTCACCGGGTACAGCGCGAAGCAGCCGAGGGCCAGCACGTTGAGCAGTACGAACGAGGTGCGCGCCCAGCGGTAGGTGGCCGGCCGGTGCAGGTACAGCCAGGCGAGCAGGGCCAGGGCGCTGGCGACGTAGGTGGTGGCGTACTCGTAGTTGGCCGCGGTGCGCAGGATCTCGTGCGGTACCAGCAGGTGGTTGAGCGGCAACTCCAGGTCGAGCCGCAGCGCGCGCTCCAGCGCGAACAGGTCGCGGCCGTGCGCGTCGGCTGCGGCGGCGCGGCCGTGCCAGTCCAGCCCGGCAACGGCGGAGTACATCCCGAAGACGATGAGCCCGCCGAGAAGCTCACGCCACAGTCTCGGCGCGGCGATGACCCGCTCCCCGGAAGCCGACGCGTGTGCCGGCCCCGCCAAAAAGCGCTCCCCGGCGGCGCGCCGATCGCCTTCGGCCGCGCCAGAGGTCATCTTTTTCTTCTAGCACGGCCGGCGCGGTCGCCGCCCGGGCGTGCGACTCCAATCCCCCGGGGGAGCGCAGCCTGAGCCGGTCTTCGGCGGAGGCGAGCACCGCGACGACTTCCCGACGGTGCCCCGGCCGGGAACCCCGTCAGGCGGCGGCCACCGGCCGGCGCAGGCGGAGTGTGACGCCGGGCAGGCGGCGCAGGCAGCGCCAGCCCCACGCGGTACAGGCGGCAATCGTCAGCGTGGTCAGGACCCCGCTGAACAGGCCGCGCGACAGCAGCCCGGCGTCCAGGCCGAAGTGCAGCAGGCCCAGGCTCATCCCGGCGTCCAGCAGCCGGCCGACGCCCCACAGCAGCGCGACCTGGGTGAACATCCGGCGGACGCCGCCCTGGTGGAACAGGTGCGCGGGCAGCGCTACGAAGTCGCGGGCCAGCCGGATGGTGATCGGGCGGCCGACCGCCGCGCTGCCCAGGAACAGCACCGCCATCACGATCGAGCCGATAACGGGCTGCAGCAGGTACACCAGGGCGCTGGACAGCAGGAGGGCGACCCCGGCGCGGGCGCACAGCATGCCGGCGCACAGCAGGAGGGTGCCGGGCAGGTGGCGCCCGGACAGCCAGCGGATCCCCACCGTCACCACGCACCAGCCCAGTACCGCGCTCAGCCCGGCCACCAGGCCGACCGTGTGCAGCAGTACGAACAGCAGCGCCGTCGGTACCAGCACGGTCTCGAAGAACAGCCGGACCGCGCGCAGCAGCGCCGGACGCAAGGCGCCCAGCTCGATGACGACTTCGGCCGGTTGGTGGGCGGGGCGGTGACGGTAGTGCGGGGTGGTCAGCATGATCCGTCCGTCCTGTGGGGGCGGGCTTATGACGTTTGTCTGCTTATCTGGTGCCGGGTCACCGTGGGGACGCCGGCCGCGTGCTCAGGTTGGCCGGCCATGTCGGTCCGGACAATCGGCGAGTGTGCCAATCCCACGGCACCGGCGAACAGCAGCACACCGGCACCGGCCAACGCCGCGAGCGCTCCGATCCCAGTCGGCGGCGTGACGTGGAACGCTAGCACCCCAACCACGTAGCTGGCCAAAGGGTTGGTGATCGTCATCGCAGCCACGGCCGCCGACAGCGACCCCGCCGCGAAGGCGCCCTGCTCGAGGAGCAGGCCGGTGAGCGTGGACACAGCCAGTGCATACCCCACCCAGTCCCGCGCAGTCGCGGCCACGCCCCGGTTGATGAGGTCGGCGGCCGTCAGCTTCATCAGCACCGCGCTCATCGCGAAGCAGAGCCCGGCGGCGACCGCGATCAGGGTCGAGTGCACCAGCGGCCGCCGGCCGGCCGAGACGACCATGAGCACGCCGACCGCCGCGATCGTGGACAGACCGGCCAGGACCACCCGGCTCCGGTCGGGAGAGCCCTCCATGGGCGCGACTCCGCGTACCGCCAGGAACACGACCAGACCGCCGCAGATGGCGACGCCGGACAGCCAGTCCCGCGGGTGCGGCCACTGCCGGCACCACGCGGAGGCCATTGGCAGGGCGAACAGCAACTGGGTCACCAGCAGCGGCTGGACCAGCGCGACCGAGCCGAAGTGCAGGGCGGTCGCCTGGACCAGGAAGCCGACCAGGTTGGTCAGCCAGCCGAGCAGCCACAGCGGCTTGCGGACCAGCGCGCGGACCAGGGCGAGCAGCGCGGGCAGCACCACGGGGCGCCCCCGCCGCCGCATGCTCCGGCCCACCTCGGGCGCGTAGTCCGTCCCCTGTGCGGCATGTTGCTGGAGCGAGGCCGAGCCGGCGAAGAGGAACGCCGCCAGCAGGCCGAGGCCGACAACCAGGAGCACGGCGTCCCCGGACGTGAGGTGACAAGACCCGTTGATCTTCTCACAATCGGCAATCCACCATCGCCGGAGTGCCCGCCGTTGTCAGCCGCGCAGCTTGTCGTAGCGGCGCCCGGTCAGCGGTCGCGAGCCGCGCAGCTTGTCGCAGCGGCGCCCGGTCAGCGGTTGTCAGCCGCCGAAGCGGCCGGCCAGGCCGCGGTACGTGCCGGGCAGCGCGCCGCGCACCGCCACCGGCAGGCGCAGCCACCGCGGGGCGTAGGCCTCGGCACGGTCGCCGGCGATCATCCGCAGCAGGGCCGCCGCGACCTCGCCGGCCGGCCGGGGGCGCGGGCTCGTGCGCTGGTACCCGCGGCCGCGCCGGGCGAAGAACGGGGTGTCCACCACGCCCGGTACCAGGACTCCGACGCCGATACCGGTGCCGCGCAGTTCGAACCTGAGGCTCTCGGCGAACGTGTCGAGGCCGGCCTTTGTCGCCGCGTACACCGACTCCCCCGCGACCCCGGTCCGCCCGGCGATTGAGCCGACGAAGGCCAGGTACGCCCGCCCGCCGGGGCCGCCCGCCCGGCCCAGCATCGCGGGCAGCACGGCCCGGGTCAGGGCGAGCGGTGCGGCGAGGTTCACCGCGATCAGCCGCTCCAGGTCGGCGGAGGGCATCTCGTTGAACGGTCCCGCCCAGCCCTGGCCGGCGTTGTTGACGACGACGTCCAGCCGCCCGTGTACCGCGAGCGCGGCCTCGGCCAGCCGCTCGGCCTGCCCCGGTACCGCCAGGTCGGCGGACAGCGCCGTGGCGCCGGTACGGGCGGCGAGGTCGGCCAGGGCTGCGGTGTCCCGCCCATGCGCGACGACCCGGGCGCCGGCCGCTGCCAGTTGCTCGGCGGCCGCCCGGCCCAGCCCCGAGGAGGCACCGGTCACCAGGACGACCGCGTCACGGATGCGCATGCGCACAGGGTAGGTGCCGCTCGCCCCGCCCCGCTGGCCGGCTCACCCTCCACAGTGGACGGCAGGGGTTACTTCGGCTCCGGCCGGCCGCTCGTGCTGCCCGTGGTCGGGGTACCGGACGTGTCGTGCGGCGCCGCGGCGCGAGGGTCGTCCCCGGTCCGCGCCCGCGACGCCTGGTCCGCCCAGTCGTCTCCCGGGTCCCGCGCCCGCTTCCCCTGACCGCCGGCCCGGCCGGCCGGTTCCCGCTCGTCCTCGTGCTCCCTCATGTCCACTCCCATAATCTCGTTGCCGACACGCCGTTCCCGCCCCCGTTCACTGCCGGGACTGCGCCGGTTCGCGGCGGCCCGACTCCACCGGACCGCCCTGCGCCGGGTTCACGTCGAACCGCAGCTCGTTGTCCGCCAGGTCCACGGTGACCTTCTGCCCCGTGTCCAGCCGGCCGTCCAGCATCATCCGCGACAGGGGGTTGTCGACCTCCTTCTGGATGAGCCGGCGCATCGGGCGGGCGCCGAACTCCGGCTGGTACCCCTGCTCCGCCAGCCAGCCCACCGCGGGCTGGGTGACCTCCAGCTGCACACCCTGGGCGTGCAGCCGCCGGCGGCTCTGCTCCAGCATCAACTCGGCGATCTCGCACAGCTGCTGCTGCTCCAGGCGCCCGAAGATGATGATCTCGTCGATCCGGTTGAGGAACTCGGGCCGGAACACCTCCTGCAGCCGGCGCATGAGCTGGTCACGCAGGCCCGGGTCACCGGTACCCTGCGGCTCGTTGTCGCCGCCGCCGTCGAAGCCCAGTGGCTGGCGCCGCCCGACGATCAGCTCCGAGCCGAGGTTGCTGGTCATGATGAGTACCGTGTTCCGGAAGCTCACCTCGCGGCCCTGGCTGTCGGTCAGCCGCCCGTCGTCGAGGACCTGCAGCAGGATGTTGAACACGTCCGGGTGCGCCTTCTCGATCTCGTCGAGCAGCACCACCGAGTACGGGCGGCGTCGTACCAGCTCGGTCAGCTGACCCGCCTCCTCGTACCCGACGTAGCCGGGCGGCGCGCCGACCAGCCGGCTGACCGTGTGGCGCTCGCCGAACTCGCTCATGTCCAGGCGCACCATCCGGTCGTCGTCGCCGAACAGCGCCTCG
>CAZYCD010000131.1:0-10356 GCA_964645345.1 uncultured Micromonosporaceae bacterium
ATCAGGAAGGCCGCGCCGGCCCACCATTGGGTGATCTCGCGCGGCTTCGTCTGGTGGCCGATCGAGCTGCCCAGGTCCCGGTACACCTGGTTGAGCTGGGACAGGCTGCCGGCCTCGTAGTAGTGGCCGCGGGTGACCTCGGCGAGCTTGCCCAGCGACGCCTTGTCCACCGGTACCGGGGTGGTCTGGCCCTGGATGTCGACGGTGCCACCGTCCGTGCCGAACGCGATGGTGGACACCGGCACGTTCGCGGCGGCGGCCGCGGCGGCCGCGTCCTCGATCGGCCGCCCGGCGGTGCGGTAGCCGTCGGACAGCAGCACGACGCGGGCCGGCGGCGGGCCCGAGGCGCCGTCCGCCGGTACCGACTTGATCGCGTCGAGGCTGGTGAAGACCGCCTCCCCCGTCGCGGTGGCCTCGGCCAGCTGCAGCCCGTCGATCGCCTGGTCGACGGCCGCCTTGTCCTTCCCCGGAGCGACCAGCACGTTGGCGGTCCTGGCGAAGGAGACCAGCCCGATGTTGTACGAGGCCGGCAGCATCGCCACGAAGGCCCGCGCAGCCTGTTGTGCCGCACCGATGCGGGTCGGTGCCACGTCGGTGGCCTGCATGGACAGCGACACGTCGATCGCCAGGATGACGGTGGCGCGCTGCACCGGGGTACGGGCGTCGATGGCCGGGCGGGCGCTGGCGCCGGCCAGCGCGAGCATCGCCAGCAGCAGCGCGACGGGCGCCAGGTGCCGGCGGTACCGCAGGCCGTCCGGTGCCACTCTGTCCAGGAGAGCCACGCTGGTGAACCGGGTCGCGTAGGCGCGCCGGTGCAGCTGCCGCCAGAGGTACACGCCGGCCAGGGCGACGACCGGCACCGCGGTCACCAGCCAGACCGGCGCAAGGAACCGGATCATCACAGCTCCTGTCGTGAACCGTCGCCGTCGAGCCCACGCTAGCCGGTGGCCGGTACCGGCGGCATCCGTTCGCCAACGGCACCACTTGTTGCGGTGACGGCCGCTGCGGGACCGGACCCCTTCTGTTGCCGCGGGCCGATCCCCGACCCTCAGATGGCCCGTTGCTGAACGTCGCTGACGAGTTCAGTCACGCACAAACCATCCTGAGGACTGCGCCGGTACCCCCGTCGGCCCGCCGGGCACGCCGTCGGCGGCCGCCTCGGACAGCAGCAGACGGCGACCCCAGGCGGCGGGCGGGTCGAACCACTCGTCACCGAAGACCGTCACCACGGTGAGCGGGCCGCGGCGGTAGGCCAGGACGTCCGGCCGGTCGACCACCTCCAGCCACGCGAACCCGTCACCCAGCGCCGGCAGCAGCTCGCGACGAAGCCGTAACGTGTCGGCGTGCAGCCGCAGCACCGAACCCATCTCGGCCCACTGCCGGTCGACCGCGTACCGGCCGAACCACTCCGGCTGGGGTAGCCACGGGGGCACACTGCCCGCCGGTCCCGGCGCGGAGAAGCCGAATGCCGGTCCGTCCGGCTGCCACGGCAGCGGTACCCGGCAGCCGTCCCGCCCATGCTCCAAGCCGCCGGAGCGGAACCAGATCGGGTCCTGCCGGGCCTCGTCGGGGAGGTCCAGTACTTCGGGCAGGCCCAGTTCCTCGCCCTGGTACAGGTACACCGAACCGGGCAGGCCGAGCAGCAGCAGCAGGGCGGCCCGCGCCCGGCGCTCGCCCAGGGCGAGGTCGACCTCGCCGCGGCCGCGCAACACGTCGCTGAACACGTCCGGTGAGCCGTCGGCGCGGTCGCCGCCACGGACCAGCCCGAACCGGGTGACGGCACGGTGCATGTCGTGGTTGGCCAGCGTCCAGGTGACCGTCGCGCCGGTTCCCGCGGTCGAGGCCAGCCCGCGCTCCACCGACGCCCGGAAGGCCGGGGCGTCCCAGCCGCACTGCAGCAGGTCGAAATGGAACGCCTGCGGCAACTCGTCGGCGCGCAGGTACCGGGCCAGATCCGCCACACTGGGTACCCACACCTCGCCCACGAGGGTGAGCTCGCGGCCGTAACCGTCGGCGACGCGCCGCCAGCCCCGCAGGATCTCGTGCACCTCCGGCTGGTTCTGCGCGTGTTCGTTGTAGGAGGCCGATCCGTTGTCCGGGAACGGCCAGTCGGGTAGGTCGGCGTGCTTGACGAGCATGTGTGCCACGTCGATGCGGAACCCGTCGACCCCGCGGTCGAACCAGAACCGCAGCACATCCTCGAAGTAGGCCCGCACCACCGGGTCACGCCAGTTGAAGTCAGGCTGCGCCGCGTCGAAGCTGTGCAGGTACCACTGGTCGGTCCCGCCCACCCGGGTCCACGCCGGGCCCCCGAATACCGAGCGCCAGTTGTTCGGCGGCAGCTCGCCGTCCGCGCCCCGACCGCGGCGGAACACGAACCGCTCCCGCTGGGCCGAGCCGGGCGCGGCGGCCAGGGCCGCAACGAACCACGGGTGCGCCACCGAGCAGTGGTTGGGCACGAGGTCCATCAGCACCCGCAAGCCTCGCTCGTGCGCGGCGGACAGCAGCGCGTCGAACTCCGCGAGGCCCCCGTAGCGGGGGTCGATGTCCACGTAGTCGGCCACGTCATAGCCGTGGTCGGCACCGGGTGACGGGTAGCACGGGTTGAGCCACAGTCCATCGACGCCGAGCCGGGTCAGGTGGTCCAGGCGCGAGCGCAGGCCGGCCAGGTCGCCCACCCCGTCGCCGTCGCCGTCTGCGAACGAGCGCAGGTACACCTGGTAGATCACCGCGTCGCGCCACCACGGCGTCGCGCCGGTCCCCCGCCGGCTCAGCCCGGCGACGGCCGGAAGGACGCTGCCGGTCACGACTGCTCCACCAGGACGATCTGCCACACGCCCAGCGGCGGCAGGGCCGCGAGCAGGTGCTCACCTTGGACCGACACGGGCACCTCCGTGAAGCACGGGCCGCGGTCCGGATCGGCGACAAGGATTCTCGGTACCCGCGCGCCGATCCGGCGTACCCGCAGCGCCAGGTCGGCGACCGGCCGCGGCGGCACCTTCGCGGTGTCCCATCCCGTCTCGACCTGGTCGACCAGGTTGATCAAATGTACGACTGTCCCCTGTGGAGACTCGACCACCCGCCGCCACACCACACCCGGTTCGGCGTGGTGGCTGACGCGGACCGGCCCCAGCACGTCCACCTCGCCGTTGAGCTCGCCGGCCACCGACCGGGTCACGTCCGGCAAGCCGGGGGCGAGCAGGATGTCGCCGGCCGCCACGAGCAGGTCGTACCATCGCGCGAGCATGTCCACGGTGGACGGTGCGGCGGTGTGGTTGCGAACGTAGTAGGGGTCGACCAGGACGTGCCCGGACTCGCCGCACAGCAGTTGGCTGGCGCCGTGCGAGAACAGCGTCGCCATGGTGAACTTGGTGGTCAGCTCGGCCGATTCCGGTGGCAGCGTGTCGAAAACCGTCTGGTACGCGGCGAGCACGGCGGGGCGCGTCGGGGCCAAGGTGCGCGAGCGCGTGGCCACCGCGGCGAGGTCCGCGAGCGTCCCGTGCGGGTGCCAGGCCTCGGTGTAGGTCACGTCCTGCGGGCTGCGCGTGCTGGCCCAGACCGGGAAGTCGTTGACGTTGTTGAAGATGAGCCGGGCCTCCGGCAGCTCCTCGCGCACCGCGCGGATCAGCGTGTCGAACGCGACGGCGAGGTCGACGGTGACCCCGTCGGGGCGTACCGCGCGGCGCGGGTAGCCGTACTGGTCGAGGTGGAAGCCGGCGAAGCCGCCGGCCGCGACGGCGCGGCGCAGGTCGGCCCGGAAGTGGGTGAGCCACGCCGGGTCGGCGGGGTCCACAATGGACAGGAAGCCGCCGAGGTCGTATACCGTACCGTCGGGCCGCAGCAGGGCGGCGTGCTCCCAGGCCGGCCACTCCTCCTTGCCGACGCCGTAGACGGCCGCGTACCCGATGGGCGCGGTGGCGATGCCGGTGAACCCGGCGGTCAGTGCCCGTACCGTCGCCAGCGACACCGGCTGGCCCAGCGGGTCCGCCCACTGCGGCTGCGGCCCCACCAGGTCGGCGTGCCGGTAGGCCCAGTCGTAGAACTGCGCGCCGGTCAGGTGCAGCCGCCGGAAGTGGCGCAGCACGCCGGCGACGTCGCGTCCGGGTGGGTAGGAGGCGACGAACCCGTAGCGCAGCCGCTGGAACGGATCGGCCAGCACCTCCACGGCGGTGTGGCCGGCCACCGCGCCGTCGACCGCGCGCAGTTCGACGCCGTAACCGCCCTCGGGCAGCGCGGGCAGCGTCAGCGCCTGCTGCCCGGCGGCCACCTGCGCCTCGGCGACGGGTGTGCCCAGGTGGTGCGCGACGAGGCGACCGCGGGCGACGCCCGGGGACAGTTCGATGGTGACCGGCTCGCCGGGGGCGAAGCAGGCCTTGGTCGGCAGCAGCATGGGTTTCCTTACGACTTGAGGGCACCGGCCTGCAGGCCGGTGACGATGTGGCGCTGGGCCAGCGCGTAGACGATCAGCACCGGGAGCATCGCGATCACCGACGCGGCGAAGACCAGACCCCAGCTGGTGGCGTGCTGGCCCTGGAACTGGGCGATCGCGATCGGCAGCGTGTACTTGGCCGGGTCGTTGATGGACGTCACCGCCCACGAGTACTCGTCCCACGCCGCGAGGAACGCGAACACGGCCGAGGTGGCCAGCGCCGGGCGCGACAGCGGCAGGTACAGCGCGATGAAGCGGCGCATCGGCCCGGCGCCGTCCACCTCCATCGCCTCGTCCAGCTCGGGGGCGAGGCTGGCAAAGAAGCCGCGCAGCAGGAAGGTGTTCAGGGCCACGCCCGCGCCGACGTAGAAGACCACCAGGCCGGGCAGGGAGTTGTTCAGGTGCAGCCGGGTGGCCACCAGGTACTGGGGGATGAGGATGACCACGCTGGGCACCATCAGGCCGAGCATCAGCACCCAGAACAGCAGCGAGCGGCCGGGGAAGCGGAACCGGGCGAAGGCGTAGGCGGCCAGGGCCGCGAGCAGCGTGGTGGCGATCGTGCTGGCGCACGCGACCAGCACCGAATTGCCGAAGTACCGGGCGAAGTCGTTGTCGTTCCACGCCTGCGCGTAGTTGACCAGCGTGGCCGGGTGCGGGATGAACCGCGGCGGCCATTCGAAGACCAGGGAGTTGGGCTTGAAGGAGGTGCTGACCATGTACAGGAACGGGATGATCAGCACGGCCGCGCCGACGGCCAGCACGACCAGCCGCGCGCCGGTGCGCACCCGGCGCCCGCGCCTGGTGTCCACGCTCATGCGGACCTCCGGTTGGCCAGCACGGTCTGTCCGATCGACAGGACCAGCACCAGGACCGTCATGACCATCGCCAGCGCCGAGCCGTACCCGAAGTCCAGGAAACGGAAGGCCTGCTTGTACAGGTAGGTCAGCGGCATCTCGGTCTGGCCGGCCGGGCCGCCGTTGGTCATCAGCAGCGACTGGATGAACACCTGGAAGCCGCCGATGACGAGCAGCACGGTGACGAACACGAGCTGCCCGCGAAGCGCCGGAAGCGTCACGTGCCAGACGCGCCGCAGGTAACCGGCTCCGTCCACGGCGGCCGCCTCGTGGTGCTCGGCCGGCACGCCGGTCAACCCCGCGAGCAGGATGATGGCCGCCCAGCCGACGCCCTTCCAGATGCCCAGCGCCGACATCGCCCCGATCGCGCTCCACCGCGAGTCCAGCCAGCCGACGGGGTGCGCGACCACGTGCAGGCCGTCCATGAGCACCCAGTTGACCAGCCCGCCGTCGGTGATGAACAGGTACCGGAACAGCAGCGACACCACCACCCAGCTGGTCACCACCGGCAGGTAGAACAGCACCCGGAACAGGGTGCGTGCCGGCAGTCGGCTCTCCAGCAGCAGCGCTACCGCCAGGCCCAGCACGATCTGGCCGGGCACGCTGATGAGCATGTAGACCAGCGCGTTGACCACGCCGAGGCGAAACTGGCTGTCGTGCAGTGCCCGGGTGTAGTTCGCCGCCCCGACCCAGGTGCTCTCCCCGCCCGGGAACGGGCTCCACTGGTACAGGCTGACCTGCGCCGCCTTGACGATGGGGACCAGCATCACGATGGCGAACAGCGCGAAGGCCGGTACCAGCAGGGCGTAGGCGGTCAGTGTCCGCCGGGCGGTGGCCCGGCCCCGCCCGGTACCTCGCGTGCGGGTGGGCGGGGGCTGTTCCCCGGCGCGTTCGCGCCGGGGAACAGCTGTCACCTGGGTGGTCATCGCACTGTCTCCGGACCGTCAGCCCTGTGCCAGCAGCGGGTCGATCTCGGCCGCCGCCTGGTCGAGTGCCTGCTGCACGGTCATCTGGCCCTGGAAGGCGGCCTGCAGCTTCTTCTGCAACAGGTCGTCGATCTTCGGCCAGGCGGCCACCGGCGGGCGGGGCTTGGCGGTCTTCAGCTGCGTCACGAACGGCGCGTAGGTGGCGTTGACGCTGGTCACGTCCAGGTCCTTGAGCACCGACATCTGGCCGACCTTCGCCATCGCCAGCTGCGCCTCCTGCGAGAGCAGGTACCGGGTGAACTCCAGCGCCAGCGGCTTGTTCTTGGACTGGCGGAACACCGTCACGTCCTCACCGCCGACCACGCTGATGCTGCCACCGGGTCCGGCCGGTACCGGACCGACCTGGAGCTTGAAGTCCGGGTGGGCACTGGCGAAGATCGGGTACATCCACGGCCCGTCGAGGATAGTGGCGTACTTGGCGGTGGCCAGGCCGTCGGAGGTGGAGGTGCCGCCGGTACCGCCGAGGATGATGTTCGGCAGTTCCTTCTTGGTGTACAGGTCGTACAGCAGCTGCACACCGGCCACCGACGCCGCGCTGTTGAGGTGCCCGGTCGCCTTGGTGTAGTCCGCGTCGGTGATGTCGCCACCGGCCGACCAGATCCAGGGCAGCACGTTCCAGCCCGACAGCCCGTTGTCCGCGAACGCCGACACCCCGGTACCGGCCAGCTTGTCGGCCAGCGCCTTGACCTCGTCGAAGGTTTTCGGCGGCGCGCTGAGGCCGGCCTTGTCCAGCGCCGCCTGGTTGTACATCAGCACCCGGGTGTTGGTGTCCAGCGGCAGGCCGTAGTACTTGCCCTTGTACTTGTTGGTGGCAAGCGAGCCCGGGAACGTTTTGTCCGCCAGGGTCTGGAAGTCCGGCATCGCGGCGTCCAGCGGTTCGAGCAGGCCCAGCTTGGCCAGCTCGGAGACCCAGGCGATGTCCGAGCGCAGCACGTCGGGGACCTCGCCGCCGGCCGCGCTGGTGATCAGCTTCTGGTGCAGCTGGTCGTACGGGATGGCCACCTGCTTGACGTCGACGCCCGGGTGCAGCTTCTTGAAGCCCGGGATGATCACGTCATTGAGGGTCTTCACCTCCTGCGAGTCCGCGCTGTAGGCGTGCCAGAAGGTGATGGTGCCGGACAACTGCGCGGACGGCTGGCTTGCCGCCTTGCCGGATCCGCCGCAGCCGGCCAGCACGACGCTGGCCGCGACCGCGGCCGCGCCGGCCACCAGCCGTCGACGGGTGAGTACTCTGAACATGGCGCTCGAACTCCTCGGTTGCTTCGGGAAACGAGTGGCCGCCGGGGCAGCGGCCGTTGCTGGTCGGTCCGTCAACGCATGGGGATGCCGGTAGTCGGGCCGACGAACAGGTGTTGGATCGCGACGGCCGCCGCCCCCCGCGCCCAGGTGTGCTCGGGTAGCGGACGGGTCACCAGGTCACAGTCGACGGCCTGGCCGAACGCGTGCCGGGCGAACGATTCCCGCGCGGCGCTCTCGAACAGGTCGCTGGCCGCCAGACCCTCGCCGGACAGGACGATACGGTGCGGGTTGAGCAGGTTCGCCACGATCGCCAGTGCGCGGCCGAGCGCGTCGCCGGCGGTGGTGAACGCCTCCGTCGCACCCTGGTTGCCCTCGCGGGCGAGCGCGGCGGCGGCCGTGATATCGAGGTCGGCGTCGCCGCACGCGGCGCGCACCTGTTGCAGGATCGCCTCTTCCGAGGCGATCGACTCCACGCAGCCGCGGTTGCCGCAGCGTGGACACTTCGGGCCCGCCGGGCGGATCGGGACGTGGCCCAGCTCGCCGGCAAGGCCCACCGCGCCATGCACCAGCGAGCCGTCCACGACGAACCCGCAGCCGACGCCGGCGCCGATGGTCACCACGGCGAACGACGGCACGTCCACGCCGGCGCCGAACCACTGCTCGGCCACGGTCAGCGAGTTGACGTCGTTCTCGACCACGACCGGTAGTCCGGTCCGCTCGTGCAGCAGGCTTGCCAGCGGCACGTCGCGCCACTCCAGGAAGGGGGCGTACCGCACCAGACCGCGCCGGGAGTCCACGTGCCCACCAAGGCCCACGCCGAGCCGGGTGACCTGGCCGCCGAGCCCGGCGACCTCCGCGCGCAGCGTCTCGACCAGCCGGGTCATCGCCGCCAGCGTCTCGTCCAGGTCATGATGCGGCAGCGGCGCCTCGGCGGTGGCCCGCACGTTGGCGAGCAGGTCGACCGCGACGGCCGCGATGTGGTCGGCGGCGAGCTTGAGTCCGATGACGTACTCCCGCTCGGCCACCACCCGCAGCGGCACCTGCGGCCGCCCGGGCCGGGACGGCGGCGGGCCCTCGTCACCCTGGCCGCCGGACTCCACGAGGTACCCGGCGTCCATCATCGGGCGCACGGCCTTGGAGACGGTGGCCGGTGAGAGCCCCAGGCGCTGGGCGATCTCGTTGCGGGCGATCGGCCCCCGGGTCAGGACGGTGACGAAGACACTCGCCGCGGTGGCGTCGCCAACCACCGGGCTGGTGATCGTCGCGGCTGGGTTCGTCATGGGGAGAAGGATCTCGGTATTTAGTTTCGTTCGTCAAGAAACAATCAAGTAACAGACTGGTAACGGCTGCTGCCCACCAGCCCGACGGCGTCGACGCGTCGCGCGACGGGGACTGCCGGAATTCGGCGACGATCCTGGGCGTGCGCCGCACTCACCACGATCGGGTTGGCTTGATACAGCTGGGCTGGAATTGCGAGGTAGCTCCCCTGGTCGCCGGTTCGCGCGGGCCAGCCCACGGAATGGCCGGTCTATCCCCCGCCGCCGGTGACGATCACCGCGACGGCCGCGGCGGCCATGAGGGCGACGGTGGCCCAGCCGAGGGTGTTGGCCAGGCGGCCGTTGCGGTACTTGCCCATCAGGTCCCGGCGTCGGGCGATCAGCATCACCAGGATGAGGAACGGTGCGGCGGCCAGCCCATTGATCAGGGCCACCAGAACGAGCAGGTGGATCGGGTCGACGTGGGTCAGCGTCAACGCGGTACCCCCCACCATGCCGGCCAGTACCAGGCCGTAGAACAGCGGCGCCTGCCGTGGGGATCGGGAGTACCCGGAGCGCTTGCCCAGCAACCCGGCCAGGCCGAACGAGGCGGATCCGGCCAGCACCGGAACGGCCAGCATGCCGGTGCCGATGAACCCGAACGCGAACAGTTCCTCGGCGAACGACCCCGCCAGCGGCTGCAGCCCCTTGGCGGCGTCCGCGGCGCTGCCGATGTCCTTGCCACCATGGGCGCCGATCGTGGCGGCACTGACCGTGATGATGGCGAACATGACCGCGTTGGACAGGAACATGCCGGCGAACACGTCGGCCCGGCTGGTACCCAGCTTCCAACTGGCCGCCATCCCGTCCCTCGCGCGCAGACCCCGGGGCTTCTGGCCGCCGGCCTTCTCCTCCCGCATGTCCTCGACCCGGTGGCCGGACTGCCAGAAGAACAGGTACGGGGAGATCGTCGTGCCGAGCACGGCGACCAGCAGCGACAGGTACCCCAGGTTGAACCGGATGTGCGGCACGATCGTGTGCAGTCCGACCTGCGCCCAGTCGACCTTCACCACGAACAGCACGACCAGGTAGGACAGCAGCGCCAGGCACAGCACCTTGAACACCAGCTCGATGAACCGGAACGTGCCCGACACCAGCAGTCCGGTGATGACCAACCCGGCCACCAGGGACCACACCCACACCGGGCCGGCGTGCAGCAGATTCGCTCCGGATCCGATCGCGACCAGGTCGGCGGCGATGTTCAACACGTTCGCCACCGCCAAGGCGGCCAACAGGACACCGACGACGGCCCGCGCCCACCGGGGGAAGGCCTGATGCGCCAACTCGCCGAGCGTCTTTCCGGTGGCCAACGCGGTCCGGTCGCAGATCTCCTGCACGGCGGCCATCAACGGCAGCGTGATCAACGCGGCCCACAGCAGGCTGAAGCCGAACTTGGCGCCGGCCTGCGCGTAGGTGGCGATACCGGACGGGTCATCGTCGGACGCCCCGGTCACCACACCCGGACCCACCGACTTGGCCGCCCGCAACAGGCGACGACGTGTCGCGGGCCGGTCGGCGCCCGGACGTTCAGC
>CAZYCD010000131.1:10456-12838 GCA_964645345.1 uncultured Micromonosporaceae bacterium
TCACCGGAGCCGGTCAGAGCCAGTCTTTGCGGCGGAACAGTGCGTACAGGCCGATTGACAGCACGACGGTGAGCGCGGTGGAGAAGATGAAGCCCCATTCTCTGCCGAAGCCGGGGTAGGGCACGTTCTGGCCGTAGAAGCCGGTGACGGCGGTGGGGACCGCGATGACCGCCGCCCAGCTGGTGACCTTCTTCATGATCAGGTTCATCCGGTTGCCCTGGACCGTGAGGTTGGTTTCCAGCACCGTGGTGACGAGGTCGCGCAGGGACTCGGTCCATTCGCTGGCGCGCAGCACGTGGTCGTAGATGTCCTGGTAGAAGGGCAGCATCGTCTCGTCCACGACATGCATCGTGGGGCGCATCAGGGCGTTGACGACCTCCCGCATGGGCAGCACGACCCGGCGCAGCAGGACGAGGCTTCGGCGTAGTTCGAAAGTGCGCCGCTGGACCTCGCGTACCTCGGGCCGGCTGTCGTCGAAGAGCAGGCTTTCCAGTTCCTCAATGGCGGAGTCGAGTTGCTGGACGGCGGCGAAGTGGGTGTCGACGAGGTAGTCCAGCAGCCCGTAGAGCAGGTACGCGATGCCCTGGTCGGCCAGATCGATGTTGTCCTGCCACCGGTCCAGGACCTCCTGGATCGGGAAGTCCTCGTCCTTACGGACGGTGATCAGGGCGCGGGGGGTGATGAAGACAGCTATCTCGTTGCTGGTCAGTCCGCCGGTACCGGCGTCGAAATACAGGGTGTAGCCGGCCAGGAACAGATGGTCGGCGTAGCGGTCCAGCTTCGGTCGCTGGTGCGGGTGGACAGCATCTTCGACGGCCAACTGGTGCAGGCCGAACTCGTCGCGGATCGCGCCGAGGTCCGCGGCGGTCGGAGCACACAGGTCGAGCCAGACGATGTTGGCGGAGTCGGCCTCGAGATGCTCGGAGATGTCCTCGACCGGGAAGTTCTCCTGGACGAGCTTGCCGTTGCGGTACAGCCGGGTGCGCGCCATGGCGGCCAGGATAGGCGCGGTCCGGGCCCGCCGCCGGTTCGGGAGGGACGTACCGGCCCATGCCGGCCGGGCCGTCCCGCCCTTCCCGTTCGAGGAACGCTGATCGCGACCGCGAGGGCCGCGGCCGCCATCAGCGTGGTGCTGCTGTTACCACCCCGGCGGAGCGATTCACTCCCGGTGGTGTTCTACGAGCGGGTCGCGGCTGTCGGTCTCGGCGGCACCGACCGCCCACACGTCGTCGCCGCTGGCCGCGACCGCACCGAGGATGGCGTTGCCGGTACCCGGGCTCGGCGCGGACACCGGGTGCCAGGCACTTGCGTCCTGCCGAAGGACCAGGGTGCGCTGGTTGCCCGACGCCGCGTCGAAGAAGGTGCCGACGGCCCAGACCGTCCGGTCGGTGGCCACGACGCCGGTCATGTTGGAGAACGACGAGCCGGTGGTACCCAGCACCGAGCTGTCCGGGTGTCCGTTGTGGACATGCACGATCAGCGGCCGTGCCTGGGCGGTGGCGTTGTCGGTCTGCCCGACCGCCCACACCTCGCCGCCGCGTACCGTGACGGCGTCGAGGACCGCCCCGCCGGCCGTGGCGACCGGTACGACGCTCCACTGCCGGCCGTCCCAGTGCTCGACCAGCGGCCCGTCAGAGGTCGCGTCGTTGCGCTGCCCGACTGCCCACACGTCGTCCGGACCGTCCGTCGCGACGGCGTCGAGGTGGTTGCCGCTGGTACCCGGGTTCGGGGTCGGTACCACCGACCAGCTGTGCCCGTCGAAGTGCTCGGCGAGCGTCGAGAACCGGCCGGCCAGGTCCTGCTGCTCGCCGACCGCCCACACGTCGCCGGCACCGGTCGCCGCGGCGGAGAACAGCATGTCGCGGCGGGTGTTCAGGGTGGGCGCGGTGGCTACGGCCCACGCGGTGCCGCTCCACGCCTCGATCAGGGCGTGTGCGTGGAACGTGCTGTCCTGGGCGACGCCGACCGCCCAGGCCCGCCCGGGTACCGCGGCGACCCCGAACAGGGTGTTGTAGTTAGGTCCGACGTTCGGCGTAGGTGTCGAGGTCCAGTGGGCGCCGTCGAAGTGCGCCGCCAGGCTCAGCGTGGCGTCCTGATTGGACTGCGGGGTGTCGGGCAGGTAGTTGCCGACGGCCCACACATCCGAGCTCGATACCATGGCGAGGCCGCCGAAGCTGTTGTCGTTGGTGCCCAACTTGACCGTCGGCACCACCGTCCACCCGCCGCTGCTTCCGGTTTCGGTGGTCGTGGACACAGGTTCGCTCGGGGTCGGGGTCGGGGTCGGCAGGTCCGGCACGGGTACTGGCCGCACCGCGGTGGCCGCCGCTCCGGTGACCGCGAACAGCGGGCTCATCGTGGTGATCTGCGGGTCGCAGGAGTGTG
>CAZYCD010000132.1:0-12738 GCA_964645345.1 uncultured Micromonosporaceae bacterium
CGAGTTCCGCGGCCGGTACCACGTCCTGGGCGGGGCGATCAACCCGCTGGAGGGCGTCGGCCCCGACCACCTGAAGATCCGGGAGCTGATGGCCCGGCTGGCCGGCGGCACGGTCAAGGAGCTGATCCTGGCGACCGACCCGAACACCGAGGGCGAGGCGACCGCCACCTACCTCGCGCTGCTGGTCAAGCCCATGGGCATCACGGTGAGCCGGCTGGCCAGCGGGTTGCCGGTCGGCGGGGACCTGGAGTACGCGGACGAGATCACCCTGGGCCGTGCCTTCGAGGGCCGCCGCACGGTGTGATACGCACGAGGCCGCTGTTACATGGCCGTTCATTTAGGTCACATCTGTGTCACAGCGTGGCCTGAACTTGATTACGGGGACGTCCGACCCTTGACGTCCCACGGTCTCAAAGACGAGGGTTTCTCTCCACCGAGCGGTGCACTCGTCACCGTCGGTGCTGCGTTCCCCCGGACAACCCCAACCGGTCGTTCAGGGTGCGCGGGTGTCCACGCGGAAGACAACCGATCGGTTGCCAACTGCCACGGGCCCCGGTCAGGTACGGCAGCGGTGCCGTCACCTCGCTCCGGCGCCGTGCGGCGGCCGGAGAGAGGCAGGGCCGCTCATGGTCTTGGGACCCGAGCCGGTGGCGGGCGACACCACAACGACCTTGATCGGAGAGGTCCCGGTCGAGACGACCGGACCCGGGAAGATCGAGGGCCGGTCGCTCGGCAGCATCGCCTGGGCTCGCCTCAAGCGTGACCGCGTGGCGATGGCCGGCGGGGCCATCGTGATCCTGCTGATCCTGGTGGCGATCTTCGCGCCGATCCTCGTCAAGCTGTTCGGGCACCCGCCGAACGACTTCCACGACGACCTGCTCGACCCGAACCTGGGTGGTCTCCCGCTGGGCCGCCTCGGCGGAATCAGCAGTCACTACCTCCTCGGCGTCCAGCCGGTCAGCGGCCGGGACCTGTTCAGCCAGATCGTCTACGGCGCGCGGGTCTCACTCACCGTCGCGTTCCTGGCCGCACTGGTCGCGGTGCTGATCGGCTCGGTCCTGGGGGTGGCCGCCGGCTACTTCGGCGGCTGGGTGGACACGGTGATCAGCCGGATCATGGACCTGCTGCTGGCCTTCCCGCAGCTGCTGTTCGCGATCGCGCTGGTTTCGGTGGTTTCCGCGGGGCCCGGCGCGCTGATGCACCTTGGCGGCACCACCCTGCGGATGGGCATTCTGGTCATCGTCATCGGCTTCTTCGGCTGGCCCTACATCGGGCGCATCGTCCGGGGCCAGGCGCTGTCCCTGCGCGAGCGGGAGTTCGTCGAGGCGAGCCGAAGCCTGGGCGCGAGCGGTCCCTACATCATGTTCCGCGAGATGCTGCCCAACCTGGTGGCGCCGATCCTCGTGTACACCACGTTGATCATCCCCACCAACATCCTCAACGAGGCCGCGCTGAGCTTCCTGGGGGCCGGGGTGCAGTCGCCGACGCCGTCGTGGGGACGGCTGATGTCGGACGCAGTGAACTTCTACCAGTACGACCCGATGTACATGATCGTCCCGGGCGTTGCCATCTTCGTCACCGTCCTGGCTTTCAACCTCTTCGGCGACGGGCTGCGCGACGCGCTCGATCCAAAGGCGCATTGAACTGCCCGCGCTGTACCGCCCGATGACACAACCGCACGACCCACGCCGCGCCGCAACAGCGCGGCACGAGGAGGAGGAAGGAAGACAGTGGCACTGAGAACAAAGGCGTTGGCCGCCGGTACGGTGGCTCTCGCCGTGGCATTGACAGCCGGATGTAGCGGCAACAAGACACCGAACACGACCCCGTCGTCGAAGTCCGGCGGTACCGGCTTCAACGCGGCGGTCGACCATGTGGTGAACGCGTCGGACAAGAAGGGCGGCACGCTGCAGCTGTGGAGCTCGCAGGACGCCGACTCGTGGGACCCGGCGATCGGGTACTACGCCTTCGTGTGGGACCTCAACCGCCTGTACACGCGGACGCTGGTGAACTACCCGGCCAAGCCGGGTGACGACGGCCTGAAGCTGGTGCCGGACCTGGCCACCGACATGCCGAAGATCACCGACGACGGCAAGACCTACACCTTCAAGCTGCGCAGCGGGATCAAGTTCGACGACGGTACGCCGGTCACGTCGAAGGACATCAAGTACGGCATCGAGCGGATCTTCGCGCAGGACGTCCTGCCGGGTGGCCCGGTGTACCTGATCCAGCAGCTGGACCAGGGCCAGAACTACCCGGGCCCGTACAAGGACACCGACCCCAACAAGCTGGGTCTGAAGACCGTCGAGACGCCGGACGACTCGACGATCATCTTCCACCTGGCGGCGGCGTACGCGGACTTCCCGTACCTGCTGGCGATGCCGGGCGCCGGCCCGGTGCCGAAGGCCCGGGACACCGGTGACAAGTACGCCCTCAAGCCGGCCTCGTCCGGCCCGTACATGTTCGAGTCGTACGAGCCTGGTAAGAGCGCGGCCTGGGTGCGCAACCCGAACTGGGACCAGTCGACGGACCCGATCCGCAAGGCCCTGCCGGACAAGATCAACCTGACGATCACGTCGAACGCCGACGACCTGGACAGCCGTCTGCTGGCCGGTACCGCCGACATCGACGTGGGCCAGACCGGCGTGCAGTCGGCGGCGCAGGTCAAGCTGCTGCAGGACCCGACGCTGAAGGCGAACTCGGACGACCCGCCGAACGGGTTCATCCGGTACGTGGCGATCAGCTCGAAGGTCGCGCCGTTGGACAACGTGCACTGCCGTAAGGCGGTCATCTACGCGGCCGACCACACCGCGCTGCAGACCGCCCGGGGTGGCCCCATCGGTGGTGGCCCGATCGCGCCGAACATGCTGCCGCCCAACATCCTGGGCTCGGACACCAAGTACGACCCGTACGGGATCGTGCAGGGCAAGCCGCAGGTCGACAAGGCCAAGCAGGAGCTGCAGCAGTGCGGCAAGCCGGACGGCTTCAGCACCACTGTCGCGGTGCGCAACAACAAGCCCAAGGAGGTCAAGTCGGCTGAGGCGCTGCAGCAGTCGCTGGCCGCGGTGGGTATCAAGGTCACCATCTTCCAGTACGACGGCAAGCTGATCTCCTCGGTCATCGGCTCGCCGGACAACGTCCACAAGAACGGCTACGGCCTGATGGTCGCCGGCTGGGGCGCGGACTGGCCGTCGGGCACCGGCTACCTCCAGCCGCTGATCGACAAGACCTTCATCCTGCCCAACGGCAACTACAACCTGCCGGAGATCGCCGACCCGCAGATCCAGGACCTCTTCGCGCAGGCGGCCAAGGAGAGCGACCCGGTCAAGGCCGGCCAGCTCTACAACCAGATGAACCACATCGTCATGGAGGGCGCTTACTACCTGCCCATCACCGACGACGCGGCGCTCAACTACCGCAACCCGAGGTTGACCAACGTCTACGTCCAGCAGGCGTACGGCATGATCGACTTCCAGGCTCTCGGTACCAGTGACGGCAAGTGACAACCACCGGTAACCGGTAGCTCGAAGGGCAGGTGAAGGCCGCACGGCGGCCGGCGGAGCCGACTGGCTCCGCCGGCCGCCGGCAGGCCGAGCGTCATGTTCAGGTACATCATTCGACGGCTGCTTGCTGGCGTACTCACGCTGCTCGTGGTCACCCTTGTCACCTTCGGCATCTTCTTCATGGTGCCGAAGATCACCGGTAGCGACCCGGCCCTGCTCTACATCGGCAAGCAGGCCGACAAGGTGGCGATCGAGGGCGCCCGCAAGAAGATGGGCCTGGACAAGCCGGTCCTCGAGCAGTACGGCCTGTTCGTCAAGGGAATCGTGGCCGGCCGGGACTACAACAACGGCCCGGACACGACGCACTGCCCGGCGCCGTGTTTCGGCTACTCCTTCAAGAACCAGTTCAACGTCTGGCAGCGGATGCTCAGCGACCTGCCGGTGACCGCGTCGCTGGCGGCCGGTGCGGCGGTCATCTGGCTGCTCTTCGGCGTGGGCGCGGGCGTGGTGTCGGCGTTACGCAAGGGCCGCCTGGTGGATCGTGCGGTGATGACCACGGCGCTGGCCGGAGTCTCCCTGCCGATCTACTTCACCGGTCTGCTGTCTTCGGCGATCATCGTCTACGCGTTGCATTGGTTGCCGAGCCCGAGCTACACCTCGTTCCTGAGCAACCCGTTCTTCTGGGCGCGCGGTCTGATCCTGCCGTGGGTGACGCTGGCCTTCCTGTTCGCGGCAACGTACGCCCGGCTGACCAGGGCGACGATGCTGGAGACCCTCGGCGAGGACTACATCCGCACGGCTCGGGCCAAGGGACTGCGCGAACGGACCGTGATCGGCAAGCATGCGTTGCGCTCCACGCTCACCCCGATCACCACCGTCTTCGGGCTCGACCTGGGCGGACTGCTCGGCGGCGCGGTACTGACCGAGACGGTGTTCAACCTCAACGGGCT
Organism: uncultured Micromonosporaceae bacterium; assembly: GCA_964645345.1. Lineage (GTDB taxonomy): Bacteria > Actinomycetota > Actinomycetes > Mycobacteriales > Micromonosporaceae > Rugosimonospora. Next base: position 4,454 of record CAZYCD010000132.1, read on the forward strand.
CGGCAAGGACGCGGTCAACGCGATCAGCACCAGCGACCTGCCGGTGATCCTGGGGGTGACCCTGTTCGCCGCCTTCTTCATCGTGATCGCGAACCTGATCGTCGACGTCCTCTACGGCGTCATCGACCCGCGGGTACGGTTGCGGTGACCAGCAAGGAGAAGACGATGCTCACCAGCCCAGACGTATCGCTCGTCGGGCCGCCCCCGCAGCGCTCCGAGGTCTTCCTGGATGTCCGGTCGCTCAAGGTGGCCTTCACGACAGACGACGGACTGGTCAAGGCCGTGGACGGTGTGTCCTTCTCGCTCGGCCGCGGCAAGACTCTCGGCATCGTCGGGGAGTCGGGCTCGGGCAAGAGCGTGACCAGCCTCGGCATCCTCGGTCTGCACCGGGGCCGTGGACGCAACGCCGACGTGAGCGGCGAGGTCTGGCTTGACGGCGAGGAACTCATCTCCAGCAGCGCGGAGCGGGTGCGCCAGCTGCGGGGGCGGAAGATGGCGATGATCTTCCAGGACCCGCTGACCTCGATGCATCCGTACTTCACGATCGGCAGTCAGATCGTCGAGGCGTACCGGGTGCACAACAACGTGTCGAAGAAGGTCGCCCGGCAACGCGCCATCGACATGCTGGGCCGGGTCGGGATCCCCCGCCCGGAGCGACGGGTGGACGACTACCCCCACGAGTTCTCCGGCGGCATGCGGCAGCGCGCGATGATCGCGATGGCGCTGGTCTGCAACCCGGAGCTGCTCATCGCGGACGAACCGACCACGGCGCTGGACGTCACGGTGCAGGCACAGATCCTGGACCTGATCAGGGATCTGCAGGGCGAGTTCGGCTCGGCGGTCATCATCATCACTCACGACCTGGGCGTGGTGGCGGAGCTGGCCGACGACATCATGGTCATGTACGGCGGCAAGTGCGTGGAGTACGGCGCCGCCGACGAACTGTTCTGGCGGCCCGAGCACCCGTACACCTGGGGGCTGCTGGGCTCCATGCCCCGGGTGGACCGGGACGTGCGCGACCGGCTGGTTCCGATCAAGGGCAGCCCACCGAGCCTGATCAACCTGCCCAGCGGCTGCGCGTTCCATCCCCGCTGCCCGTACGCGGAGCGCAACGGCATCCCGTGCCGGACGGTCGTCCCGGACCTGTCCGATGGCCCGCACCGGGTGTCATGCCATCTGCCATCGGAGCAGCGGCGCCACATCTTCGCCGACGACATCGCTCCGGCACTCTAGGGAGTCACCTGTGAACAGCGAGAACCTGCTCGAGGTGACCGGGCTGGAGAAGCACTTCCCGATCACCCAGGGCGCGATCCTCCGCCGGAAGGTCGGCGCGGTACGCGCGGTGGACGGGATCGACCTCACCGTCCGGCGAGGGGAGACACTCGGTCTGGTCGGCGAGTCGGGGTGCGGGAAGACGACCACGGGCCGACTGGTAACCCGCCTCGTGGAGCCCACCGCCGGCAAGATCGTGTTCGAGGGCCGGGACATCAGCCACGTCTCGACCCGGGCGATGCGCCCGCTCCGTCGGGAGATCCAGATGATCTTCCAGGACCCGTACTCGTCGCTGAACCCGCGGCACACCGTGGGCGCGATCGTCGGGGCTCCTCTGCGGGTACAGAACATCCCGACGCCGCAGGGGCGCAAGCGGGCGGTACAGGAGCTGCTGGAGCTGGTCGGGCTCAACCCCGAGCACTACAACCGGTACCCGCACGAGTTCTCCGGCGGGCAGCGCCAGCGCATCGGCATCGCCCGCGCACTGGCCCTGCGCCCGAAGCTGATCGTCGCCGACGAGCCGGTCTCGGCCCTGGACGTGTCGATCCAGGCCCAGGTCATCAACCTGCTGGACGACCTGCAGCGGGAGCTGGGCCTGACCTACCTGGTGATCGCGCACGACCTCTCGGTGGTGCGGCACATCTCCGACCGGGTCGCGGTCATGTACCTCGGCAAGGTCGTCGAGGTCGCCCCGCGCGACGACCTGTACACGCGGCCGCTGCACCCGTACACGCTGGCCCTGCTGTCGGCGGTACCGGTGCCGGACCCGGTCCGCCGGGACAAGGCGCAGCGGGAGCGGATCCTGCTGGCCGGCGACGTACCGAGCCCGATCGATCCGCCCTCGGGCTGCCGGTTCCGTACCCGGTGCTGGAAGGCGCAGGACATCTGCGCGACCCAGGAGCCGCCGCTGGCCACGATCGCCGCCGCGGGCGCCGAGCACCAGGTGGCCTGCCACTTCCCGGTCGAGGACAGCGAGCGCACCGAGCGTGGCGCCCAGGCCGCGCGCGAGGCGGCCGCCGCAACCGGGGCCGTCGCCGAGGACTAGCCGTTCGGACGGTCCAGGATCCCCAGGACCAGCCCGTGTACCGCGTCGAGGTCGGCCGCGTCGTGCAGCGTGGCCCGGCCGCCCTTGACGACGTACCACTCGTCGGCCTGCTGGTACTGCACGCGCAGGGTCAGGCCGAGGTTGTCGGCCAGCTCCGTGCGCAGCGTCAGCTTGCCGGTGATGACACCGACCTCCTCGGTCCACACCCCGCCCGGCCCGGCGGTGAAGTCACCCGTCCTGGTTCCACTCATGCGCAGGTCCCCAACATCTCGGTCAGCGCCGCCTTCTCGGCGGCCGTGACGGTCAACTGCCAGTGCGCCTTCACCTGTACCCAGTCCTGCGCGTATACGCACCAGAAGGCGCGGCTCGGCGGCTTCCACTGGGACGGGTCCTGGTCGCCCTTCGCCTCGTTGACGCTGCCCGTGACGGCGATCAGTTGGGGGTCGCTCAAGTCGTTGGCGAAGTCCTGACGCTGCCTGGTCGTCCACTGGCTGGCCCCGGAGCGCCAGGCGTTGGCCAGCGGTACCAGGTGGTCGATCTGGAGGGCCTGCGGGTCGGAGTAGGACTTGCCGTCGTACGGGCTGGTCCATTCGCCCTTGAGAATCTTGCACTTCGCGCCGAGTTGCACGGCGGTGCCCTGCCGCTGCAGTACCACGTCCCGGGTGTCGCAGTCGTGGCCCTGGTTGATCCAGTGCGGGAACTTGTCCCGGCTGTACCCGGCCATGCTCAGCCCATCGGACACCGTCAGTGCCGCGAGTTGCTGGCTGACGCCGGTGGCCAGCGGCCCGGGCGTGCCGTTTCCGGTACCGGTGCCGGTGCTCAGCGCGGACGGGTCGCAGCCGGCGACGGCGGCCGTCGCGAGTACCAGGACCAGGAGGGTTCGCAGCGCGCGCACGTGGGCAGCTTGCGTCCTCGGCTGCGGTTTGGCCAGTAAGACAGGCAGGATGGGATGCGTGTCCGATCAGCTGAGGCTCGGCACCTCCCGCGGGTGGGGCGCTGTGCTCGCCTCGACCCTGGCGTCTGGCATGGCGTTCCTCGACGGCACCGTGGTCAACGTCGCGCTGCCGCACATCGGTGCGGGCCTGCACGCCGACCTTGCCGGTTTGCAGTGGACGGTCAACGCCTACACGCTCGCGCTGGCCTCGCTGGTGCTGCTCGGCGGCGCGCTCGGCGACCGGTACGGGCGGAGACGGGTGTTCCTGGTCGGCGTCGCGTGGTTCAGCCTCGCGTCTGTCGCGTGTGGACTGGCACCGGGCATCGGCGTGCTGGTTACCGCGCGGGCCGTACAGGGCATCGGTGCGGCGCTGCTCACCCCGAGTTCCCTGGCGCTGCTCCAATCGTCCTTTGTGGACACCGATCGGGGCCGGGCGATCGGCGCCTGGTCGGGACTGTCCGGCGTGGCGACCGCGATCGGACCGTTCCTGGGCGGCTGGCTGATCGACGCGCTGTCCTGGCGCTGGATCTTCTTCATCAACGTGCCGCTGGCCGCGGTCGCGGTACTGGCGGCCGTGAAGTGGGTACCGGAGAGCCGGCCCGGCCGGCGCGCCGCCCGGTTCGACGTCACCGGCGCGGTACTGGCCGCGCTGGGGCTGGCCGGGCTCGTGTACGCGCTGGTCGAGCGCGGTCCCCGGGCGCTTCCCGCAGCCGCGGTCGGCGTGGCCTCGACGGTGGCCTTCGTACTCGTCGAGCGGCGGCGTGGCGAGGACGCGATGCTGCCGCTGTCGCTGTTCGGGCGGCGGCAGTTCACCGTGATCAACCTGGTGACCCTGTTCGTGTACGCGGGGCTGGGCGGCCTGACCTTCTTCCTCATCGTCGAGTTGCAGGTGGTGGCCGGCTTCTCCGCGCTGCTGGCCGGGGTGTCCCTGCTCCCGCTGACGATCCTGTTGCTGGTCGGCTCGGCCCGGGCCGGGGCGCTTGGCGCGCGGATCGGGCCGCGCTGGCCGCTGACCGCCGGATCGGTGCTCGCCGCCGGCGGCGTGCTGCTCATGCTGCGCGTGGGGCCACACACCCGGTACTGGACGGAGGTGCTCCCGGCGGCGGTCGTGCTCGGGCTCGGCATGACACTGATGGTCGCGCCGCTGACCGCCGGGGTACTGGCCGCGGCACCGACCCGGCAGGCCGGCTCGGCAAGTGGAGTGAGCAATGCGGTGGCCCGGTCGGGCAGCCTGTTCGCCGTCGCCGCCCTGCCGCTCGCGGTGGGCATCTCCGGTACCCAGTACCGCCAGCCGGGTCCGCTGGACAACGCGTTCCACTCGGCGATGCTGTGCTGCGCCGGGCTGTTCCTCGCCGGGGCCGTGACGGCCGGACTGTTTGTCCGCCGCCCGGCCCCGGCAGCGCCGTCCAGCTCCGATCGGGAGCCGGACGGCAAACCGGTCAGGAGCGGTTGACCGCGCTGGCCACCGCCCGCAGGGAGGCGGTCACGATGTTCGCGTCCATGCCGACGCCCCAGCGCGTCTCGCCGTTGACATCGCACTCCACGTACGCCGCGGCCTGGGCGTCGCCGCCCGAGCTGAGCGCGTGCTCGGCATAGTCGTGTACCCGCACCGTGATGTCCACAGTGGACAGCGCGTGGACGAACGCGTCGATCGGGCCGTTGCCGACGCCGGACAGGGCGACGGTCCGCCCGTCCACCATCGCGTCGCAGCGCAGCTCCACCTTGCCGTCCACTGTGGACGTCGAGTAGCGGTCGACGTCCACGCGCGGGGCGGCCGGGCGTAGGTAGGTCGCGGAGAAGATGTCCCACATCTGCTCAGGGCTAACCTCGCCGCCCTCGTCGTCGGTGTGCCGCTGGACCACGCCGGAGAACTCGATCTGCAGCCGGCGCGGCAGCTCGAGGTGGTGCTCGGTCTTCATGATGTAGGCCACGCCGCCCTTGCCCGACTGCGAGTTGACCCGGATCACCGCCTCGTAGGTGCGGCCCACGTCCTTCGGGTCGATCGGCAGGTACGGTACCCCCCAGGTGAAGTTGTCCACCTCGACCCCGGCGGTGGCCGCGTCGGCGGCCAGTGCGGTCAGCCCCTTGTTGATCGCGTCCTGGTGCGAGCCGGAGAAGGCCGTGTAGACCAGGTCGCCCGCGTACGGGTGGCGCTCGTGTACCGGCAGCTGGTTGCAGTACTCGACGGTGCGCCGAATCTCATCGATCTGACGAAAATCGATCTGTGGGTCGATGCCCTGGCTGAACAGGTTCAGGCCCAGCGTCACCAGGTCCACGTTGCCCGTCCGCTCGCCGTTGCCGAACAGGCAGCCCTCGACCCGGTCGGCGCCGGCCAGCACGCCCAGCTCCGCGGCTGCCACCGCGCAGCCGCGGTCGTTGTGCGGGTGCAGGCTCAGCACGATCGAGTTCCGCCGGGGCAGGTGCCGGTGCATCCACTCGATAGAGTCCGCGTACACGTTGGGAGTGGCCATCTCTACGGTCGCCGGCAGGTTGATGATCAGCGGCCGGTCCGGCGTCGGGTCCAGCACCTCGGTCACGGCGGAGCAGATCTCCAGCGCGTACTCCAGCTCGGTACCCGTGTAGGACTCCGGCGAGTACTCGTAGAAGATGTCGGTGTCCGGCGTCCAGATCGTCTGGTACTTCTGGCACAGCCGCGCCGCGCTGGTGGCGATGTCGGTGATGCCGTCCTTATCCAGCCCGAAGACCACCCGCCGCTGCAGCACCGACGTCGAGTTGTACATGTGCACGATGGCCCGCCGCGCGCCGCGCAGGGACTCGAAGGTGCGGTCGATCAGGTGCTCGCGGCACTGGGTCAGTACCTGGATGGTGACGTCGTCAGGGATCAGGTCCTGCTCGATGAGCTGGCGGATGAAGTCGAAGTCGGTCTGGCTGGCGGCCGGGAACCCCACCTCGATCTCCTTGTACCCCATCTGTACCAGCAGCGTGAACATCCGCCGCTTGCGCTCGGGGGACATCGGGTCGATCAGCGCCTGGTTGCCGTCGCGCAGGTCGACGGCGCACCAGCGGGGCGCCTTCTCGATCCGGCGGCCCGGCCACTGACGGTCGGGCAGGTCGACGGTGAACTGATGGTGGTAGGGCTGATAACGCCCGTAGGGCATGGCACTGGGCTGCTGGCGGGCGATGGCGTCGTCGGTGGGGCTGCCGGGCGTGCGGGTGTCGGTCATTTCGGAGTCTCCTCTGCCGGGAAGGTTGCCTTCTGACCGGCGGAGGTCCGCATGCTCAGGCGAGGACGCGTGCCAACTCCGCGACGGGGTGCCGGCCGGATGGAGCCCCGTCGCGGCAGCGAAGAAGCAGTGCCCGCGACATATCAGGAGACACAGTACGCCGCGATCGCCGCCCGGATGTCCGGCTCCCGCGATCTGGGAACCTGTTCACACTCTGGATGGGGAGGCGGACGGGGTCGGGCTCGGCGGCGGGGGCGGCGTGGCCATGCCCAGCGCGGGGCCGCCGGTCACCGGTCCGGGCAGGGTGACCGTGGCCGGCGGCGGACCGGGGGCACCGGACAGGACGAAGGTACCGATGCCCAGCGTGGCGGCGGTCATCGTGCCGTCGGCGTCGAAGCAGTAGACGCCGGCGTCGACCGGGGCCGCCAGGGCCGCGGAGTTGGGCTCTACGGAGAAGCACTGTCCCGAGGCGCCCGGCAGCGCGGCCGCCGGGTTGACCGCGATGGCCTGCTGCCGGTCGGCCAGCAGCCGCAGCCAACTGGTGAACAGGTACTGCACCCGGGGGTCGTTGCCGGCCGGCACGGCACCGTCCGGCGCCGCGACCCGCACGCAGGCCGGCGCCGCGCCGAGGGCGCACTGGTACAGACCCCCGGGGGTACCGGCGATCGCCACGTCCGCGGTACCGCCCAGTGCCCCGCCCGGTACCGCGACCAGCCAGGTACCGTCCTGCGCGATCGTCACCGTCACGGTCCGCGGCGGCCGTCCCCGGGTACTCAGGATGTAGGACGCGACGTACCGCCGGTCCTGCGCGACCGCGACCCGGGCCGCGAGCTGTCCCCAGGGGTCGGTGGGGCCGGTGGGGCCGGTCGACGGGGTGGGATCGGTAACCGGAGGGGTCGATGTGCACCCGGCCGCGCCGAGCGCGACCGCGACGACCAGCACGGACGCGACGGCTCGGGCGGAAGGGCGCATCGAGCCATTGTCGGTCACATGGTGGCCGGATCGTGGGAACGACGCTCCCGGCTGACAGGACGCGCCGGTACCCTGGGAACCGTCCATTGGCGCCGCCGGCCACTGCATGCCTGGTCGCATCCGCGACCGGGGAGCGATGTTCGGCGGCGCCGTCGCGATGGAGGAGGGGTCGCGCGCGTGGCTCTCGTGGTGCAGAAGTACGGCGGTTCGTCGGTTGCCAACGCCGAGCGCATCAAGCGCGTCGCCGAGCGCATCGTGGCCACCCGCAAGGCCGGCAACGACGTGGTGGTGATCGTCTCGGCGATGGGTGACACCACCGACGAACTGCTCGACCTCGCCCACCAGGTCAGTCCGCTGCCGCCGGGTCGGGAACTGGACATGCTGCTCACCTCGGGCGAGCGGATCTCCATGGCGCTGCTCGCGATGGCGATCCACAACCAGGGGTACGAGGCGCGGTCCTACACGGGCTCGCAGGCCGGTGTCATCACCACCTCGGCGCACGGCCGGGCGCGGATCATCGACGTCACCCCGGGCCGGCTGCGCTCCGCGCTGGACGAGGGGGCCATCGCGATCGTCGCCGGGTTCCAGGGCGTCGCCCAGGACACCAAGGACATCACCACCTTGGGCCGCGGCGGCTCGGACACCACCGCGGTCGCGGTGGCCGCCGCGCTGCGCGCCGATGTCTGTGAGATCTACACGGACGTGGACGGCGTGTTCACCGCCGACCCGCGGATCGTGCCCAACGCGCGGCGGATCGAGCGGATCACCTACGAGGAGATGCTGGAGCTGGCCGCCTGCGGCGCCAAGGTACTGATGCTGCGGTGCGTGGAGTACGCCCGCCGGTACGGGATGCCGATCCACGTCCGCTCGTCGTACT
>CAZYCD010000133.1:0-12678 GCA_964645345.1 uncultured Micromonosporaceae bacterium
ATCCTGCGTAGTCGTCATGCGTCCTGCTCCTTGCCACCCTGCGGAGAATGTCCGGTCGTCGTGCTCGACTCCGGCCCCCTGTCGTCGTCACCACGGCTGCGTCCGCGCTGGACTCCGCGATGGTAGGCGGACAGGAGACCGCGAACCTGTTCGGGGGAGCGCCGGTTGGCGTTCGCCGTGTTCTTCTCGACTCCACCGGGCACCAGTTGCGCCATCGGTACCCGCTTGGGCAGGCCGGCGTCGGTGACCCCGGCCACCTCCGGCTCGGCGGCGGCGGTCGCCGCCCGCCAGCCGTCGTCGGCGGCGGAGCGCCAGACCGGTTCGGGCACAGGCATCCGCCCACCCGGCATGTGAGAGCTCCCCACGTGACCATTGTCCGTCGCGCCGGCGGGAGCCGGTGCTGCCATGTTCGCCGCCGGCGGTGCGGCGGGCGAAGGCCAGGATAGCGCCGGGGCCGGCGTGGTGGCCGGGGCCGGCGTGGTGGTCGGGGCGGCTTGGCCGGCCCCGCTGGTCGCGCCCGCGTCGCGGTTGGACGGCCAGTCGACCCCTGGTCCGCTGGGCGCGGCGTACACCGACGTGGGCGGTGTGGACACGCCGGTACCGCGGCTGCGGAACCAGGCGGACTCCAGCTCGCGGAAGATCGGCAGCTCCATGGTCTCGTCGGGGTACGAGACGCGGGCCGGCTCCGGCTCGGCCGGGCGGGCCGGTGACTGCGGGGGCTGGGCCACCGACGGCGGGGTCGCCGGGCCGGCGGTCGGCTGCGAGGTGACCAGCGGCGGGGGCGTGTAGGCCGCCGGTACCACCGGGGTGCTGTACGCCTCGGGTACCAGTCGGCTCGAGGCGCTCGGCGTGTTCCAGCCGGCCGCCTGCGCCCCGCTGGCCGGCCGGTCCTCGTCGACCTGCAGGCGCGGCATTTCCGAGGTGATGTCCAGCGCGGAGGCGAGATCCTCGGGTACCGCCGGCGCCCCCTGGTCCTCCTCCCCGGAGGCCGGGAAGGACGGTACCGGCGGCCAGGCCGGCGGGGTGGGCGCGGTGGGCGCCACGAAGATCCGGTCGTCCTCGACCACGTCCGCGTCGACGGCGTCGTCCCGCTCGACGGCGCGCGGTGCGGGATCCGTCGGCCTGGCTTCCGGCGAGGACGGCATCTGGCGCGGGATCAGCGGCCGCGGCTCACCGGTGACCTCGCCCTCGACCGGCGGCTCGGTCGCGCGCCGCTGCGGCAGCGGCGAGCCGGCGAAGCCACTCGTGTCGGTCGGGGCGAACCGGTCCGGGCCCAGCGTGCCGGGTCCCTGACGATCGGGGCCGAGGCCGCGGTCGAACGCGCTCGGTCCCGGCGGGGCGCCGTGGCCGCTGCCGCGGCCACCGTGGCCGGCGGCGAACGGATCCACGCCGTTCGTACCGTTGACCGCGCCGGTCAGGTCGGACCAGGCGGGAAGCTGCCGGCCACCGCCCGGAGCGCCGGAGACAGGGGCGCCGGGGACGCCGCCGCCACCGAAGCCGCCGGGGCCACCCTGCCCGCCACCAAAGCCGCCGAAGCCACCGGTCGACGGCCCCGTCGGCGCGCCGCCGGCCAGGCTCGCGGCCGGGCCGCTCTCCAGCGCCAGCGGCGTGGCGAACGGCGAGCGCGGCGGTACCGGCCCACCCTGGCGCGGTACCGGCGTGGGAGAAGGCTCCCGCACGAGCGGGACGCCGGCGGACGGCCCTCGCCCGGTCAGCGCGCGCGGGATCAGCGCGGTGGTGGGCAGCAGCACGTCGGCGATCGTTCCCCGGTCCGGGGCGGGGCGCAGCTCGACCTTGACGCCGTGCCGGTCGGCCAGCCGCGCGACAACGACGAGGCCCATCATCCGGGAGACCGCCACGTCGACCATGGGCGGCGTGGCCAGCCGCTCGTTGAGGTCCGCGAGCTGCTCGGGCGACATGCCGATGCCGTGGTCCTCGACGTAGAGCACCGCGCGGTCGCCGATCCGGCGCGCCTCGACGACCACACTGGAGTCGGGCGGCGAGAAGGCGGTCGCGTTGTCGAACAACTCGGCGACGAGGTGCACGAGGTCGTTGACCGCGTGCGCGCCCACCTCGATGTCACGGTCGATGACCCCGAACTCGATCCGGGTGTAGTGCTCGACCTCGGACTGCGCGGCTCGCAGCACGTCGATCAGGGCGGCCGGCTCGCGCTGCACGCGGGTCGAGTCGGCACCCGCCAGCACCAGCAGGTTCTCGTCGTTGCGGCGCATCCGGGTGGCCAGGTGGTCCAGCTGGAACAGCTCGGCCAGGCGGTCCGGGTCCTCCTCGCCGCGCTCCAGCCGGTCCAGGTGCCCGATGAGCCGGTCGACCAGGATCTGCGAGCGGCGGGCCAGGTTGACGAACATCGTCGACACGGAGGAGCGCAGGGCGGCCTGCTCGGCGGCGGTACGGACGGCCTCCAGGTGGACCGCGTTGAACGCTTCGGTCACCTGCCCGAACTCGTCCCGGCTGCGTACCGGCAGCGGATCGGCGATCTGCTGCGCCATCTGCTGCGGGGAGAGCTGGCTGGACAGTGACGGGTCGCGCAGCCTGGCCACCGCCTGGGGCAGGCCGTACTGGGCGATGGACATGGCGCCCTGGCGCAGCTCGCGCAGCGCCCGGGCCATCGAGCGGGCCACCGCCCACGCGATCATCAGCACGATCAGGACCAGCACGATCAGCAGGCCGGCACCGAGCAGCACCTGGCGCTGTACCCGGCTGTGCAGCGAGGTCGCCTCGGCCAGGGTCTGCGCGTCCAGCGACGACTCGACCTGCCGCATCAGGTTGGCGCGGCCGACCATCGCCTGTTCCCACTGGTCGATGTCGAACATGCCCTGGCCCAGGGTCTGGCCGGGCTGCTGCTTGCTGAGGTAGTCCTCGTAGGTCCGGCCGTCGCTGACGTTCGGGCCCGTGACGGTCTTCGCGAGCAGGTCCTGCTGCGCCGGTGTGGCGACCGTGTAGAACGGCCGCAGCGCCAGGTCCTGCCCCGCCAGGTCGGTGAGGAACGCCTTCTGGTCGTCGGTGGTGAGCGTCTGCCGGCGCAGGATGCGCAGGACGATGACGCGCTCCTGGGACAGCTCCTCCTTGACGTTGGCGATCGCCGCACCGGCCCGCATGTCGAAGCTCAGCCCGGCGTCGCCGGCCAGCTGCGACGCGGCGTCGCGGAGCAGGACGAGGCTGGAGACCAAGGCGTTGTACCGCTGCACCGCGTCGTCGAGCGTCACGCCGCCGCCGCTGGCCACCTGCTGGTGCAGGTTGTCCAGCGCGCCGAGGCTGGCGTCGATGCCCTTGAGCTGGTCGCGGAACCCGGCCGGCAGCCCGGCCAGCGAGTTGCGACGCTGGGTGTACGCCTGCGCGGCCTGGGAGGTCTTGACGAACAGCGCCTGGTACTTGGCCTTGGCGCTGTTCTGCTCGTCGCCGGGGGCGGCGGTCAGCAGCAGGGTGGCGGCGGCGCGTTCGTCCTGCAGGTCGTGCACCAGACCGCCGGCGTCACCGGTCAGCGCGGCCAGGTTGCGCGCGCGGTCCGCGTTGTTCGCCGAGTTGATGTTGCCGAGCAGTGCGCTGAAGCCGACGAACACAGTGGCGATCGTGGGGACGAGCACGATGAGGCCGAGCTTGACCCAGATCGGCCGGTCCCGGAAGTACCCGGAAAGGCCGCTCATCCTCGATCGGACGGTGCCGCCCGCCGCTGGCCGCTTGCTCACCTCGCCTGCCTTCCCGTTGGCACCGCGTTGATCCGCAGGCACCTTGGTACGGCCGACCCGGACGGGTCGGACCTCCGAGATTCCACCATGTCCGGTGGCAAAGAGAAAGCCCAGCCCGGTCCGGATCACGGGTTGTGGTTCGATGGTTTGACCGTTCCGATGCCCTATGCCCCGCCGGAGCCACCACAGGTGAGCGAACAGAATGCCCGAGTAATACTGATTGCCGGACCTTCCGGGTCTGGCAAGTCGTACATAGCCCGACGAACAGGATTGCCGATCCTCTCTCTCGACGACTTCTACAAGAGTGGTGAGGATCCGACGCTGCCCCGCATATCCGGCACGATCGACTGGGAATCGCCGGACTCCTGGGACGCCAAGGCCGCACTGGCCGCCGTCGAGCAGCTCGCGGTGTCCGGTCGGGTGGAGGTACCTGCCTATTCGTTCAGCGCAAACCACCCGGTCGGTACCCACGAGGTGTCCACAGGTGGGAGCCCGCTGTTCATCGCCGAGGGGATCTTCGCGGCCGAGATCGCGACCGAGTGCCAGGAGCGGGGGTTGCTCGCGGGTGCCTACACGGTGCGCCGGTCGCGGATGATCACCTTCGTCCGGCGGCTGACCCGAGACCTCGCCGAGCACCGCAAGCCGCCGATGGTCCTGGTACGCCGCGGGCTGCGGCTGCTGCGCGCGGATCCGCGGGTACTGGCGCGGCAGGTCGAGCTGGGCTGCTCCCCGGCGTCCGCCAGAGGCATCAGGCTGTCAACGGCCGCCTTGCGCCGCTCCGACAAGCTACGCGGCTGACGAACGCCGCCCCGCGCCGCTCCGACAAGCTACGCGGCTGACAACTTCGCGTAGGCCGGCTTGATGACCTCGTTGATCAGGACCAGCCGCTCGTCGAACGGGATGAAGGCGCTCTTCATCGCGTTCACCGTGAACCACTGAAGCTCCGGCCACCCGTACCCGAACGCCTCGACCAGAAGCGCCATCTCCCGGGACATCGAGGTGCCGCTCATCAGCCGGTTGTCCGTGTTGACCGTCACCCGGAAACGCAGGTCGCGCAGCAGGCCGATCGGGTGCTCGGCGATGGACGCCGCCGCGCCGGTCTGCACGTTGGACGACGGGCACAGCTCCAGCGGGATGCGCTTGTCCCGGACGTAGGCGGCCAGCCGGCCCAGCCGCCGGTCGCCGGAGATGTCGTCGACGATCCGCACACCGTGGCCCAGCCGGTCCGCGCCGCACCACTGGATGGCCTGCCAGATCGACGGGAGCCCGAACGCCTCGCCCGCGTGGATGGTGAAGTGGAAGTTCTCCCGCTGCAGGTACTCGAACGCGTCCAGGTGCCGGGTCGGCGGGAACCCCGCCTCGGCGCCCGCGATGTCGAAGCCGACCACGCCGCCGTCCCGGTACCGGACGGCCAGCTCGGCTATCTCCATCGAGCGCGCCTTGTGCCGCATCGCGGTCAGCAGGGTCGCCACGCGGATCGGGGTACCCTCGGCCGCCGCGTCCGCGCTGCCGTCGGCGAAGCCGGCGAGCACCGCGCCGACCACCTGGTCCAAGTCGAGGCCGCGGGTCAGGTGCTGCTCCGGCGCGAAGCGCACCTCGGCGTAGACGACGCCGTCGGCGGCCAGGTCCCGGGCGCACTCGTAGGCCACCCGCCTGAGGGCGGGCTCGGTCTGCATCACCCCGACGGTGTGCACGAAGGTCTCCAGGTAGCGCTCCAGCGACCCGGAGTCGGCCGCCTCGGCGAACCAGCGGGCCAGCCCGGCGGCGTCGTCAGCCGGCAACGGGTGCCCGATCTCCCGGGCCAGCTCCAGCACGGTGGCGGGCCGCAGACCCCCGTCCAGATGGTCGTGCAGCAGCGCCTTCGGGGCCCTGACGATCTCCTCGTAGCTGGGTGGCAGCATGGGACAACCCTATCGTTCGGAGGGTCCGTGCTGGCCGAGGTTGTGCCGTGCCTTCGCTGCCCGGTCTGCGGTGCCGACCTGGCGCTCGACGCCGGTACCGGTGGCGGGCTGTCATGCCCGCGGGGACACAGCTTCAACCGGGCGCGCCAGGGGTACGTCGACCTCACCGCCGGGCCGGTGCGGCACCCCGGGGACGGCGCCGAGATGGTCGCCGCCCGGGCCGGTTTCCTGGCCGCGGGTCACTACGGTTTCATCTCCGCCGGGCTCGCGGAAGCTGCCCCGTCCGGTACCGGTCTGGTGGTGGACGTCGGCGCCGGTACCGGCGGGCACCTGGCCGCCGTCCTGGACGCCCGGCCCGAGGCGGTCGGGCTGGCCCTGGACGTGTCGCGGTACGCGCTGCGCCGGGCTGCCCGCAGCCACCCGCGCGCCGCCGCCGCGCGCGCCGACGCTTGGGCCGGGCTTCCGCTGCGCGACGGGTCGGTGGAGTTGCTGCTGAACGTGTTCGCACCCCGGCACGGCGCCGAGTTCGCCCGGGTGCTGCGCGCTGACGGGCTGCTGCTGGTGGTCACGCCCGAGCCCGACCATCTTGTCGAGCTGGTGACCGCGCTGGACCTGCTGCGCGTCGATCCGTCCAAAGAGGACAGACTGGCGGCCGGCCTGGAGAGGTGGTTCGCCCCCGTGTCGTCGACCCCGCTGCGGCGGAGCCTGTCGCTGGACCACGCGGCGGTCGCCGCGCTCGTCGGCATGGGGCCGAACGCGTGGCACACCGACCCGGAGCAGGTCGCCGCACGCCTGTCCGGCCTGCCGGTACCGGTGGAGGTCACCGCCTCGGTGCGCGTCGGCGCCTACGCCCCGCGGGGCTGACCCGGCTGCCCCCTGACCGGCCAGACACCCCTGGCCGCCGCTGGGGTCGGAGACCCCCAGCCGTCCCTGAGGGGACGGTAGGGACAGCCTCAGGGTGCGCTCGGGGGCGCGCCGGATGGCTTCTGAGGTCCCCGTTCCGGGAGGCTCCCTATCGACAGTTGAGAGTTTGCATTGTGGCAAGGGGGGCGGCCGGGATGGCCGATGGACTGATCGCGAGGATCGGGCGCTGGTGCTTCCGGCGCAAGTGGTGGGTACTGGCCATCTGGCTGGTCGGTACCGTGGCCGGCGGGTTGGCCGCCGGGCCGGTGTTCAACTCGCTGAGCGGCTCGGGCGGCCCGAAGTCGATGGAGTCGGTGCAGGCGCAGGACGTGCTGAACGCCGGCAGCGACAAGGGCGGCACGGTGACCGCGCTGGTGGACGGGGTGGACCCGCGCTCCGCCGCGGTACGCGACCAGGTGCGGGCCGCGGCCACCGGCCTGGCGGGGGTACCGGGGGTGACCGGAGTGGTGACCCCGTTCGACCAGGGCCTGCCGGCGGGGCGGGCCGGCGCGATGGTCGCGAAGGACGGTCACGGCCTGCTCATCCAGCTCGACCTGACCAAGGAGGCCAGCGACAAGTCGTCCACTCTGGACACCGTGGCCGACCGGCTGCACGGGCTCGCCGGTACCCTGCGGGCCGGTGGGCAGCCGGATGCGAAGGTACTCGTCGGTGGCGGCCCGTTCATCAACCGGCAGGCCAACCAGCAGGCGCAGAGCGACCTGTCCCGGGCCGAGCAACTGTCCCTGCCCATCACGCTGGTCATCCTGGTCTTCGTGTTCGGCGGGCTGCTCGCGGCGGTCATGCCGGTACTGGCCGCGATCGTGTCGGTCTTCGGCGCCATGGGCGTGCTGCTGTTCTTCTCCACGTTCACGAGCCTCGACTCCGATGCGGTCACCGTGGTGACGCTGCTGGGGCTCGGCCTGTCCGTCGACTATGGACTGTTGCTGGTCGCCCGGTACCGCGAGGAACTGGGCGCGGGCTTCGCGCCGGACGTCGCGGTGGGGCGGGCCTGGGCCACGGCCGGGCGTACCATCCTGTTCTCCGCGCTGACCGTGGCGGCCGCGCTGACCGGACTCATGCTGTTCGGGTTGACCGGCCTCTCCGCGCTGGGCGCGGCCGGGGTGTCGATCGCGCTGGTGGCGATGCTCGTCGCGCTGACCTTCACCGCGGCCCTGCTGGGCTTTGCCAGGCGGTGGATCCGGCCGTCCAAGCGCGCCGCGCGCCGGGTCGCCCGCTACGGCGACGCGGCGGAGGTCGGCTTCTTCTCCCGGTTGGCGCGCGCTGTGCAGCGCCGGCCGCTGACCGTCGCGGTGGCGACTGGCGTCGCCCTGCTGGCGGCCGGCTTCCCGCTGCTGAACACCAAGCTGCACCTGCACGACCTCAGCTCGCTGCCGCGCTCCCTGGAGTCCGTCCAGGTGGTCGACGCGCTGTCCGAGCGGTTCGGCCAGGCGCCCGCGCCGGCTGTCACCGTGGTCGCCCGTACCGATGCGGCGACCCTCGACTCCTGGGCGCGGCGGTGGGCCGGTACTCCCGGCGTCACCCGGGTGTACCCGGCAGAGCAGGTCGGCCCCGGTCTGTCCATTGTAGACATCGACGCGACCGGCGACCCGGAGGGGCCGGCGGCGGTACGGCTGGTGGACCGGGTACGGGCGGACCGGCCGGCGGGCGTGCAGTCCTGGGTCACCGGCGACGCGGCGGTGCTGCACGACCTCATGGGCCTGCTGGAGAGCCGGCTGCCCTGGGCGATCGGCGTCACGGCGCTGGCGATGGTACTGCTGCTGTTCGCGATGACCGGTTCGCTGGTGGTACCGGTCAAGGCGATGCTGATGAACGTCGTGTCGCTGGGCGCCACGTTCGGGGTGCTGAACGCGGTCTTCGAGCACGGCTTCGGTTCGGGCGTACTGCGTACGGCGCACGTCAACGGGATCGACCCGTTCGTCATCATCAGCGTCTTCGCCTTCGCGTTCGGGCTGTCCATGGACTACGAGGTGTTCCTGCTCGGCCGGATCCGGGAGTACGTGGAGCGCGGCTTCGACACCGAGGTCGCCGTGCGCCGCGGGCTTCAGCACTCCGGCCGGATCATCACCTCGGCCGCCCTGCTCATGGTGGTGGTGTTCAGCTGCTTCGTGACCGGCCGGATGGGCACCGTCCAGGAGATCGGGCTCGGCCTGGCGGTCGCGGTGGCCATCGACGCGACGATCGTGCGGTGCGTGCTGGTACCGGCGACGATGACGCTGCTGGGCCGGTGGAACTGGTGGGCACCGGCCGGGCTGCGCCGGCTGCACGCCAGGCTCGGGCTGCGCGAGCAGCCGCTGCCGCCGGCTCCGGCCGTGCCGCACCGGGGTCCGGTACGCGCCCCGGAGCCGGTCGGCTCACGCTGAGCGCGACCGGACCGGGCCGCTCAGGTGGAGAGGTCGACCTCTTCCCACTCGGGTGCCTCCTCGTGGAATGGGCCGTGCAGCAGCACGGCCCATTCCAGCGCCCACCGCCGCTGGCCGATGGCGTTGGAGTCGATGAGCCCGGGCAGCTGCAGCTGGTGGCGCTCGGCCTCCAGGTAGGCCCAGTCCAGACAGTAGTAGAGGTCCAGGGCCACGGCCGCGTCGCGCGGGTCGCGCGGCGCCGCCAGGCTGCGCGCCAGCCACGACCCGTACCGCTCGCCGGCCGCGATGTCCGGAAACAACGGGGCCGCGTTGAGCACCGTGGGTGCGGCCGGGTCCAACCCCTTGACCAGCGACAGCAGCCAGCCCAGCGCGGCCAGCGCCTCGGTGTGCAGCGCGAAGGAAGGCACGTCGCCGATGCCGTCCGCGATGAAGTCCCACTCCGGCGGGGTCAGGTGCGCCATCAGGCCGGCATCCTGGAGCCAGGCGACGGCGCCGGCGGGCGGCAGCCCGAAGACCCGGGCGAGCACCACGTTGAGGACCGCGCAGCGCGCCTCGACCTCGGCGCGGGGCCGCAGGTCCACCTCGTCGCCCGCGTCCCACACGAACGGGAACGTCTCCGGCGGCACGGGCAGCCCGAGCAGTTCGATGCGCTGGAGGGAGGCCGTGCGCACCGCCACCGGGTCGGGACAGGCCGCGCTCATGCCTATTCCGGATCGCGGTGGGCGGCGTCCGGCGCGAAGGCCGGCAGGCACACGGCCACGTACTCGGCGCCGTCGGCACCCGACAGGTACCGCACCCGCTCGCCGGCCCGGGTCAGCACCGCCTGCCCGGCACGCACCTCGATGCTGCCGCCCACGTGCTCCACCCGTACCACGCCCCGCAGCACGAGCGTGTACTCGTCGAAGTCGGGCGCCTGGGCCGGCTCGGTCCAGCCGGGCGGGGCCACCATGTGCGCGATGGACACCGCCTCGGTACCGGAGTTGACCCGGCCCACATACTCGTCGATCACCTTCCCACCCGGTACCGGGACCCGGGTCGGCCCCTCGATCAGCCTCGGCATCAGGTGATCCTCTCCAGTATCAGCGGGGTCTCGGCGGGAGCGGACGGCGCGACGGTGACCCCCTGCGCGGCGACCTCCCGCCCGGCGGCAAGCCGTACCGGGTCGTCGGCGTGCAGTTCGTAGAGCGGGTCACCGGCCCGCACCGGGTCGCCGGGCTTGCGGTGCAACAGCACGCCGGCCGCGGCCGACACCGGGTCCTCCTTTCGCGCCCGACCGGCGCCCAGCCGCCAGGAGGCCACGCCGATCGCCAGCGCGTCCACCGCGGACACGTAGCCGTCCTCTGTGGATCGCACGACCTCGACCTCGGCCGCCTTGGGCAGCGGCGCGTCCGGGTCGCCGCCCTGCGCCCGCACCATCGCCCGCCAGGTGTCCATCGCGCGGCCGTCGCGCAGCGCCCCGGCCGGGTCCACATCGGGCAGTCCGGCTACGTGGAGCATCTCCCGTGCCAGCGCCAGGGTCAGCTCGACCACGTCGGGCGGCCCACCACCGGCGAGCACCTCGACCGACTCGGCGACCTCCAGCGCATTGCCGACGGCCCGGCCGATCGGGCTGGACATGGAGGTCACCAGCGCCACCGTGCGCACGTTGTGGGCGGCACCCAGCTCCACCATCGTGGCGGCCAGCTCCTGAGCCTCATCGAGGGACTTCATAAAGGCGCCGGTACCGACCTTGACGTCGAGCACCAGCGAGGCGGTGCCCTCGGCGATCTTCTTGCTCATGATGGAGCTCGCGATCAGCGGGATCGCCTCGACGGTGCCGGTGACATCGCGCAGCGCGTAGAGCTTGCGGTCGGCGGGTGCCAGCCCCGAGCCGGCCGCGCAGATCGCCGCGCCCACGTCGCGGAGCTGAGCGATGAACTCCTCGTTGCTCAGGCTCACCCGGAAGCCCGGGATGGACTCCAGCTTGTCCAGCGTGCCGCCGGTGTGTCCCAGACCCCGCCCGGAGAGCTGCGGTACCGCGGCCCCGCACGCGGCGATCAGCGGCGTCAGCGGCAGGGTTATCTTGTCGCCGACCCCGCCCGTCGAGTGCTTGTCGACGGTCGGACGGTCCACAGCTGACAGATCGAGACGCTCGCCGCTGGCGATCATCGCGGCCGTCCAGCGGGCTATCTCGGGCGGCGTCATGCCGCGCAGGAGGATCGCCATGGCCAGGGCCGACATCTGCTCGTCGGCGACCGTGCCCCGGGTGTAGGCGTCCACCACCCAGTCGATCTGGGCGTCGGACAGCACCCTGCCGTCCCGCTTGGTACGGATGACGTCGACCGCGGAGAACTCACTCATGCCCGCTCCTCGCTGCGCTCGGACCGGTCATGAGGCACGAGCACACTGCAGCGATGATTCGCTGACGCTCACTCATGGGTACCCCACACGGGAAGGTCCGCCGGTCCCTCGCCGGTACCGGCCCACCAGGTGACGCCGTCGGCGTCGACCACGACCACCCGCGGCGTCCGGGCGCGGCCCCAGGCGATCGCCTCGGCCGTCCCGGGCCAGGTCGGCGCCTCGTCCAGGATGCCGGGCGGCTCGTCGGTACCCGTGGACCGCTCCCAGTACCCGGTCCAGACCCGCTGCCCGCCCGCGACGTCGGGGTGCACGAAGACGGTACCCCGGCCCCGGAACTCGACCAGCCGTCCAGGAATCGACGGCGCGACCCGGCCCATGTCCGCCGCCTCGAACGCGTACGGCAGCAGCTCCCTCATGGGTACCGGCCCGCCCGGCGAGTCCACCAGGCACTCGGGCCCGCCGTTCTCCCACAGCAACTGGCGGCAGCGGCCGCACGGCATGATCGGCGCACCCGACCTGTCCACACAGGACAGTGCGACCAGCCGGCCGCCGCCCGAGGAGTGCAGGGCGCTGACCACTCCGCACTCCGCGCACAGCACCACGCCGTACGCGGCGTTCTCCACGTTGCAGCCGACCACCAGCCGGCCGTCGTCCACCAGCCCGGCCGCGCCGACCGGGAAGTCGCTGTACGGCGCGTACGCCCGGTGCATGGTCTCGGTCGCCGCCTTGCGCAGCGCTTCCCAGTCGAGGTCGACGGTCACAGCCGCATCAGCCCTTCAGGTACGGCTGGCCGTCGGCGGCCGGCGCCCGTACCCGGCCGACCAGCCCGGCCACCGCCACGACGGTGGCCACGTAGGGCAGCATGCTGAGGAACTCCTGCGGGATCGCGCTGCCGATCGCGCCCAGCCCCTGCGCCAGCGCCGTGGTGAAGCCGAACAGCAGCGCGGCGAGCGTCGCGCCGACCGGGCTCCACCGGCCGAAGATGAGCGCGGCGAGCGCGATGAAGCCGCGACCGTTGGTCTGGTTGGCGTTGAAGTTGCCGACATCGCCGAGCACCAGGTACGCGCCGCCGACACCGGCGATGACGCCGGCGATCAGCACGTTGCGGTACCGGGTGCCCAGCACCTTGATGCCGACCGTGTCCGCTGCCGTCGGATGCTCGCCGACGGCGCGGGTACGCAGGCCCCACCGGGTGTAGAAGAGTCCGAAGTGGACGACGACCACCAGGACGATCGCCAGGTACAGGAAGATGTTGCCGTCGAACAGGGCCGGGCCGAGGATCGGGATGCGGGACAGCTCCGGAATGGCCCAGTCCGAGAACACCGTTGTGAAGTTGTACTCGTCCTGGTGCGGCGCCATGAGCTGGGTGAAGACGAACCCGGTCAGGCCGAGCGCGAAGAGGTTCAGCACCACGCCGAGCACCACCTGGTCCACCAGGTACCGGATGGC
>CAZYCD010000134.1:0-12552 GCA_964645345.1 uncultured Micromonosporaceae bacterium
GGAGCTGCGCCGGTTCTACCCGACCAGCGTGCTGGTCACCGGCTATGACATCCTGTTCTTCTGGGTCGCCCGGATGATGATGTTCGGCCTGTACGCGATGGGCGGCAACCAGCCGTTCGACGTGGTGGCCCTGCACGGCATGGTCCGCGACCAGTACGGCAAGAAGATGTCGAAGTCGCTCGGCAACGTGGTCGACCCGCTGGACTGGATCGAGCGGTTCGGCGCCGACGCCACACGGTTCACCCTGGCCCGGGGCGCCAACCCGGGCTCGGACGTACCGGTGTCCGAGGAGTGGTGCCAGGGCTCGCGCAACTTCTGCAACAAGCTGTGGAACGCGACGCGGTTCGCGCTGATGAACGGGGCGCACACGGACGGCCCGCTACCGCCCGCGGAACAGCTGTCCACTGTGGACCGTTGGGTGCTGTCCCGGCTGCAGCACGTCATCGACGAGGTCGACGAGCAGTTCGACCGGTACGAGTTCGCGAAGGTGTGCGACACGCTCTACCACTTCGCGTGGGACGACGTGTGCGACTGGTACCTGGAGCTGAGCAAGCCGGTCATCGCGGACAGCGCCGCGACCCGTCGGGTACTGGGTCACGTGCTGGACCAGGTGCTGCGCTTGCTGCACCCGGTGATCCCGTTCGTCACCGAGGAGCTGTGGCTGGGGCTGAACCGGAGTGGAGCGGCGCCGGCCGACGCCGCCGGCGGCAAGGAGGCCGGCAGGACAAGCATCGTGGTCGCGCAGTGGCCGACGCCGGACAAGTCCTATGTGGACGATGCGGCGGAAGGCGAGATCGCCAGCCTGCAGAAGGTGGTCACCGAGGTGCGCCGGTTCCGGTCGGACCAGGGCCTGCGCCCGGGCCAGCGGGTCGCCGCGCGGCTGTCGGGACTGGCCGAGCTCGGTCTGGCCGCGCACGAGCCGCTGATCCGGTCGCTGGCCCGGCTGGACGGGGCGGGGGAGGACTTCGCCGCCTCGGCGACGCTCGCGATCACCGGCGGGGTGACCGTCGCGCTGGACACCCGGGGCTCGATCGACCTGGCCGCCGAGCGGGCGCGCCTGGAGAAGGACCGGGCCGCGGCGCAGAAGGAGCAGGCCGGAGCGCTGGCGAAGCTGGGCAACGCCGAGTTCCTGAGCAAGGCGCCGGAGGCGGTGGTCGGCAAGATCCGCGCCCGGCTGGAGTCGGCCGAGGCCGACCTCGCCCGCATCGACGCCGCGCTGGCCGCCCTGTGACCGCAGAGTTCGACGAGGTCGTCGCGGAACTGGAGGCGCGCGGGTACACCCGCATGGTCTTCGACCTCAGCCGCATCGGGACGCTGCTGGACCTGCTCGGTACCCCGCAGCGGGCGTACCCGTCGATCCACATCACCGGTACCAACGGGAAGACCTCGACCGCACGGATGGTCGACTCGCTGCTGCGGGCGCACGGGCTGCGTACCGGCCGGTACACCAGCCCGCACCTGACCACCGTCCGGGAGCGCATCTCCATCGACGGTGAGCCGGTCGACGAGCAGCGGTTCGTCGAGGTGTACCGGGAGGTCCAGCCGGTCGCCGAGCTGGTCGACGCGAAGGTGGGCGAGCGGCTGACCTACTTCGACATGACCACGACCCTGGCGCTGGCCGCGTTCGCCGACGCACCGGTGGACGTGGCCGTCGTCGAGGTCGGCATGGGCGGGGCCGACGACTCGACCAACGTGCTGCACGCCGCTACCTGCGTCATCACGCCGATCGGCCTGGACCACACCGAGTGGCTCGGCGACACCCTGACGGACATCGCCACGCACAAGGCCGGCATCGTCCACAGTGGAGCGACGCTGATCCTGTCCGCCCAGGATCCGGAGGCCGCCGAACCGATCCTGGAGCGGTGCGTGGAGGTCGGGGCGACCGTGGCGCGGGAGGGCAGCGAGTTCGGGGTGCTCGGGCGCTCGCTCGCGGTCGGCGGGCAGGTACTCACGCTGCAGGGCCTGGGCGCGGTGTACGAGGACGTGTTCCTCCCGCTGCACGGCGCGCACCAGGCGCAGAACGCCGTACTCGCGCTGGCCGCCGTCGAGGCGTTCCTCGGCGCGGGCAAGGGCCGGGCACTCGATCCGGAGACGGTACGCGCGGGGTTCGCCGGTGCCACGTCACCGGGGCGGCTGGAGCGGGTACGCAGCTCGCCGACGATCCTGCTGGACGCCGCGCACAACCCGCACGGGATGGCGGCGACCGTGACCGCGCTGACCGAGGAGTTCGACTTCCGGCGGCTGATCGCGGTGGTCGCGATGCTCGCCGACAAGGATGTGGCGGGCACGCTGGAGCTGCTGGAGCCGGTGGTCGACGCGGTCGTCGTGTCGCGCAGCACGTCGCCGCGGGCGATGGCGCCGCAGCGGCTGGCGGAGATCGCGGTGGAGATCTTCGGCGAGGACCGGGTGACGGTCGAAGCGGAGCTGCCGGACGCCATCGCGGCCGCGGTCGGCCTGGCCGAGGCGGACATCGACGCCGGCATCAGCGGCGTCGGGGTACTCATCACCGGCTCGGTGGTCACGGTCGCCGACGCGCGGAAGCTGTTCAGGCGGTAACTATGAGCAGACCGATGCCGGCGCGGCCGGACCCGGAAGAGCAGCCCGATCCGGTGGTACCCGACACCACCGTCCCGGGCCGGGAACGCGAGGACCTGGCCGGGCCGGGGCCGGCCGGCGCGGAGCTGATCGCGCCGGACGGTGCGCTGCTGCCCGACAGCGACCAGCCGGGCAGCGAGGAGCCCGGGGGTACCGGCTCGGATCCGCCCCGCTCGGGGCTGCGCAACCCGAACGCCGCGGTACGCGGGGTCGGTGCCGGCGCCATGGTCATCGAGGCGATCGTTCTGCTGCTGGCGATCGTGCCGCTGGTCAAGCTCGGCGGCCACCGGACCGGCCCGATCGTCGTCGCGATCGTCACGCTGATCGTGCTGTGCCTGATCGTCGCCGGCCTGCTGCGGTACCGGTGGGCCTGGTGGGCCGGTGCGGCGATCCAGGTGCTGCTGTTCGCCAGCGGCCTGCTGCACGTCGCGCTGGCGATCCTCGGCCTGGTGTTCGGCGCGGTGTGGGCCTACGTGCTCTCGGTGCGCCGCTCCGTGCTCGGCTGACGTATCTCCCAGCGGACCAGCGCGATGCCGTGCCCGTCCGGGTCGCGGAACGCCGCCGACCACAGCTCCAGCTGCTCGTACCGGCTGACCGCCCGGGGACGGTGGACGAACGTGACGCCCCGGGAGCGCAGGTCGTCGTAGGCGGCCTGCACGTCGGGTACCTCGAGGAGCAGGTGCACCAGTCGCCGGTCCACGGGCGCCATGTCGACGACCCGGCGCAGCACGATCCGGCCGTCGCCTGACTCCAGCACGGCGCTGCCCAGCCCCTCGTCGACCTGGCGGAAGCCGAGCGTGTCGCGGTAGAAGCCGACCGAGCTGCTCAGGTTCGTGACGAAAAGGGTCACCCCCACGCCGCGTACCGGCCGGCCGCCCGGCCCGCCCGGCGGCGGGGTGGCGGCCAGGTAGGCGTCGGCGATCCCCGGGTCGTCAGCGGCCGGCTGCTCGGGGATCGCGGGTACCGCCGGGTCGACCGGTACCACCTGGTCCACCTGGAGCCTGGCGGCGGCGTCGCCGGTCGGCCCGGACAGGTCCAGCTCCTCGACCGGCCCCACCACCTCGGTCGGCCCGACCACCGGCTGCGGGGGATTCGGCGGGTTGACCAGCGGCCCGGCGGCCGTCACCGTACCGGCGTCCAGCGCCCCGTCCAGCTCGTCGTGTACCGGCCGCCGCGGCCGCGGACGCGGCGACGGCCGCCGGTGCGGTGAGGGCCGGCGGCCCTCGTCGGTGGACGCGCCGGGCGTCCCGGCGCCGGACTCCTGGACCACGGGGGACAGCTCGACCTCGATGGACTCCCGGGCACCGGGCGCCAGGTCGATCCCGGCCGACTCCTGGTCCCCGAGGTCGGGGTCGGTGAAGTCGTCGTCGCCCAGCGGCTGCCGGCCGACGCCCGGGCCGGGCCCGAACACAGCCGGGTCCATCACGTCCAGCTCGACGAAGTCGCCTTCGGGATCGCCCTCGCCCGGTACCCCGCCGCCCTCGCCGTCCTCGTCGAACATGTCGATGAGGCCGTTCGGGGCGGCCTCGTCGTCGCCGTAGCCGTCGTCGGCCGCCTGGGCGGCGTCGCCGTGCGTGCGGACCTGGTCCCAGAGCACCTTGATGCGCCGGCGGTCGGTGATCGCGACCAGGATCGGGAGGGTGCTCCCCTCGTGTGGCCACTTGGCGACCGGTACCCGTGGCTCCCGGGTCTTGACCGCGACGTCGCCCATGCCCGGCGCGTGCACGATGAGCAGCAGCTCGCAGCGGCCGTACTGGGTGGCCGCGGGCGGCGGCGAGCAGCTCTGCACGTTGGCGGTTCCCGGGACGTAGGTGAACTCGCGGCTGTTGAGCGCGGAGACCACGTAGAGCGCGAGCCCGGCCGCGCCGACCGCGACGCCGAGCGCGGCGGCGACCCAGCTGCCCGCGCCGGCGCTGGCGCAGATCAGGAAGACGGCCAAGATGCCGAGAACCGAGGCGATGACCTTGCGGCGGGTGGAGACCGACCAGCGACGGGTCCTCGCCACGCTGAACCTCCTCGGGGGTGCCGTGCCGTGCGCCAGGGCCTCGTTCTGTGCCCGGCCGTCCGGTACGGACGGAGATCGGACATTGACCGTCAGGCTAGGCGCGTTTCGCGGCCGGCGGAAGGTCCGACAAGCCAGCCGTTTAGGCTCACCTCGAGGCGAAGGAGGGACTGACGTGTCCGAACGGACGCTCGTACTCATCAAGCCGGACGCGGTGCGCCGCGGGCTGGTCGGGGAGATCATCGGCCGGTTCGAGCGCAAGGGACTGGTGATGGAGGCCGTGGTGCTGCGCACCATGAGCCCGGAGCTGGCCGACCAGCACTACGCCGAGCACGTGGCGAAGCCGTTCTATCCGCCGCTGAAGGAGTTCATGACCGGCGGCCCGCTGGTCGCCGCGGTCCTGTCCGGGGACCAGGCGATCGAGGTGGTACGGGCGCTGGTGGGCGCGACCGACGGGCGGAAGGCGGCCGCGGGCACCATCCGGGGCGACCTGTCGCTGTCCAACCGGGAGAACCTGGTGCACGCCTCCGACTCGCCGGACAGCGCCAAGCGGGAACTGGGCCTCTGGTTTCCGGACCTGCCGGAGTGAGCCCGCGGCGCGCCGGCCTTGACCGGGACGGCGCGCCGGAAACCGTGGTGAGGGCCCGGCGGGCGATCGGGTACCCTTGACGGACAGGCGTTGACCCGGCCATCACCGGTGAGCCTCCGGAAGAACGGACCGCAGGGTCCCAGTAGAACCGGACGGGTGCGGCCCGTGACAGCCGTCCAACGAGCGGGTGGCTCCCCCGAGCCATCAAGCGAGGTGGTACCGCGGGTTGACCCGCCGATCCCGGCGGAGACGCTCGTCCTCGCGTGGCACGTGCCGCACGACGCACACCGCGAGGGACCGATGACCACCTATCCGAAGCACGCCGACAAGCCGGGTGTACCGGCGAGCCCCGATCTGCCCGCAGTCGAGCGCGGGGTCCTGGAGTACTGGGCGGCGGACAAGACCTTCCCGGCCTCCGTGGACGCCCGCCCCACCGGCGCGGGCGAGTACGTCTTCTACGACGGCCCGCCGTTCGCCAACGGTCTGCCGCACTACGGCCACCTGCTGACCGGGTACGTGAAGGACGTCGTCCCGAGGTACCAGACGATGCGCGGGCGCCGGGTGGAGCGCCGCTTCGGCTGGGACTGCCACGGGCTGCCCGCCGAGGTGGAGGCGGAGAAGCAGCTCGGCATCACCAGCAAGGCGGAGATCCTCGACCTCGGCGTCGACTCCTTCAACGACGCCTGTCGGACCTCGGTGCTGCGCTACACCCGCGACTGGGAGCGGTACGTCACCCGGCAGGCCCGCTGGGTCGACTTCGACAACGACTACAAGACCCTCGACCTGTCCTACATGGAGAGTGTCGCCTGGGCCTTCAAGACCTTGTACGACAAGGGTCTGGTGTACGAGGGCTTCCGGGTGCTGGCCTACTGCTGGCGCTGCGAGACGCCGCTGTCCAACACCGAGACCCGGATGGACGACGTCTACTCCGACCGCACCGACCCGGCGTCCACGGTGGAGTTCGAGCTGGAGACCGGCGAGCGGATCCTGGCGTGGACCACCATGCCCTGGACGCTGGTACCCAACTCGGCGCTCGTGGTCGGCCCGGACATCGACTACGCCGTGCTGGAGCGCGACGGCCGGCGGTACATCCTGGCCGAGTCCCGGCTGCCCGCCTATCAGAAGGAGTTCGCCGAGGCGACCCGGGTGGGCACGCTGAAGGGCAGCGAGCTGGTCGGGCGCCGGTACACGCCGCTGTTCGACTTCCTGGTCGAGCGGATGGCCGACGTGCCGGCCGCCTTCACCGTGCTCGCCGGCGACTTCGTGTCCACAGAGGACGGTACGGGCGTGGTCCAGGTCGCCCCGTCGCACGGCGAGGACGACTACAACGTCTGCACCGAGGCCGGCATCCCGACCGTGCTGACGGTCGACGACCGCACCCGGTTCACCTCGGTCGCGCCGCGCTTCGAGGGCCTGCAGGTCTTCGAGGCCAACAAGCCGATCCTGCGCGAGCTGCGGGAGCGTGGCGTGCTGGTACGCCAGGACAACTACGTCCACTCGTACCCGCACTGCTGGCGCTGCGAGACCCCGCTGGTCTACAAGGCGGTGTCCTCGTGGTTCGTCGCGGTCAGCAAGTTCCGCGACCGGATGGTGGAGCTCAACCAGCAGATCGACTGGACGCCCGCGCACGTCAAGGAGGGCTCGTTCGGCAAGTGGCTGTCCGGCGCGAGGGACTGGTCGATCAGCCGCAACCGGTTCTGGGGCTCGCCGATCCCGGTGTGGAAGTCCGACGACCCGGCGTACCCGCGGGTGGACGTGTACGGCTCGCTGGAGCAGCTGGAGGCCGACTTCGGCGTGCCGGTCACCGACCTGCACCGGCCGGCGATCGACCTGTTGACCCGGCCGAACCCGGACGACCCGACCGGTCGCTCCACCATGCGCCGGGTACCGGAGGTGCTGGACTGCTGGTTCGAGTCCGGCTCGATGCCGTTCGCCCAGGTGCACTACCCGTTCGAGAACCGCGAATGGTTCGAGAGCCACTACCCGGGCGACTTCATCGTCGAGTACATCGGGCAGGTGCGGGGCTGGTTCTACACCATGCACGTGCTGGCCACCGCGCTGTTCGACCGGCCGGCCTTCCGCAACGCCCTGGTGCACGGCATCCTGCTCGGCTCGGACAACCGCAAGATGTCCAAGAGCCTGCGCAACTACCCGGACGTCTACGAGATGTTCGACGTGTACGGGTCGGACGCGATGCGCTGGATGCTGATGTCCTCGCCGGTACTGCGGGGCGGGGACATGCCGGTGACCGAGGGCTCGATCCGGGACGCGGTGCGGCATGTGCTGCTTCCACTGTGGAACGTCTGGTACTTCTTCTCGTTGTACGCCAACGCCGACGGGTACGACGCGAAGCGCCGGACCGATTCGCCGCACCTGCTCGACCGGTACGTGCTGGCCAAGACCGGGGAGCTGGTCGCGACGACCCAGGCGCAGTTGGACGCACAGGACATCAGCGGGGCGTGTGCCTCCGTCCGGTCCTACCTGGACGCGCTGACCAACTGGTACGTGCGGCGGTCACGGGACCGGTTCTGGTCGGGCGACCGGGACGCCTTCGACACGCTCTACACGGTCCTGGAGACGCTCAGCCGCGTCGTGGCGCCGCTGGCCCCGTTGACCGCCGAGGAGATCTGGCGCGGCCTGACCGGCGGCCGCTCGGTACACCTGACCGACTGGCCGGACGCGGCGCAGTTCCCCGCCGACCACGCGCTGGTGTCCACCATGGACGCCGTACGGGACGTGTGCTCCGCCGCGCTGTCCCTGCGCAAGGCGCGCGGTCTGCGGGTACGGCTGCCACTGGCGTCGCTGACCGTGGCCGCCCCGGGCGCCGGGGCGCTGCGGCCGTTCGCCGACCTGGTCGCCGACGAGGTCAACGTCAAGCGGGTGGAGTTCACCGAGGACGTCGGCGGGTACAGCGAGCGGGTGCTGACCGTGGTGCCGCGGGTGCTGGGGCCGCGACTGGGCGGGCAGGTACAGCAGGTGATCCGCGCGGTCAAGGCCGGCGACTGGTCGGTGAGCGAGGGCGTGGTGACCGCCGGCGGCGTGGCGCTGAACGAGGGCGAGTACGAGCTGCGCCTGGTGGTCGCGGACGCGGACCGCTCGGCGTCGCTGCCCGGCGGCGAGGGCCTCGTGGTGCTGGACACCGAGGTCACCGCGGAGTTGGTGGTCGAGGGGCTGGCCCGGGACGTGGTCCGGGTGGTCCAGCAGGCGCGCCGCGAGGCGGGCCTGGACGTCTCCGACCGGATCCGGCTGACGCTGTCGGCCGGTCCGGAGGTGACCGCCGCGGTCGAGGCGCACCGCGACTTCGTGGCGCGGGAGACCCTGGCCGTGGCCGTGGAGTTTGCAGAGGCCGGCGAGCGGGGCTTCACCGGCGAGGCCGGCGACGGCGAGCAGGTGCGGGCGGCCGTGGAACGGGCCTGAGCGGCGTCGGCTAGCCTGACCGGCGGGGAGTTCGACGGGTACCCGGAGGTCAGGCGTGTCGGTGCTCTACAGGGTGGGGCGCTACACCCTCGGTCCTACGGTCCGCGGGCTGTTCCGGCCGTGGACCGACGGGATGCACCACATCCCGAAATCGGGCGCGGCGATCCTGGCAAGCAACCACCTGTCGGCGGCGGACTCGCTGTTCCTGCCGATCGTGGTGTCCCGGGACATCACCTTCCTGGCCAAGGCGGAGTACTTCGTCGGGGACGGGCTCAAGGGGCGGATGACCGCCGCGTTCTTCCGTGGCATCAAGCAGATCCCGGTGGAGCGCGGCAACGGCCGGGCCGCGCTGAACGCGCTGGACATCGCCCTGCGGGTACTCGACGAGGGCGGCCTGTTCGGCATCTACCCCGAGGGCACCCGGTCCCCGGACGGCAAGCTGCACCGCGGGCACACCGGCATCGCCCGGATGGTGCTGGAGGCGAAGGTACCGGTCATCCCGATCGCGATGATCAACACGGACAAGGTACAGCCGATCGGCGCGAAGCTGCCCCGGCTGGGCCACGCCATCGGAGTGCGGGCCGGCGCCCCGCTGGACTACACCGAGCACGCCGGCGGCCGGCGCACCCCGAAGCTGCTGCGCGAGATCACCGACGACATCATGGCGCACATCCGGCGGCTGTCCGGCCAGGACTACGTCGACCGGTACGCCAGCCGGGACAAGGCCGCGCCGGCCGGCGACTGATTCCGGGTACCCTCGGCCATTATGAGTACTGTCGCGTCGGTCTTCCCTGCTCTGGAGCGGCTGCTGCCGCTGGTCGGCAAGCCCATCCAGTACGTGGGCGGCGAGCTGGGTGCCGTGGTCAAGGACTGGGACGCCGCGTCCGTGAGGTGGGCGCTGATGTACCCCGACGCGTACGAGGTGGGCCTGCCGAACCAGGGCGTCCAGATCCTCTACGAGGTGCTCAACGAGCAGCCCGACGTGCTGGCCGAGCGCACCTACGCGGTGTGGCCGGACCTCGAGAAGCTGATGCGCGAGCACGGTGTGCCGCAGTTCACTGTCGACGCACACCGGCCGGTGCGCGCATTCGACCTGCTCGGCGTGTCGTTCTCCACCGAGCTGGGGTACACGAACCTGCTCACCGCCCTGGACCTGGCCGGCATCCCGCTGTCGGCCGCGCAGCGCACCGGGGACGACCCGGTGGTGGTCGCCGGCGGCCACGCCGCGTTCAATCCCGAGCCGATCGCTGACTTCATCGACGCGGCCGTGCTGGGCGACGGCGAGGAGGCGGTACTTGAGATCACCGCGATCGTCCGGGAATGGAAGGCGCAGGGCTGCCCGGGTGGCCGGGACGGCCTGCTGCTGCGCCTGGCCCGCACCGAGTCGGTCTACGTGCCGCGCTTCTACGACGTCGACTACCTGCCCGACGGCCGGATCCGGCGGGTCGTGCCGAACCGCCCGGACGTGCCGTTCCGGGTACACAAGCGCACGACCATGGACCTGGACGCCTGGCCGTACCCGAAGAAGCCGCTGGTACCCCTGGCGGAGACGGTGCACGAGCGGTACGCCGTGGAGATCTTCCGGGGCTGTACCCGGGGCTGCCGGTTCTGCCAGGCCGGGATGATCACCCGACCGGTACGGGAGCGGTCGATCACCACGGTCGGCCAGATGGTCCGCGACGGCCTGGAGTTCTCCGGGTTCCGGGAGGTCGGCCTGCTGTCACTGTCCAGTGCCGACCACTCCGAGATCGGCGACATCTGCTCCGGCCTGGCCGCGCAGTACGAGGGCGAGAACGTGTCGCTGTCGCTGCCGTCGACCCGGGTGGACGCCTTCAACATCACCCTCGCCGAGGAGCTGTCGAAGGGTGGCCGGCGCACCGGGCTGACCTTCGCGCCCGAGGGCGGCTCGGAGCGGATCCGCCGCGTGATCAACAAGATGGTCACCGAGGAGGACCTGATCCGCACGGTCGTCACCGCGTACACGCACGGCTGGCGGCAGGTGAAGCTGTACTTCATGTGCGGTCTGCCCACCGAGACCGACGAGGACGTGGTGCAGATCGCCCGGCTGGCGCACGAGGTCATCCGGGCCGGCCGGTCGGCCACCGGCTCGAAGGACATCCGCTGCACGGTGTCCATCGGCGGCTTCGTGCCCAAGCCGCACACCCCGTTCCAGTGGGCCGCCATGGCGACGCCGGAGGTCATCGACAACCGGCTGCGGCTGCTCAAGCAGGCGATCAACGCCGACCGCTCGCTCGGCCGGGCGATCGGGTACCGGTACCACGACGGGCAGCCGTCGCTGATCGAGGGCCTGCTGTCGCGGGGCGACCGGCGGGTCGGCGCGGTCATCCGCCGGGTCTGGGAGCGCGGCGGCCGGTTCGACGGCTGGTCGGAGCACTTCTCCTTCCAGCGCTGGGTGGAGTGCGCGGCCGAGGTGCTGCCGGAGTACGGCGTGGACGTCGACTGGTACACGACCCGGCAGCGGGACAAGGTCGAGGTGCTGCCCTGGGACCACCTGGACTCCGGGCTGGACAAGGACTGGCTGTGGGCCGACTGGCAGGACGCCATGTCCGGGTACGAGCAGGACGACTGCCGCTGGACGCCGTGCTTCGACTGCGGGGTGTGCCCGAGCATGGACACCGAGATCCAGATCGGACCGACCGGTCGCAAGCTGCTGCCGCTGACCCCGGTCGCGCCGGGCCTGCGGCTGGGCGCCGGGACGGGCCTCGGCGCGGGCGTGGGGGCCTGACATGCCGCCCAAGCCACAGCCCGACTCCCACCAGGCGCCGGTGGTACAGCGCGTGCGGGTTCGGTACGCCAAGCGCGGGCCGCTGCGCTTCACCTCGCACCGGGACTTCGCGAGGGCCTTCGAGCGGGCCGTCCAGCGGGCCGGGGTACCGGTCGCCTTCTCCCACGGGTTCACGCCGCACCCACGGATCTCCTACGTGGGCGCCGCCCCGACCGGTACCGCCAGCGAGGCCGAGTACCTGGAGCTGGGCCTGCAGGCCCGGGTCGACCCGGACGACCTGGCCAAGGCGCTGGACGCCGCCCTGTCGCCCGGGCTGGACATCCTGGAGGCGGTGGAGGCCGCCGGCGGGAACCTGACCGAGCGGATCGACGCGTCGCACTGGCGCATCGAGCTGCCCGACGTCGACGACGGCACCCTCGCGGCGGCGGTCGCGGCGTTCGAGGCGGCCGCCGAGGTGCCGGTGCGCCGGCTGACCAAGCAGGGCTGGCGCGAGTTCGACGCGCGCGGCGCGGTGGCGCGAATCACGCCGGTACCCACGGCCTCCCCGGCCACGGCCCCGTCGTGTGCCATACTCGACCTTGTTGTACGGCAGGTCACCCCCTCCGTACGACCCGATGACGTCCTGTCCGGCCTGCGCGTGGTGGCCGACCTGGAGCCGCCGGTGCCGCCTCGGGCGACCCGGTTGGCGCAGGGCCTGCTGAGCGCGCAGGGCGACCTCGTGGATCCGCTGCTCGCGGACCGCGACGGGGCGGCCAGCGGCACCCCGCCTGCCTAGGCGGGGTTGGCAGACTTCGGCGCGCCCGCTCCGGCGTGCGTACCGGGAAACACTCACGTGCACCCCGCGTGGCTGCGTAGAACGCGCCCGGGGAGCCAGAACTGGAGAACGTCCACATGCTCGACAATGAGCCCCAGGGTGGCGGCGAGACCGGATCGACGCCGGCAGAGACCGCACCCACCCGCCGCACCAGGCGCACCCGGTCGACCGCGAACCAGGATGCCGCCGCCGCGGCCGAGGCCGGTCCCGCCGGTACCGAGGAAGTCCAGGCTCCGGTACGCCGTACCAGGAGCCGCCGCGCGCCCGCGACCAGCGCGGACGCCGCCGAAACGCCGAGCGAAGCGGCGGCCGAGGCCGGCGCGGAGCCGGCACCCGCCCGGACCCGGCGCCGCCGGTCCACCGCCGCGGCGGAGACCGCCGACAACCAG
>CAZYCD010000135.1:0-12458 GCA_964645345.1 uncultured Micromonosporaceae bacterium
CAGCAGTACCAGTCGGCGTACGGCGAGAGCGACCTGCTGCGCGCCGGCATCGACGGGCGCGGAGTGACGGTGGCCATCACCGACGCGTACGCGGCGCCGACGATCCTCGCCGACGCCCAGAAGTACAACCAGGTGCACGGCCAGCCGGCGTTCAAGCCCGGCCAGTTCAGCCAGATCATCCCGGGGCCTGACGGCTTCGACCTGGTCGACGAGTGCGGGGCGCAGGGCTGGTACGGCGAGGAGACCCTCGACGTCGAGGCCGTGCACGCCATGGCACCCGGCGCGAAGGTCGTGTACGTGGGCGGCTCCGACTGCAGCAGCGGACTGGACACCGCCTGGGCGGAGACGATCGACAACCATGTCGCGGACGTGATCACCAACTCGTGGACCGACGGTACCGACGACATCAACCTGCTCGGCGCGGACTACGTCCAGTTCTACCAGCAGTTCTCGCTGGAGGCCGCGCTGACCGGCATCACGGTCAACTTCTCCAGCGGCGACGCCGGCGACAACACTGGCGGCGGGGCGAACCCGCAGAACCGCACGGTGGAGTTCCCGGCCGACCTGCCGTACGTGACCGGGGTCGGCGGTACCAGCGTCGGCATCGGCTCGCACGGCCAGTGGCTATGGGAGCACGGCTGGCAGACCGCGTACTCGTCGCTGAGCAATGGGGCCTGGACGCCGGCACCGCCCGGCAAGTACTCCTCAGGTGGCGGCGGTGGCACAAGTGTCCTGTTTGGACAGCCGTTCTACCAGAAGGGCCGGGTACCGGCGGCCATCTCGAAGTACTTCGGCGGCAAGCCGATGCGGGCGGTACCGGACATCTCGATGAACGGTGACCCGAACACCGGCTTCGAGGTCGGTGAGACCCAGGTGTTCCCCGACGGCACGTACTGGGACCAGTACCGCATCGGTGGCACCAGCCTGTCCTCGCCGCTGCTGGCCGGCGTGATCGCGGTGGCGGACCAGTTCGCCCACCGCTCGCTCGGCTTCGTCAACCCGCTGTACTACCGGCTGCTGGGCACCCCGGCGCTGCACGACATCACCGCGCCGACCCGCCCGCTGGCCCAGGTGCGGACCGATTTCGTCAACGGCATCGACGCCTCGGGCGGACTGAGGTACCGGCTGCAGACGATCGATGTGCAGAGCACGACGATCCACAGCGCGCCCGGCTACGACGACGAGACCGGCGTCGGTTCGCCGAACGGTCCGCTGTTCTTCCTCGGCCTCCCGGTGGTTTCCGGGAAGCACTGATCCGCGCGGCGCTCGACGACGCGGCCCGGCCCATACATGGGGTCGGGCCGCGCCGCGTCACGGTCCAGGCCGGGCTGCGACCGAGTTCCGCACGGGCCGGTGCACATCTTGCGACCTGCACGTGCGTATTTAACGTCATAGATGCATGTGCTTGTGACCTTGATAACGTAGTCTGCGAAGGGTGACCCCTGACCGGAACGAACCGGCTGGTAACGGGCCGAACGGGCCACCAGCCTTCGGCGGCCACGAGGCACCAACGCCGCCCAGCGCGTCCGACGGACCCGACGCGCCCCCGCCCACCGGCCCCTCCGGGCTGCCGGACGAGGGCTCAATCCTCAGTTTCACGACGGACGACCGGTACGACATAGTCCACTTCAGGCTGGTACGCACCGGCGAGACCGAACCCTCCGTCTACAGTTATCCGTTCCTCGGCTGGGCCGTCCAGGTCCGGTACGTCAACGGCCCGACCGGCACCCGCCACACTCGGCTGGTACCGGTTGGGCTCGGGGACCAGGGCGAGCCGGTGACCGCCTGGGACCTGGACGCGCTAGACCACGTGACGCTCGGCCGGCCGGCGGCCGACGCCGTCGAGCCGCGCCGCACCCCCGGTCCCGGTGGACCGAACAGCCGCTTCAGCCGCCTGCCGTCGAGGTCGTGACCGACCCGGCGGCCCCGTCGTCGGCCCGGTACTCGTCGCCGCAGAGCAGGTAGGCCAGGCGTCGCAGCGCGGGCAGCCGGCCGGTGACGTAGTCGACGTTCTCCTGCTGCGCGCCTGCCTTCATCGCCGCTCCTCCCCCGAGTGTCGCGACTTAAACGCGCGACGGGGCGCCGCAGGTTGCATGCCCGGCCGGGGTACGGGACGCGGTACCCCGTCATGCCGCATGATCTGCGGGTGATCGATGCGACGGCCGGCGAGAGCCGGCGGACCGTGGTGGTCGCCCTCCTCGTCAACCTGCTCATCGCCGGCGCCAAGGGGGTGGCCGCCGCGCTCAGCGGCTCCGGCGCGCTGCTGGCCGAGGCTGGGCACTCGGTCGCCGATACCGGCAACGAGCTGTTCCTGCTCATCGCGCTCAACCGCAGCGGCCGGCCGGCCGACGACACCCACCCGTTCGGATACGGGGCGGAGCGGTTCTACTGGTCCCTGCTGGCCGCGATCGGCATCTTCGTGGCCGGCGGGCTGACCGCGGTCTGGGACGGCTTCCGCCAGTTGCAGAACCCGCGCGAGGTGACCAACGTCTGGCTAGGGTACGCGGTGCTGGCCGTGTCGATTGTGCTGGACGGGGCGAGCTGGCGCACCGCGTACCGGCAACTGCGCGGCGAGTCGCGCGGGCGCGGCCTGTCGCTGAGCACCTACCTGCGGCGCAGCAGCGATCCGACGGCCACCACGGTGTTCTTCGAGGACACCGCCGGCATCATCGGCGTGCTGTTCGCCGCCACCGGCTTGGCGCTGCACCAGGTCACCGGCTCCGCCGTACCCGACGCGGCGGCTAGCTTCGCGATCGGCGCGCTGCTGATCGTGGTGGCCCTCCGGCTGGCGCAACGGGACCGCGAACTGCTGACCAACCAGTCGGCGTCGCCGGTCATCGTTGACGGGGTGCGGCGGCTGCTCGCGGGCGAGCCGGGGGTGTCCGCGATACCGCGGCTGGAGGTGCTCATCGTCGGCCCGCGTACCTGGCTGATCACCGGCGACGTCGCGGTCGAACCGGGCGGTACGGGTGGGGACGTGACCGGGCTCGTGGAGCGGCTGCGCCAGCGGCTGCGCGCGGAGCCCGGCGTCGCGGAGGTCTACCTCACGCCCGTTCCCGGCGCTCCGGTCCCCGGCCCGGAACCGGAGGGCGCCGGCTGACCCGTCAGCGCGAATGGCGGTTTCCCGCGTTAGAGGCCGGTCTCGACGGGTAAACGCCGGCCGGCGCGTTCGCACCGCCGCGGGCGTCGCCGTACCGACCGCGGGGGGTTCAGGTGACGGATACCGGAGTCGAGCCGGCGGCCATGGCGCCGCCGCCCAACCGTCGCAGGCTCGTGCTGATCGTCGGCGTCGTGGTGGCCGTGCTCGCCGCCGGTACGTTCCTCGCCGTGCGGCTGTTCGGTCCGCTGCCCGCGCCCAGGGTGGTACAGACCCTGCCGCAGACCTTCGTCATCCCGGGCAGCCCGCCGGTGCTGCCGATGCCCGGTGCGGGCCAGGCGGTCCTCGAGGTGGAGGGGTTGGGCGGGCTCGGCTCCTCGGGCGGCCACAAGCCGGTACCCATCGCGAGCGTCGCCAAGGTGATGACGGCCTACCTGGTGCTGCGTGACCACCCGATGCGCACCGACGAGGACGGCCCGTCGATGACCGTCAGCCAGGAGGAGGCCGACGCCTACACCGGCCAGGTCGCGTCGGGGCAGTCGCTGGTACCGGTCAACGCCGGCGAGTCGCTGACCGAACGGCAGGCGCTGGTGGCTCTGCTGCTGCCGTCGGCGAACAACGTCGCGCACATCCTGGCCCGGTGGGACGCGGGCGACGAGGCGACCTTCGTGCGGCAGATGAACGAGACGGCCGCCCGGCTCGGGATGAGGGACACCAAGTACACCGACGCCTCCGGGCTGGACCCGGCGACCGTCAGTACCGCCGCCGACCAGGTCGTGCTGGCCAGCACCGCGATGAAGGTACCGGCGATGGCGCAGATCGTGGCGACGCCCGAGGCCACCCTCCCGGTCGCCGGGCAGGTGAAGAACGTCAACAAGCTACTCGGGCAGGGCGGGATCGTCGGCGTCAAGACCGGCTCGACCGACCAGTCCGGCGGGTGCCTGGTGTTCGCCGCGGAGACCACGGTCGCCGGGAGGCACCTGCGGATCTTCGGCGCGGTACTCAACCCCGGTCCGGCGATGTCCGACGCCTTCACCGCGACCCAGAACCTGATCCAGGCGGGTACCGGCCTGCTGCACGCGTACCGGGTGGTGCACGCCGGGCAGTCCGTCGCCAACGTGCTCGGCCCGCTGGGCAGCGGCACGACCCTCGCGGCGGCCGCCGACCTCGACGTGATCGGCTGGCCCGGGCTCGCCTTCCGGGTCGACACCCTGGCCACGGTTCCGCTGGGCATCGCGGCCGCGGCGGGCGTGGGTACCCTGCGGCTGACGGCCTCGGGCGCGGACGTGGTCTCCACCGGTGTGCTGACCACCAGCGCGCTGGTCTCCCCGGGCTGGTGGCGCCGGACGGTGCACTGACCCGAGCGGTCGGCAACCCGACCGTCGGCACCGGTATGGAGCGGCGTGGAACGCCTCTGGTGAGCGAACGTCGATCCCGACCGAGGAGTACTGGTGTCCGACCAGATGCGCCACGACCTGCCCACCTTTCCCGACCCAGCCCGAGCCGGACGGCACGAACGGGGCGTTCGCGCCCGTACCGGCGGCACCGGCGCGCCGCTGATCCTGTCCGTCTTCCTCGTGGCCGTGGTCGCCTTCTACGGCTTCGTCTACGCGGCCACCCGGCACAACCCCGGCACCGCGAAGGTCGGCGACTGCGTGCGGCAGACCGGCGCGGACGCGGTACAGGTCGTCGACTGCGCCGACTCCCGTGCCGAGTTCACGGTGGTCGGCCGGGTCGAGAACAAGACCGAGATGGAGGCCCGCCTCACCGCCTGCGACCCGTTCGCCCACCTGGGCGCCACCCAGGCGTTCCGGTCCGGCCGGGCCGGCAGGACCGGGTGCGTGCTCTGCCTGGCGAAGACTAGGTAGACGACGGCGCGTGCCCGTGCACGACCCTGCGCGGCCACCGCGGGGTGCCGCGGTTCAACGAACCCCCGGCACCCCGACAGCCGCGAGGATCAGCGGTTGGACTGGGCGGTACTGATGTTCGCCAGCGCGGAATGGTCGTCGCGCTCGACCGCCATGTCGCCGAGGGCGAGGACGCCGACCAGCTTGCCGCCGTCGGTCACCGGTACCCGGCGCAGCGCCTTGGCCCGCATCAGCATGACCGCCTGATCCGCGTCGTCGTTGGCGTTGATGTCGGAGATGTCGTGGCTGCACACCTCATCGACCATCGTCGACTTCATGTCCCTGGCGTCGGCCGCCGCGCGCACCACGATGTCCCGGTCCGTGATGAGGCCGTGCAGCCTGTCGTTGTCCATCACGATCACGTCGCCGATGTCCCGGTCCCGCATCAGGCGGGCGGCGTCGGCCAGGTTGGCCTGCTTGTCGACCGTCACCGGAGCCCTCGTCATCACCTCGTGAACCTTCTGCACCATGACGTCCTCCTCGATGCTGTCCAACCGGATGGCTACCCGCGCCCGGGAAGCGGAAACGTGACCGGCGCAGCGGGCGGGCGACCCGCGGGTGGGCCAACTGGTCCACTGTGGACATCCGCCGGCTGCGGTGGCGTAAGCAGCCGTACGCTTGGCACAGTCGAAGTGGGGCGGTGCGTGGCTGGTCGGTGGTACCGAGGACTTCGGCGACCGGTGGCGGTGCTCGCCTGCCTGGTCGCCGCCCTCACACTGCCGGCCGGCGCGCCCGCGTCCGGTACTGGCCTCCCGCCCCTGCGGGTGCTGCAGATGAATCTGTGCGACAGCGGGATCGCACCGTGCTACACCGGCCGGTCGGTACCGGAGGCGGCAGCCGTCATCCGCGCCGGTGCACCCGACGTGGTGACCGTCAACGAGGTCTGCGAGCCGGACGTGCCGGCCCTCGCGGCAGCGATGGTCGCGGCGCATTCGGCCGGTACCGTCGTGCGGGTCTTCACACCCGCGGTCGACCGCCGCACGGCGGGGCCGTTCCACTGCCTCGACGGGCAGCGGTACGGAATCGGCCTGCTGATGAGCCTGCCGGCCGGGCGCCCCGGACACCGGGAGCGGCACGGGACATACCCGGCGCAGGACACCCGCGACCCCGAGGAACGGGTGTGGGTCTGCGTGGCCGCGGACGCCGGCCTGACCGCCTGCACCACCCACCTCGCCAGTACCAGCGCCACCGTCGCGCTGGCACAGTGCCGGTACCTGTTCGGCACGGTCCTCCCCTCGATCCGCGCCAACGAGGGGTACCGGCCGGCGGTGCTCGGCGGCGACCTGAACCTGCGCGAGGGCGGCTCCCCGGACGTGCGCTCCTGCGTGCCGGCCGGGTACCCGCGCCGCAGCGACGGCGGGGTGCAGCACGTCGTGGCGACGTCAGGGTTCGCGGTCGCCTCCGCCGCGACGCTCGACCTCGGCGGTACGACCGACCACCCCGGCCTGGTGGTGGAACTCACCCGGGGGACAGGCGGCCCGTGACCCACCCAGGGGGAGTCATCTGGTCACATTGTGGCCGTTTTCCGGTCCCCGTCAGGTGACTTGCCGGCCGCCATCCGCTTCTACACTTCCCACATGGACGATCGACCCCTGCTCGCCGTCGCCCACCGGGCCGGCAACAACCTGGCCGACCTGCGCGCCGCGGTCGACGCGGGCGTGCAGCTCGTCGAGGCCGACGTCCACCTCTACCGCGACACCCTGGAAGTCAGGCACCGCAAGGCGATCGGACAGCACTTCTTCTGGGAGAAGTGGTGGGAGGTCGACCGGCGGCGGGACATCGTGCTGCCCAACCTGACCGACCTGCTCGCCGAGGCCGGCGAGCGACCCGGCCTGATGCTCGACCTCAAGGGCCCCGGGCTGCGGGTGGCTGCCGAGGTCGCGGCGCTGCTGCGGCGGTACGTGCCGGGGATGCCGGTGACCGTCTGCACCAAGCAGTGGCGGATGCTTGACGCCTTCGCCGCGGACCCGAACGTGCGGCGGGTGTACTCCGCGGCCAACCCGCTGCAGCTGCGCCGGCTGCGCGCCCTGCTACGCCGGCGCCGGGTCGACGGGTTGTCGATCAACAGGCGCCTGCTCAACCCGGCCGTCGTCGCCGAGTTGCACCGGGCCACCGACCTGGTGATGGCGTGGCCGGTGGATACCGAGGCCGC
This sequence comes from uncultured Micromonosporaceae bacterium, assembly GCA_964645345.1. Classification (GTDB taxonomy): domain Bacteria; phylum Actinomycetota; class Actinomycetes; order Mycobacteriales; family Micromonosporaceae; genus Rugosimonospora. The sequence continues at coordinate 7,157 of CAZYCD010000135.1, forward strand.
CCTGGAGCACGCTCGGTGGCTCGGGGTGACCGGGGTGATCAGCAAGAACCTCACCATCCTGCGCCGGCTCGCCGCCGCGCAGCGGGAACTCGTACCGGCGCGGCAGGAGTTCGCGGTCCCCCGCCAGGGGCTCGCGGTCGCCGGTCAGGGGCTCGCGGTCGCCGGCCAGGCGGCCGAGGCTGGCGCGCTGCTCTGAGCGCGGCTCAGGCGACCGACCAGATCACCAGGCCGAGGCACATCTCGTCGCTGGTACCGTCGCCCCACACCACGTACCGGGGCGGAGTGCCGCGCAGCGCGGGGAGCAGGGCGCGCAGCCCGGCGTCGTGGGTACAGGTCACCCGCAGGACGTCCCCCTCGTGCACCGCGACCGGCGAGGACAGCGGCTGGACCGCCTGGTTGTCGAAGTTGTAGTTCGGCACGTCCAGCAGGGTCCGCGCGCGCGGGGTGCCCGGATTCAGCTCCACCTTGATGGAGCGCCCGAGCAGGTGCATGTGCCCGGCCAGCGCGTAAACCGTGCCGGACTGGGGCACCGGGTGGTCGCAGGACTGCGTCGGACCCGACCTGACGGTACCGCCGTCGCACAACTCGATCAGCCCGGCCTCCGTCGCGCCGATCTCGGCGCCGAAGCGCCTGCGGACGTCGGCGACGGCCGCCTTCCGGTCGCACAGCGGGCCGGACTCGCCGTTGGCGCAGGGCAGCTCGACCGGGGCGGGCAGCAGCATGGTCTGCAGAGCGGTCAGGCGGGTACCCCCATCGGCCAGCCGCAGCCTGATGCCGGACTGGTCGGAGCCGTCCGGCTTCCCGCCCGTGGCGAGCAGGTTGTAGTGGACCTGCATGACGAGCATGCTGCCGGCCGGCATCGGGTACCCGAGGCCGGTACCGAGCAGCGTCTCGTTGGCGCCCGGCGCCCAGGCGGCGACCCAGGCCGACTGTCCGCCGAGGCCCGCGTCGCCGAAGCAGGTCCAGCCCTCCCCGGGCGTGCTGTCGTCGAGCTGGCGCGCCCGGGCGGCCTGTGCCGGATCGATCCGGAAGAAGATCGCGTGGTGCACGATGGCGGAGTTCTGCGGCAGGAATTGGCTGCCCGTCAGGTACGCGGTGGAGGTCAGCTTCGGGTCGACAAGGAAGCAGCGGTACTCGTCGGTACCGCCGTTGGGCGCCACGGGCGTGTAGGGCTCCGGCATGGTCACGGTGAGGAAGCGCTCGCCTGGGCGCAGCGGCGCGGCCGGCGGCGGGGAGAAGGGCGAGGAGCTGACGCCGTGGCCGGCGTGGCCCGAGTGGTCCGCCGCGTTCGCGGACGGTGCCGCCGTGCCGCCGCCGGCCGGCGCGCACCCGGCGACGAGCAGTCCCAGCGCGACCGCTGTCACCCCGACCACAACCCGCCTACCGTGCCGCATGGGTCGAATGGTACCGGCTGCGCCTCGAGGTCAGCCGATGGTCACGGCCAGCCTCCGGAGGGCAGGTCGCCGGTGCCGGCGCGGGTGAGTGCCTCCGCGCAGGGTCCACAGTGGATGGTGGGTCCCGGAGAAAGCCCACGCCGGCACGGTCGGCCCGGCGCCGCAGAGTCCACAAGCGACATTGGGGCCGGGCACCTGGCAACTATGTCGGAGTCCGGATCCGGCTGTCCGCCCACATCGCACGGACGAGCCGGTCGGGGTTCAATAGAGGGGTGGCCGCCGTGCGGTCGGGGTGCGGCGGCCACCCCCTCGTCGCTAGTTGCTGACGGCTGCCAGGTGGTCCTTGAGGCCCTGGCCGTAGGCCGTCGGAGTACCGTTCCAATCGGTGACCAGCGCCGGGCCGCTGGAGCAGTCCCAGTTGTTCCAGGTCCACCCCAGGTACCCGACCGCGTGCGAGTCGGCCCAGCTCATCAGGGTGTCCACGAAGCCGTGTGCGCAGTCGTTCTCGCCGATCTCGCTGAGGGTCAGCGGTACCTGCGCGGCGACCGGTGCCAGTTGGCTGTCGTAGCACGACGTGTTGGAGCAGGAGTTGAAGTTGTAGATGTGGGCGAACGCGGCCAGGTTGCCGGTCGGGTCGGTCGGCTTGTACTGCAGCCACTGCGTCAGGTCGTTGGAGTACTCGAGCCCGCCCACCAGGATCACGTTGGTGGCGCCGGTCGCGCGTACCGCGTTGACCAGAGACTGGAAGCCGGCGACCTGGTACCCGATGCCCGGGCAGGTGCCGCCGTCACGCCAGCACACCCAGCCCGCGGTCTCCGAACTCCCGCTGGCCCGTGACGGGTACGGCTCGTTGAACAGATCGAAGACCACGGCATTGTTGCCCTTGAAGGCGTTGGCGACTCCGGTCCAGAAGGACGGCGAGTACTGCGCGTCCGGCATCGGCTTCTGGCAGGTGGCCTTGACGTCCGAGCAGCCGGCCGACGGACCGGTGTACTGGCCGTAGGTCCAGTGCAGATCGAGGATCGGGGTGATCCCGTTGGCAATCAGCAGGTTCACGTAGTCCTTGACGTTCTGCTGGTACGCCGCGCCGCTGACGCCGCCAGCGGGTACGTCGGCAGTGGCCAGCCAGCACTCCTCGTTCAGCGGTACCCGCACGGCCCGCACCTTCCACGAGCGGATCGCGGTGACCGAGGCCTGGTCCATCGGGCCGTTCCACATGCCGTTGCCCTGGATGCAGGCGAACTCGCCGCCCGAGCGGTTCACGCCGAGCAGCCGGTACGTCGCGCCGGACGCGGTCAGCAGCTTGTTGCCGGACACGTGCAGCGCCGGTGCGGCGCCGCTCGGCGGCGGGCTGGTCGGCGGGGGTGTGGTGGGCGGGGGCGTCGTCGGCGGCGGTGTGGTCGGTGGCGGCGTCGTGACCGTGGGCGGCGGCGTGCCCGGCGACGGGCTCGTCACGCTGCCGGTACAGGTGACTCCGTTGACCGTGAACGCGGTCGGGACGCTGTTGGTGACGTTGTTCCAGCTGCCGTTGAAGCCCACGCCGGTCAACGTGGCACCGGTGCCGATGCTGCCGTTGTACGACATGCTGGTCACCCGCACGGCGGAGCCGGACTGGCTGACCGTGCCGTTCCACAACTGGGTGACCATCTGCCCGTTGGCGAACGTCCAGCCGAGCGTCCAGCTGGTCAACGGGTCGCCAAGGTTGGTGATGTTCACGTTGGCGCCGAAGCCGCCCGGCCACTGGTTGGTGATGGTGTAGCTGACCCGGCAGCCGGCCGAGGCCGCCGAGGCGGGCTTGGCGACAACCGACAGGGCGGTGGCGGCGAGCGCCGTCGCGGCGACCGCGCCGAGCGCCGCGGCGAGCGGCGCAACTGAGCGGTGTCTCATGTCGAGGCAACTCCTAGACGGGTGGGTGTCCTCCAGCCGGCGGCGGACCCGCCCGCTGGAGGACCTTGCGGGGTGTGGGAAGGGTTGGCCAGATGGCCGGAAACGGCAGGACGTCGGCCGGCGCGGCGCGTCTGCCACGCCGCCGTGGTGCCCGGCGCGGTGCGAGTTTCATGCGTGCGTACTCCTCGATGACGGTCGAGGTACCGGTGGCGAGGGACAGCACCACGACGCGATCGGATGCCCGGCCCGAACGGCGGGCGACCCGGGTCGGCTGGATCGGCGACACCGGCGGGGCCACGGCACGGCACCGCGCCGGACCTGCGGACGGCTGCCCTGCGGTGCCATGGGACGCGACCTGGATCGACTCCCACGCAACGGGCATCCTGACACGGAAGCGCTCCCGTATCAACCCTCGATCTTCGAACGGCGTCGATATCAGGCATTGCCGGCGGCGAATGCCCCGTTCCGCTGAGAATCTTGTGCGCACTCGTTGACAAGCCGGAAACAGGGACTAAAGTCCATTACCAAATTTCCATGGAAGCGCTCCCATGGCGCTTCGAACCGAAGACGACACGACGGCCCGCCCGAACGCCGCCGTCCGATACCGCACACCCTGTTCAGCTGCACCGTCCACAGTGGAGGAGGTGGCCCCGCCGCGTAGCCCGGCGTACCCCGTCGGCTCCCCCGGGCCGGCGAACCCTCTGGAGACGCTCCTGCCCTGACCGCCTCCGCGACCCGTACCGCTGCGACATCCGCCCATCGGAAACCGGCCACCTGGCTTGGCCACCCGCCACCACGGCGGCACAGCACACCACAGCCGGACCTTCCGGCGCACACACCCCACGAGGAGCACCGCATGCGCTTCACCATCGCCGGCCGTAGACGCCGCGCGCGGATGGGCATCCTGCTCATCAGCGCGATGGCCGTAGCCTCGGCCACCGCGCTCATCACGGCGACCGAGGCCCAGGCCGCGACCGGCTGTCAGGTCAGCTACACCATCACCAACCAGTGGCCGGGCGGCTTCGGCGCCAACGTGAACATCACCAACCTCGGCGACCCGCTGACCAGCTGGACGCTGAAGTGGACCTTCGCCAACGGCCAGACGGTGACCCAGCTCTGGAACGGCAACGTGACCCAGTCCGGCGCCAACGTGACCGTCACGAACATGTCGTACAACGGCAGCATCGCCACTGGCGCGACGCTGACCGGCATGGGCTTCAACGGCTCCTGGACCGGTACCAACAGCGTGCCGACCTCCTTCACGCTCAACGGCGTCACCTGCAACGGTTCGACGACCGGCAGCCCCACGCCAACGACGAGCCCGACGAGTACCACGTCGCCGACCCCTAGCACGTCGCCGACCGGCACCACCTCGCCCACCCCGACGTCGTCGCCTACTCCGACGCCGACCAACTGCACCAACTGCCCGCACGTCGACAACCCGTTCGTGGGCGCGAAGTGGTACGTGAACCCGGACTGGGCCGCGAAGGCGAACGCCGAGCCGGGCGGTAGCAGGATCTCCAACCAGCCCACCTTCGTGTGGCTGGACAGCATGGCCGCGATCACCGCGCCGTCGGGCTCCGGGTACACCCGCAGCCTCGCCGGCCACTTGGACGCCGCGGTCGCGCAGGGCGCGACGCTGGCCGGGTTCGTGATCTACGACCTGCCCGGTCGCGACTGCGCTGCGCTCGCCTCCAACGGGGAGATCCCGCCGACCGGTCTGTCCACCTACGAGTCGTCCTATATCGACCCCATCGCGTCGGTGCTGAGCAACTCGAAGTACTCGGGCATCCGGATCGTCCTGGTCATCGAGCCGGACTCGCTGCCGAACCTGGTCACCAACACCAACATGGCGTCGTGCGCGACCATGCAGCAGAACGGTGGGTACGTCAAGGGCGTCCAGTACGCGCTGAACAAGTTCCACGCGATCCCCAATGTGTACAACTACCTCGACGCCGCGCACTCGGGCTGGCTCGGCTGGGACAGCAACTTCGGCCCCGCCATCAGCCTGTTCGCCTCGA
>CAZYCD010000136.1:0-12423 GCA_964645345.1 uncultured Micromonosporaceae bacterium
CGGACGCCTACGTCTACGGGCATGTCAACCTGAGCGGCGCGGACGAGCGCTTCGTCGTGCGTACCGACGGCCGCCGCACCCCGCGGATGGGTGACACCGTCTTCGTCAAGCCGCGGGTGGGTCACCACCACGCGTTCCACGCCGTCAACGGCGTGCGGATCTGACGCAGGACACACGACAGGGGCGGCCCGGCAACGGGCCGCCCCTTCGTCATTCGGCGGCGGTCCCGGCGGCGCCGGCCGGAAGGCTCAGGACGTGCGGCGCCGGGCGATCTCGGCCAGCGTGACAGCGGCCGCGACGGAGGCGTTGAGCGACTCCACGTCGGAGGCCATCGGGATGCTCACCAACAGGTCGCAGGTCTCGCCGACCAGCCGGGACAGTCCCCGGCCCTCCGAGCCGACGACCACCACCATCGGGCCGACCGCGGCCTCCAGCTCGTAGAGCGGCATCTCGCCGTCCGCGTCCAGTCCGACGACCAGGAACCCCTCCTCCTGGCACCGCCGCAGCGTCCGCGTCAGGTTGGTGACCTGGGCGATCGGTACCCGCGCCGCCGCACCCGCGCTGGTCCGCCACGCGGTCGCGGTCATCCCCGCCGCGCGGCGCTCCGGCAGTACGACTCCGTGCGCGCCGAAGGCCGCCGCCGAGCGCACGACCGCGCCGAGGTTGCGCGGGTCGGTCACCCCGTCAAGGGCCACCAGCAGCGGGGTGGTCGCCTCCGTGGCAGCCGCGAGCAGGTCGTCGAAGGGCTCGTAGGCAAACGGGGGTACCTGCAGTCCGATGCCCTGGTGCAGTACCCCGCCCGTCATCCGGTCCAGTTCCGAGCGGCCCACCTCGAGCAGCGGGATGCCCCGGTCACCGGCGGTACGGACGGCCTCGTTGACCCGGTCGTCGATGTCGATCCCGCTGGCCACGTAGAGCGCGGTGGCCGGTACGTGTGCCCGCAGCGCCTCGACCACCGGGTTGCGGCCGAGGAGCAGCTCCGGAGCCTCCTTGGCCGGAGCGGCCTTCCGCCCGGGCGCGACCCGCGGCATCGGCCTTCGCGGGGCACCGCCGGTGGTACCACCGCCCTTGCCGCTCGTCTTCTTGGTACCGGGCTGCCCCACCTTGGGCGCCCGACCCTGGGCAGCGGCCGCCCGGCGCTCCTTCTCCTGCTTCCAGGCGGTGCGGTCGGGCAGCGGCTCGTCGCCGGAGTACCCCTTGTGCCACGGCCGCTCGTCGGCGGGCAGGGTGCGGCCCTTGCCCTTGAGGCCCGCACGGCGCTGCCCGCCGGAGCCGACCGTCGCGCCCTTCTTGGGCGTGACCCGCCGTCCCCGGCGCTGCGAGTTACCTGCCATCCGCGATGCTCCACCGTGGTCCGTGCGGCGTGTCCTCGACGATCACACCGGCGCGCTTCAACTGGTCGCGTACGGCGTCGGCCGCCGGCCAGTCCTTCCGTTCCCGGGCCATCGCCCGCTGCTCAAGGGCGAGCGCGACCAGACCGTCCACAGTGGACCGAAGGTCGTCGCCGGTACCGGTCGACCACGCCGGGTCGAGCGGGTCCAGCCCGAGTACCCCCAGCATCGCCCTAACCTGGGCCAGCGCGGCGACCGCATCGCCCCCGTCGGTCAGCGCCGCGTTGCCCGCGGTGACCGCCTCGTGGAGCAGCGCCATCGCGCCCGCGGTGTTGAGGTCGTCGTCCATCGCCTCGACGAATCCGGCCGGCAGCGGGCCGGGGTCGACGGCTCCTACCAACTCGGCGGCCCGGGTGACGAAGCCCTCGACGCGCCGGAAGGCGGCCGCCTTCTCCTGCAGCGCCGCCTCGGTGAAGTCGATGATCGACCGGTAGTGCGCGCTGATCAGGTAGTAGCGCAGCTCGATCGGGCGCACGCCCATGGCGGCGACCGCGGCCACGTCGACCACGTTGCCGAGCGACTTGCTCATCTTGGCCGTACCGAGGTTGAGCAGCGCGTGGTGCACCCAGTACCGGGCGAACGGCAGCCCCGCCGCGCGGGACTGGGCCACCTCGTTCTCGTGGTGCGGGAAGACCAGGTCGAGCCCGCCGCCGTGGATGTCGAACTCCGCGCCCAGGTACCGGCGGCACATCGCCGAGCACTCGATGTGCCAGCCCGGCCGGCCGCGACCCCAGGGGCTCGGCCAGTACGCGTCGGCCGGCTCGTCGCTCCGCTCGCCCTTCCACAGCGCGAAGTCGATCGGGTCCCGCTTGGCCCGCTCGGGCGCGTCCGCGGCCGGCTCCATCGCGTCCACCCGCTGCCCGGACAGCGCGCCGTACTCCGGGTAGGAGCGGACGTCGAAGTACACGTCGGCCGAGCCGTCGGTGGCCGGGTACGCGTGGCCGCCGGCGATCAGTTCGCCTATCAGCTCGTGCATCTCGGGTATGTGCCCGGTGGCCCGCGGCTCGTAGGTCGGCGGCAGCACGTTCAGCGCGCGGTAGGCGGCGCCGAGGGTCAGCTCGTTGCGGTAGGCGATGGCCCAGAACGGCTCACCCTGGTCGATCGACTTCGCCAGTACCTTGTCGTCGATGTCCGTGATGTTCCGGATGAAGGTCACCGCGAGGCCGCTGTGCAGCAACCAGCGCCGCAGTACGTCGTAGTTCACGCCGGAACGAAGGTGGCCGATGTGTGGACCGGACTGCACGGTGAGGCCACACAGGTAGATCCCGACCTGACCGGGTACCCGCGGGACGAAGTCCCGCACCGAGCGGGTCGCGGTGTCATACAGGCGTAGCGTCACCCTCAAAGGGTAATACGGCCGGCCACGGCGACGTGGATCGAGCCGCTCGGCGGCCGCCCCGGCGGGCCAGGCGGCGCCCGGGCCAGGCGGTCCCCGGGCCGAGAGGCGCCCGGGCCGGGCGGTGGCGGGCTACCCTCCGCATGTGGAGGAGACCGCGCAGACCCTTGACCGCGGCCTGCGCCTGTTGCAGTTCGTGGCCGACGCGCCCGGCGGGTTGAGCATCACCGAGGCCGCGCACCGGCTGGGCGTGGGCCGGGCGGTGGTCTACCGGTTGGCCGCGACTCTGGTGGGGCACGGCATGATCCGCCGGGATGCAGCCGGCCAGCTGCGCATCGGACCCGGTGTCCTGCAACTCGCCCGGCGGGCCCAGCCGCTGATCGCCGACGCCGCGATGCCGGCGCTGCGCCGGCTCGCGGAACAGGTCGGCGCGACCGCGCACCTCACGGTTGCCGACAGCGGGGAGGCGGTCGCGCTGGCCGTGGTCGAGCCGAGCTGGACGCAGTTCCACGTCGCGTACCGCACCGGCTCCCGGCACCCGCTCGACCGGGGCGCGGCGGGCCGGGCGATCGTCTCCGGCCGGGGCGGTATCCCGACCGCGGGCAACGAGTGGATCGAGAGCAGCGGCGAGCTGCAGCCCGGCGCCTACGGCATCGCCGCCCCGGTGCACGGGGTACCCGGGCTGGAGGCGAGCGTCGGTGTCGTCGCGCTGGCCCCGCTCGACCCGACCGTCGCCGGCCCGGCCGTGGTGGCCGCCGCGGTTGCCGTCGCCAACGCCCTCGGCTGACGCCGGCCGACGTCATTCCACCGGCGGCTCGGCCGGATCGGCTGGCGGCTCCGCCATGGGGAACAGGATCGGCGAGAGCAGGTGCTGGCTGCGGCCAGGCGTGGCGGCGTTTCCGGCGTAGGGCAGGATCGCCCGGCGCAGGCCGTCGATGAGGCCGGCCCGCTCCTCCGCGCTCAGCCACACGGCGTGCTGCCGGTACCCGACGTCGTCGGCGGTCGGGTCGGCACCGTCCCGGTCGAGGTAGGAGTGGAACTCGGCGAGCAGCGCGGCCATCGCCACCGCGAAGACGCGACGGTGGTCCTCCACGGTCGCCGAGGCCGCCGTCTCCGCGTCGATCACGGCCCGCTCGCGGCGCAGCCGGTACCGGCGCTCCACGAATCCGCGTACCCGCTGCTCCCCGTCGACCTCGATGACTCCGCCGTCGGCGAGCTGCCCGACGTGCCGGTACACCGTGGCCTTGGAGACGTCCGGCATCCGCGCGCACAGCTCCGAGGTGCTGCGCACCTGCCCGCCGGACAGGGCGTGCACGATGCGCAGCCGCACCGGGTGCAGCAGCAGGTCGACCGGGTCCATGGGCGCTATTGTCTCACGTCTGATAATGTTCGCATCATTGAGAGCAATGACGCCGAGCGCGAGGAGCAGAGAATGCAGCCACCACGGGGAAGCCTCCAGGAGGCCGGGGGTCGCCGGCTGACGATCCACCGGTCGGGTACCGGTGGGCCCGCCGTCGTGTTCCTGCCCGGCGCCGGCCTCGTCGGGCTGGACTACCTGGAGCTGCACGAACGCGCGGCCGAGCTGACCACGAGCGTCCTCTACGACCGCGCCGGTACCGGCTGGAGCGACCCGGTCGACCTGCCGCGCACCCCGACCGCGGTCGCCGACGAGCTGCGCGACCTGCTGCGCGCCGCCGGGGTACCGGCCCCATACCTGCTGGTCGGCCACTCATTGGGCGCCTTCTACGCCCGCCGTTACGCGCAGCGCTTCCCGGGCGAGGTGGCCGGCCTGCTCCTGCTCGACCCGGGTCACGAGGACATCTTCAGCTACCTGCCGGAGGAGGCGGCCGAGCTGAACGAGCGGATGAAGCCCGACCTGGCGAACCTGCCGGAGCCGACCGGCGACCAGGTGGACGCGTGGCGGGCCGCGCTGGCCCAGCTCTACGCGCGGTGGCCCGAGGACGTGCGCGGGCCGCTCATCGACCACCACGTAACCGCGTGGCGGACCGGCATGCTGGAGTCGGCGAACTTCGAGACCGAGGTGTATGACGAGCTGCGCGGTGGCGGCCGGCTGCCGGACGTGCCGATGGTCGTGTTCAGCGCCACGGGCCGCAACCCGTACTGGGCGCAGTTCGCATCCGAGGAGCTGATGCGGCGGGCGCACGAGGGCATCAGCGCCATGCACGCCGCGCTCGCCGCGTCGGTACCCCGCGGCGAGCAGCGCGTCCTCGCCGACGCTCCCCACCAGTACCTGCACGTGGAGCACCCGCACGAGGTGCTCGGGGCGATCCGTGACCTGCTCCGCGGCTAGGCGGGGCCCTCGTCGGCCATCGTGGCCTCGTAAAGGGTCGGCTCGGGTGGCGGCGGAGTTGCCAGCCGGCGGCTGCGCGAGATGCGGCGCTGCGGCGGTACCCCGCCGATCGCCACCGCCACCACCGCCGTGCCGTAGGCGCAGATCTCCACCCAGCTCTCCGAGATGACCCGGTGGTCGAAGCGCATGCCGAGGACAGCGTTGGCGCCGGCGTTGCGCGCGTGGTAGGCCATCCGCTCGACGGCCTCGCGGCGGCCGGCGATCAGGTACTGCTCGCCGGCCGCGGAGAGGGTACCGGTCAGCGACCGGGCGCCCTCGGTGAACTTGTTCTGCGGGCGCGCGGTCACTCCGACGACCTCGCCCACGATCTCCCGGATCTGGTACCCAGGAAGATCGTCAATGGTCACCACCAGCACGCGCTCAGGATACCCAGGTCAGCGACCGGTCATCCGCAGCACGTCCAGGATCTGGTCGAGGTCCAGATCGCCGTGTCCCCGGGCGATGGCCGCCTCCCGGATGGTGGACCGGGAAGCCAACGCCTGCTTGGCGATCGCGGCCGCCTCGTCGTACCCGACGTTGCGGTTGAGCGGCGTCACGATCGCCGGCGAACTCTCCGCGTACTCCCGGGTCCGCTCCTCGTCGGCGATGAGCCCGGCGACGCAGCGGTCGGCGAACAGCCGGCTCACCGAGGCCAGCAGCCGGATCGACTCCAGCAGGTTGCGGGCCATCACGGGGAGCATCACGTTCAGCTCGAAGTCGCCCTGCGAGCCGGCGAAGGCGACCGCCGCGTCGTTGCCGATCACCTGTGCCGCGACCTGCCGCACCGCCTCGCACACCACCGGGTTCACCTTGCCCGGCATGATGGACGAACCCGGCTGCAGGTCCGGGATGTGCAGTTCGGCGAGGCCGGCCCGGGGGCCCGAGCCCATCCAGCGGACGTCACCGGCGATCTTGTGCAGCCCGATCGCGATGGTGCGGAGCTGGCCGGACGTCTCGACCAGTGCGTCGCGGGCGCCCTGCGCCTCGAAGTGGTTGCGCGCCTCGGTCACCGGCAGGCCGGTCGCCTCGACCAGCCGTCCGATCGTCAGGCGCGCGAAGTCCGGCGGGGTGTTGATGCCGGTACCGACGGCGGTGCCGCCCAGCGGCAGCTCGGCCAGGCGCGGGAGGCTCGCGCGCAGCCGCTCGACGCCGTACCGGACCTGGGCGGCGTAGCCCGAGAACTCCTGGCCGAGGGTGATCGGGGTGGCGTCCATCAGGTGGGTACGCCCGGCCTTCACCACGCCCGCCCACTCGGCGACCTTTGTGTCCACAGTGGACGCGAGGTGGTCCAGCGCGGGGATCAGGTCCCGGGTCACCGCCGCCGTCGCGGCCAGGTGGATCGACGACGGGAACACGTCGTTGGAGGACTGGGAGGCGTTGACGACGTCGTTCGGGTGCACCGGCCGGCCCAGCCGCCGCTCGGCGAGGGTGGCCAGCACCTCGTTCATGTTCATGTTGGACGAGGTGCCCGAACCGGTCTGGAAGACGTCGACCGGAAAGTGGGCGTCGTGGGTACCGGCGACCACCTCGGCCGCGGCCGCCTCGATCGCCTCCGCCACCTCGGCCGGGATCACCCCGAGTTCCGCGTTGGTACCGGCGGCGGCCGCCTTGATCTGCGCCAGCGCGGCGAGGTGCGCCCGTTCCAGCGGGGTACCCGAGATCGGAAAGTTCTCCACGGCCCGCTGCGTCTGCGCCCTCCACAGCGCCTCCGCCGGTACCCGGACCTCACCCATCGTGTCGTGCTCGGTGCGGTACTCGACCATGCCACCCATTGTGGCCCGGGGTAGGGCCTACAGTTTCTGGTACTCGGCGGTGAGCACGCTCTCGGCGGCGGACAGCTTCACTGGCGGCGACTGCCGCACCGCGGTCACCAGCACGACGTCACCCCGCAGTCCGATGCTGATCACCTGGACGTCTCCGTTGCTGTCCGGCGCCGGGTTTGCGAAGGACTGGCCTCCCGGTACCCCGGTGATGTCGGTGACGTTGTCCGGCGAGTAGAGCGGCTTGGTGCCCTGGACGTCGGCGTCGAAGAAGCCCGCCGCGTGGTCGGTGGAGTCGAACTGGTACAGCCGGACGTCCACCACGGTCCCGTCGCCGGCCACCCAGCAGCGCACCGCCCCGCCGGTGAACTTGTACTGCTGCAGTTCGGCCGTCCGCTTGTCCGGCTGGGTGCTCAGGTTCGCCGCCTGGCTCAGGGACAGGGAGCCGTCGGTGCCCTCCTCGTTGGCGCACTTCTTCGCGCCGCCGGGCATCGGTACCAGGAACGTGCGAAGGTCGCCGGAATGGGTCGGGCCGGGAGCCGGGGTCGGCGAGGCCGGGGCGGACGGCGTCTGCGAGGCGGGCGGCGTCGCGCTGCCGCCGCCCTGGGCCTGCGGCTTGTTGTTCTTCGGGATCAGGTAGGCCGCCGCGACCCCGCCGCCGACGACGAGTACCAGCAGCAGCGCCACCACCGTGATGATGGCGACCGTGGCACCCCGCCTGGGCGGTGGAGCCGCCGGCGGGTACCCGGGGTAGATCGGCTGGCCGGGGTAGCCCGGGTACTGGCCGGGCTGGTAGGGCTGGGTCGGCGGGTACGGCTGCTGGGCGGGGTAGGTAGCCGACTGGTACCCGGGGTCCGGAAAGCCCGCGTCCGGGTAGCCGGGCGGGTAACCGGCCTGCTGGAACGGGTCCGAAGGCGGCTGGTTGGCCGGATCCTGCGGGGTGCCGTACGGGTACGGGGGCTGCGACACGCCGGTTATTGTCGTTCGCCGCCGCAACCCCGGACAACCAGGGAAACGGTCACCTTTTAGGCAGGTCTACCCACAGTCAGCACAGGCTTACTCGTCTCGGCGAAGAAGTCGTTGCCCTTGTCATCCACGACAATGAAGGCCGGGAAGTCCCGCACCTCGATCCGCCAGACCGCCTCCATGCCCAGCTCGGGGTACTCCAGGACCTCGACCCTGGTGATGCAGTCCTGGGCCAGGCGGGCCGCCGGGCCGCCGATCGAGCCGAGGTAGAACCCGCCGTACTCCTGGCAGGCCCGGGTCACCTGGGCCGACCGGTTGCCCTTGGCGAGCATCACCAGCGAGCCGCCGGCCGCCTGGAACTTCGCCACGTATGAGTCCATCCGGCCGGCCGTCGTGGGGCCGAAGCTGCCGCTGGCGTACCCCTCGGGGGTCTTCGCCGGCCCGGCGTAGTAGACCGCGTGGTCACGCAGGTACTGCGGCATCGGCTCACCGGCGTCCAGCCGCTCGGCGATCTTCGCGTGGGCGATGTCCCGCGCCACGACCAGCGGGCCGGTCAGGGACAGGCGGGTCTTCACCGGGTACCCGGAAAGCTGCGCCCGGATCTCCGCCATCGGCCGGTTGAGGTCGACGGCGACCGCCGGCTCCCCCTCCATCTCCACCTCGGGCAGGAACCGGGCCGGGTCGGTCTCCAACTGCTCCAGGAACACGCCCTCGGGGCTGATCCGGGCCAGCGCCTGGCGGTCTGCAGAGCAGGATACGGCGATGGCGACCGGGCAGGACGCGCCGTGCCGCGGCAGCCGGACCACCCGCACGTCGTGGCAGAAGTACCGGCCGCCGAACTGCGCGCCGATGCCGAAGTCGCGGGTCAACTCCAGTACCTGCGCCTCCAGCTCCAGGTCGCGGAAGCCGTGCGCGTCCATCGAGCCCTCGGTCGGCAGGTTGTCGAGGTACTTGGCGCTGGCGTACTTCGCCGTCTTGAGGGCGAACTCGGCGCTGGTACCGCCGATGACGACGGCCAGGTGGTACGGCGGGCAGGCGGCGGTACCGATCAGCCGCAGCTTCTCCTCCAGGAACTGCATCATCCGCGCCGGGTTCAGCAGCGCCTTCGTCTCCTGGTACAGGTAGGACTTGTTCGCCGAGCCGCCGCCCTTGGCCATGAACAGGAACTCGTAACTGTCCGGGTGCGCGTCGCCCGCGTAGATCTCGATCTGCGCCGGCAGGTTGGAGCCCGTGTTCTTCTCGTCCCACATGGTCAGCGGTGCGAGCTGCGAGTACCGCAGGTTCAGCCGGGTGTACGCGTCGAACACGCCCCGGGCGATGGCCCGCTCGTCGGTACCGTCGGTCAGCACGTGCCGGCCCCGCTTGCCCATCACGATCGCCGTACCCGTGTCCTGGCACATCGGCAGCACGCCCCCGGCCGCGATGTTGGCGTTGCGCAGCAGGTCCAGGGCGACGAACCGGTCGTTCGGCGACGCCGCGGGGTCGTCGATGATCCGCCGGAGCTGGGCCAGGTGGGCCGGGCGCAGGTAGTGCGCGATGTCGTGCATCGCCTCGTCGGTGAGCCGGGTCAGTACCTCGGGCTCGACGGTGAGGAACCGGCGGCCTCCCGGCCCGTCCACGACAGCGATCCCGTCCGTGGTCAGCAGGCGGTACTCGGTCTTGTCCTCGCCGAGCGGGAGCAGCGGCGCATACCTGAAATCGGGCACGGCACAACCCTACTCAGCGGGTCAGGCCGCGCCCCGGTAGGTGAGCAAGCCCACCGTGCGGCCGATGTTGACGACCACCCCGTTGTCCGCGTACCCGAGGACGGTCGCCCCGCTCTTCGCGTCCAGCAGCGACCGGCCGTCCTGCTCGCTGACCGTGCTGAGCTGGTTGGCGCCGGGGTCGCTGAACACCACCACGCCCGGCCCCAGCCCGACCTTCAGCGACTTTCCGGCCGACCGGGTCCACACCGTCGAGCCCGTGGTCAGGTCGACCGCCTTGACCGACTTGACGTCCGCGGTACGCACCAGGGCGATCCGCCCGTCGGTGTCCGCGATCGACTCGCCGTCGCCCGCCCGGTAGACCACCGCCCCGATGGACGCGTCGAGCAGCAGCTCGCGGTTGTCCGGCCCGACCGCGACCGCGTACCGGCCGCCGCCGCCCGGATCCTTGCGCTGCTCGCAGCCCAGCCCGGACGAGGTCCGCAGGTCGTACCCGTCGAGGTGCCAGTCGCGCCGGTCGCTGTCCGGGTCACGCCCGTCCACCGAGTACCGGCACTGGCCGTCGCGGTACAGGACGGTGGTCACCAGGACGTGGTCCCCGGCGAGCACGACCCGGGTCGTCTGCGTCCCCTTGTAGCTGTGCAGCCGCCTGCCGGTCGCCGAGGACACCACCTCGACCTGGTCGTCGAGCGGGAAGCCGAGCATCGCCGGTACCGGCCGGGGCGGCGCGACCACCCCGCTGAGCGGGTGTACCCCGGACAGCGGCTTGTTGGCCCCGGCGAGGGTCCGGCCGTTGCCGGTCAGCTGCGCGGTCCACCGCACCGTCCCGCTGGCCGGCGACCGGGCGGTGAGCGTGCAGGTCATCACCTCCGGGCAGGCGATACCGACCACCAGGTCGGTGAACGTCCAGACCCCGATGGCGTCGTCGTCCTTCCACAGGATCCGGCCGGTACCCGGCTCGACCGCGTCGTACCCGTGCCCCTTGCCGGTACGCCCGGCGATCACGACGGCGCCGTCGCTGCCGGCGACCGCGGCCCAGTCGACGTCGCGGGACCAGATCTTCTCGCCGTTGCTGAGCCGCCGCGCCTCGACGTTGCTCCGCGAGCTGATGATCACTGTGTTGGAGGCGACCATGGCGGTCGACGGCTGGTCGCCGACGGTGACCTTCCAGGCCGGCGCGGGATCGCTGAAGGTGCGCACCTTCTCCAGCCAGTTGCCGGCGGCCGGCAGCGGATTCCACCCGGTGGCCAGCGAGTACGTGACGACCAGCGCGATGATCCCGACGAGCCCGAGTACGGCCTCGAAGCGTCCGACGGCTCGCCCGTTCGCCACGTGCCCACCGTAGCGGTCACGATCAGGACGTCGAGGCATGCCCGACCCGCCCGTGTCGGTCGGATATGTACGCTCGTTGTACGGCCGCGGACGCCGATCAGCCGGCGGCGGCGCGTACCAGCGGGAGCGTGCGGTACTGGATCTGCTCGGCGAGCGCGATGATCGTCGAGGCGCGGACGATGCCGTGGTACGCGACCACCTGGTCGATCACCCGCTGGAGGTCCGCGTTCGACCGGGCCACGATCCGGCAGAGCAGATCGCCCGAGCCCGTGATCGTGTGGACCTCCAGCACCTCCGGGATCGCCGACAGGTGCGCCGAGACCGGGTCGTGACCGCGACTCTGGGTGATTTCCAGGGTCACGAACGCGGTCACCCCGAAGCCCAGCGCGGCTGGCGCGATGTCCGGGCCGAAGCCGCGGATCACGCCCCGCGCCGCGAGCCGGTCCAGCCGGGCCTGAACGGTACCCCGGGCCACGCCCAATCGCCGGGCACACTCCAGTACCCCGATCCTCGGCTCCTCCGTGAGCAGCGCGATCAGCCGCGCGTCCAGAGAGTCGATGGGCGGGGTCGGCACGGCCGCCGGGGACGACGTCACCGCACCATCATGCCGGCTCGCCCCGCGCTCGCTCCGCTCCTCGGGCCTTGGCGGCCCTGCGATGCTCACTCGCTGTCGGCTCGCTCATGCCGGCTCGCGCCTTCGCGTCAGTCGGGCACCTTCTGCGCCGCGAACATCCAGTGGTGCTTCTCCAGCGTCTGCAGCACGCCGATCAGCAGATCCTGGGTGGCCGCGTCCAGCTCCTCGGTGTGCTCCACCCGCTTGCGTACCGTGCCGCAGACGTCCGCCAGCGACTCGGTGATCAACGCGACCACCTCGGTGTCGAGGAGCTCACCGGCCGGGAACTCGGGCAGCGGGCTGCACTTGGCGACCGTCGCGGGGCGCCCGTCCACCGGGTACCCGATGGTGATCGCCCGCTCGGCGATCAGGTCCGCGGCCTCGCGCACCTCGTCGGTCAGCTCGTCGAGGTGCAGGTGTACCGGCCGGAAGTGCCGCCCCACCACGTTCCAGTGCGCCTGCTTGGCCCGCAGGTGCAGGTCGGTCAGCTCGACCAGGGTGTCCTGAAGGTCCTGGCCCACGGCGGCCACATCAACGTCGACCAGCCCGTTGGCCTTGGTCGGCCGGATGATGTTCTGCTTCGTCGAAGCCCCCGCGGTCGACTTCGTCGCCTTTGCCGGCGCCTTCTTGGTGGCCATGCCCGCCTCCTCAATTGTCGACTTAAGCCCTTGGTAGCCGGTGACCACAGCCGTAAACGTCACTGGGCAATCTGCCCAGTCAGGCCGGCGATACACCCAGCAGATTGCGCATACTGACCAGCGGTCCTGCTAACTGTTGCCCAGGGCACCAGCGGAGGCGATGCTCCGAGCATGACCCAGGCCGACATCAGCCTCGACGAACTGGTCGGGGCCATCGCCCACGATGCGAGCAGCGACCCGTTCCCGGTGACCGGCCTCGACCACCTGTACTTCATGGTCGGCAACGCCAAGCAGGCCGCGCACTACTACTCCACCGCGTTCGGCATGACCTGCG
>CAZYCD010000137.1:0-12320 GCA_964645345.1 uncultured Micromonosporaceae bacterium
GGGCGTCGCCGCGCTGTCCGTGGCCGGCATGCTGACCAGTCGCAGCGTCCGCCGCCTGGTTCACGGTCCGGCCGCACGGCCAGCGCCGCCAATACCGGCCCCGGCGCCGGAGGTCGTCGCGACCCCGGCCGCCGCGCCGGCCGACTGAGCGGTCAGTTGACTGGGCGATCAGTCAACGGCGGCCCGGCGGGCTGGCGTGGCCCGGCACTCCACCGCTGCTCGAGCGCTCGCTGCAGCGACGCGTCGACCACCCGCCGCCGGACGATGACAGCGAGACCAAGCAGCCGGTAGACCTCGGTCGGCCCCATCACGGCGAAGCCCCGCGAATCACTCGGGCCGTCGCTATCTAGTCGAAGGACGCAGCTGCTGGCTGCCAGCCAGCATGGGCAGACCGACCCGAAGGGGAGCCGGCCATGCGTTTGCCGAGACGAGGGTGGCCGCCCGTAAGCCGAGTACGACCCGACGGGGGCGCGGACGCCGGAATCGGTGGCCTTGCTTTCGGGCGACTCCTGCGGGTCACGATGCAGCTTGCCGTGGAGAGCGCGCTGGCGCGGTGGACTGACCAGCGGGGCCTGTCGATCGACGAAGCGTGCAGCGCGTTCGCGGAGGCGGTCGGCCCCGGCCGTGAAGCCCGAGCTTGCTGACGCACCTGGGGGAGGACCTCAACCGCGCGGTGGGGGATGACCGGATCCACTACATAACGGGCGGTCCGATCTAACGGCGTGCCCAGGGCAAGCCCTGGAGACTTGCCTGGGTGGACGCGGCCGCAGTCTATCCCGCGAACACCGCCGCGATCGCCTCGCGTAGCCGCTGCATGGTGGCGCCGGTGACCATACCGACTGGCTGCCCGCCCACCCGTGCCCGGGAGAGCCGGTTCATGTCCGCCGTGCCACCCAGCGGGTCGGGGTCGACCAGCGGCACCGCGTATGGCCAGGCGTCCCGGTGACCGCGGCGGATCGGCACGACCCACGGCACGAACACGGCGTTGTGCACGCCGGATGAGACGACGACGACCCGGTAGTGGGCGGCGGCCACCTCGAGGTCGTAAACCTCGCCCTGCTCTACCACTCCGCGCCGGCCAGCGGGTTGTCAGTGGCGATGGCCTGATCCCAGGCGGCCATTTCACCGGCCGACTCCGCTTCCCACGCCGCGTATTCGCGTGCCCCCTCGACCATGCTGGCCCGCCGGATGAGGTCGGCGGCCAAGGCGGACGGGGTGGTGTTGCGCGCCCGGGCGACTGCCCGGAAACGGTCGAGCACAGGCTCCGGCAGAGAAACTGTGAGGTTGGCTGTGGCCATGACTGTGACGATATCACGACGAACGGCAGGCTATCCCGAGCGGAACTGAGATCAGCAGATCCGCCGAACGGGCGGCCGTAACCGGGGAAGGGAACCATTCGTCCTCGATGGATGATCGTCGCGAAGGGTCCCGTCGCTGCCGTCCGCAATCGACGAAGGCGACATCGACCGCGGCCGCCAACCGTGCCGGCTCGACATGCGATCGGGGGGTAGGGGTGTGCGCCACTCGACCACCGCCGAGAGGGCAGGACACGAGAAGCATCGATCGCTCGCCAGAGCGTGCATCGAGATGGCTGGGAAACCTCAACCTGTCTGGGATGCGTCAAGTTGATTTGGAAGCAGCAGCCAATCGGGAAGTGGGAATGGGGGAGTGCCCACTGCTCCTCCCGTCACCCGGGTCAGTCGGAGTCCAGCCAGATCTGGTACGCGTCGAAGGTGTACGGCCGGCCGAGGAAGTCGTGCACGAGGTCGGCCGCCGGTGCCGACCCACCCGGCGCCAGCACAGCGTCCCGGTACCGCCCGGCCGTCCCCGGCGAGAGCAACCCCTCGCGGCTGAACACGGTGAACAGGTCTTTGGCGATGACCAGCGACCACATGTAGGTGCAGTACAGCGCCGAGTAGCTGTCCAGGTGCCCGAAGCTTAGCGGCATGTAGGTGTTCTCGACGTACGCGAACGGCACGATGCGGTCGTTGGTCCGTCGCTCGACCTCCATCGGGTCGACCAGCGCCGGGTCCCCGTTGTACAGCTCCAGGCTCAGCGCCGCATAGGCCATCTGCTGGAGCACGAAAGATCCCTTGCCGAACTCCCTGGCCGCGCGGAGCCGGTCGACCATCTCGGCCGGCAGCGGCTCCCCGGTCTCGTAGTGCACGGCGAAGGTCGCCAGCGACTCCGCGTCGCGCACCCACTCCTCAAGCAGCTGCGACGGTGCCTCGACGAAGTCCCATTCGCAGGCGAAGCCGCTCGACCCGGACCACTTCACCTGGCCGCCCAACACGCAATGCAGCACGTGACCGAACTCGTGGAAGAACATCTCAACGTCCGAATGCAGCAGCAGGGCCGGTTCCTCCCCAGGCCGGGGGACATTGCACACGAGCGCGCATTCGGGCACCCGTACGCCGGCCTTGCCGCGTGTCATCGGGAAGCAGGCGTTGTGGTTGAACTTGTCCGGCCGCGGGTGCATGTCCAGGAAGATCCGCCCGAGCATCCGTCCGCCGTCGAACACCTCATAACACTCCACCTCGTCATGCCACACCGGAATGTCGGTGCGGCGGTGGAACTGGATACCGAAAAGGCGCTCGCACAGCGCCATCAGGCCCGCCTTGACCCGCCCGTACTCGAAGTAGGGGCGAATGGCCTGCGTATCGAGCGCGAACCGCTCCGCCTTGATGCGGTCCTCCAGGTACCACACGTCCCACCGGTCGACCGCGGTGGCGTCCGGCCGGTCGACCCGCTTGCGGGCGAGCATCTCGTCGTAGTCGCGGGTTCCGCGGTCGCTGGCGGCTACCGTTATCCGCTCGATGAATTCGGCGATGTGGGCGGCGTTGCCGATCATCTTGTCCTCGGCTGCGTACTCCGCCCAGTTCGGGTAGCCCAGCAGTCTGGCCAGCTCGTAGCGCCGCGTCAGCATCCGGTGCAGCACGTCGATGTTGGCCGGGTGGGCGCGCTGACGCTGCAAGCGCCACAGCTGCTCCCGCGCGGCCGCGTCAGTCGCGTAGGTCAGCACCGGTATGAGGTCGGGATAGTCGGTGGTGATCGCCACCAGCCCGTCGTCATCGACCGGGTGGGACCGCACGTAGTCCTCGGGCAGGCCGGCCAGTGCGGCCGGCTCGAGCCGCGCGGCGCGGGTGTCGGAGCGGATGTTGCGGTCGAAGTCCTGGCCGATGGCGACCAGCTCCTCCTGCAGCTGTCGCACCCGGGCCCGGGTGGCCTCGTCGCGGTCCACGCCGGCCCGCCGGAACGCGAGCAGCGTGCGTTCGACGTAGTAACGGGTCGGCTGGTCGAACCCGGACGTGTCCAGTGCGGCCAGCGCCTCGTAGAGGTCACGGTCGAGGGACAGGTCGGTGGAGACCTTCGCGACCGCTTGGCGGCCGGCGTCAGCGGCCTCGCGCAGGGCCCCGTCCGGGTGGGACACGGAGATCAACTCGGCGAGCTGTGCGGCGTTGTCCAGGGCCGCTGTTGCCTCGTCGTACGCGTTGAGGAGGTCCAGCCCCGCCAACTGGCCTGATTTGACCTGGTCGACCAGTGTGCGCGCCGTCTGGATGGCCTGTTCGGAGGATGCGCTCAGCTCGGCTGCGGTGGACACGGTGAGCTGGGCCGCGACCGAGACGGCGGGCAACTGGTCAGGCATGTGACTCTCCCTGGGGATGCAGGCTAGGCAGGGCCGTGGTGGGGTTGGGTCGCCCACCGGCGGGGTCGGTTGATCGTCGCACGCGACACCTACTGTCCGACGCCGCCTGCGGCCCCGGCGAATGCTGGGGGCCGCGATCGCTGCTTACCGGTGAGCCCGTTGCAGAACGCGACACCGAAACGTTAGTGAAAACGACATCTCATGACAGTGCATCGACCCTTCGGCTGCCGCCGAACACATCGAGTAATCTGCCAGAGTCCTAGGGCCGGTTGCGGGGCGTGGTCCGACCCAGGCATTGAGGCCGCCTCAAGTTGGCCGGCGGGCTCTGCGTGCCCGCAGCGGCCGACGGCTGTGGATGGGGAGACGTGCTCGCAATCAGGGGAAGATCTGGGCTACGGATCGCTGCGCGGAGCCGGGCAGGGAAGACGTTGCCGATGCGTCTGCTTGCTACTGCCGCAGTCGTGGGTCTGATCTTCGCGGCGTCCTGTACGGCACCGTCGCCTCATGGTCCTTCGGCCGTGCGGCCGGCCGGCACGCGGCCCGCCGTCGTGACCCTCAGCAACCTTGCTGTCGCCGACTCGGCGCACGCGAACAAATGGTCGGTCCAGAGCAACCTGGCGCAGGCGAACAGGCAGTACGGCGACCTGACGTACACCTTCAGCTCGCTGCCGGTGGAGCTGCTCGGCCAGGCATGGATAAGGCCGGCCGACGCGTCCAAGTCCTACAGGTTCGGCCCGCTCGTCTCGTTTACCGTCGACACGGCGGCGAGCGTCTACGTGGCGTTTGATTCCCGCATCGCTGCCGACAAGCCCTCCTGGTTGGACTCGTCATGGAACCGGAGGACCGGCCTGGTTATGACGGATAGCCAGACTGGTAGCAATCGGTACGATCTGTTTCGCAAGGACTTCGCCCCCGGTAGCGTAAAGCTCGGTCCGAACACCGACAGCGGAACGACCCGCGTCCACATGTACACGGTGGTGGTGGTTCCGCAGATCACCGTCGCCACCACATCCGAGCCGTACCCGGCGGCACCAAACCCCACCTCGTCGGTGTATCGCCCGCTCCGTTGCCCGAACGGCCAAACCGCAACTGGCAACGTGGTGGATGTCCATTCGGACAACGTCCTGTGGTACCAGGCGACCGCAGATCTCCGCTATACCGGCTTCACGTTCTACGCGGCCGACCGCTCGCCCGGCGGCTCGTCCGCCTGGCACGACGCCAGGTTCACGTCCTACATCGACCGCGACCTGTCGGTGGCTCTCGGCGCCGGCCAGAACCTCCTGCGCCCGACTGACCAGTTCGACGACCGCAG
This sequence comes from uncultured Micromonosporaceae bacterium, assembly GCA_964645345.1. Taxonomy (GTDB): domain Bacteria; phylum Actinomycetota; class Actinomycetes; order Mycobacteriales; family Micromonosporaceae; genus Rugosimonospora. The sequence goes on from CAZYCD010000137.1 coordinate 4,959, forward strand.
CGGCGCACAGAGTTGGGACGACCCTACGGTGTGGGCGAACATGGACTACCTGGTCTGCCATGCCCAGGCCAGCGGTCTCGGGGTCCTCCTGGATCTCAGCTTCTACGGGAAGATTCTGATGGCCAAGGGCTACTCCGCCGGCCAGGTCATCGACCCGTCCCGCTGGACGAACATGATCGATGCGGTCAGCGCGCACTACCTGAATTGGACGGCCATCGTCGCCGTCTCATTCCTGGGGGAGCCGAGCACGCCGCAGACCCAGTCCGACGTGGATCACCTCAGGGCCTTCTACCAGGGCGTTCTCAACGAGTACTACGCCCACGACCCCTACCACATGTTGTTCATGGGCGGCTTCACACACATGAACGACAAACATGTGCCCGGCTGGTGGCAGCAGTTGGAAAGTATCGCCCACAACTCGTTTCTGGCATACAAAATCTACAGCCAGAACGACAAGGACTACTACAGCAGCTTCACCCGGTGGCTCAGCCGCAATCCCGGCCATGTGCTGATGAACAATGAGTTCGGGGCACGACAGCAGCTGGGCGACGGCACGTCCTCAGGGATCTCGGACAACGGGCTGACCGAATCCCGTCAGTCGTTCTTCCACTGGAACTACGCGTCCACAACGGGCACCAAGGTGTTCGTGTTCTGGAACTACGCCTGTGCCACCAGGAGTGACAGCTACGATGTCAATAACACCTTCACGTCGGTGTGGGGCGAGGTCGCGGTTAACGCCGCCCGCCGCGTCCTCAAGGACGACTACAACGCCTGTTAGCGCTGTCCGAGTTGTAGAACGACACCGAAACGTCAGTGAAAACGACATCTAATGTCAGTGCATCGCCCCTTCGGCTGCCGCCGAAAAATGGGGCGGGCCCGAGTCAGACGTTGATCCTTCCGTCCAGCCACCACTCCAGCTAAGCGGCCAGGCTCGGAGCAACCATCGTCCGGCTATCGGTCTCGTGATCCCACACGAACACATCGAGCGGTCGCGCATGGTGAAGGCGAACTGGTCGCCGTTGCCCGCGTCGGGCCGGCGGTCCGCCCCGGCATACCAGCTGGGATAGGACGCGTCGAACTGCTCGACATCACAGGCAGGTGGGGCGACATCGACGTGATCGGGCGTGACCGGTCACGCTGATGGGGCGCGGAGATGCCCGGTGATCTTTCGGTGCCCGGAATGCTGCGTCGGTGGCGGCATGCGCCGCTGTCCATCGCAGGCGGTGGGCGGCTACCCGGCGCCGCGGAAGTGGGCGCTGACCTGGGTGGCGGCGGTGGTGTGAAGGGCAGCCACCGCCACGACACCCTCGCGCAGCGCCGTGGACAGCGCCGCGGCGTCGAAGGGGTCGTCGATGCGGCGCCCGACCGCGAGAGCGCCTTCGCCCTCCCACCAGGGCGTGGCCACCGCCCATACCTCGTCATCGCCGCACGGCATGGCGTAGCCCACCACCTCGCCCACGACGTCGTCGAGCTCGGTGTCGTCCACATCCGGGTGCTCGTCGACGCAGCGCTGCCACAACCGGTCGGCGTCAGCATCGATACGCAGCTGCCATCCCCCGGGTGCGGCGGTGACGTCGAACCACTTCGGCAGGTCGAGGTCGGTGTCTTCACCCGCCGACAGGCAGGGGATGGGCAGGGAATTGACCGGGTGTTCCCGGACCAGCCGGTACCCGAGGTCGCTCGCTGCTTGGCGCAGCCGCGCGGCGCGCCCGCCCTCCCACCGGGCACCCATTGGCAGCACGCCGCACAACCGCTCACCGATCGTCGCCCAGCGCGCCTCGGGAACGAGTGTCTGCAGCGCGGCGGCGATGTCGTTGAAGGTGAGCGCGTCGTCCTCGAAGGCGGGCGCCGTGCGCAACGGCTCGCGCGGGGACCACTCGTCCCACGTGTTGCCAGGTTGGAGCAGGCGGGTGAGTAACACCTGCTCGGCGGCGACCTCGTACGGTGGGGCGTCGTCGAGGTAGGCCAGCACGTCGGCGATCGCCGACACCAGGTCGTTGGCGTTCCAGCGGGCCGGCCGCCAGGCGATCGAGCCGCAGCTACAGCGGGCGGCCGGCGCGGTCGGGGACAAGTCGGCGTCACATCGGGGACAGGTCAGCCCGGCGGCGGCCGTCTGTCCGGCGTAGTCGTCGCGGATCGCGGCCAGATCCGCGGCGATCTGCCGCGGCGAACCGGCGAGGAATCCGGCCCAGCCGAAGTCGGTGTAGATCTTCACTGTCCACACCCGGCCCCGCCGGCCGCGCTCGGAGGCGGCGTCGGCGAGCTCCCAGCCGTCGGCGCCGAGCTTGGCGGTCAACGCATCGACGACCGGCTGCCAGGCCGGCATGTCCGCGGCCGGAGGCGGCGGCGGGGCGGGACGGCCGGTCGCGGCGGCGGCGAGCGCCGCGGCACGCCAGAGCGAGCGTGCCTCGGCCGGGGTCGACTCCCTGACGGTGTAGCCATCGAAATATCCCGCCACGTCGAAGGTGACGGCCACGACATGGCCGTCGGGCACGACCAAAGTGGCCGGTGGGTCGGCGCGGCGGTGGCGGGCGCACACCAGCGCGTCGAAGCCGCGGACCAGCGCCGGACGCACGGACCGTGTGCAGCCGCACTCAGCGCAGGTGACGTTGACCTTCTTCCGAGCGTTCGTCACGATTCCTCCTCCTGGAGCGTGCGCGACGACGCTACCGCGGGGGTCCGACACCGTCGTCCGCCACGATCTGCGACCTTCACGCGGCACGCCGCACACGCCCTGCGGCATGCGATTGCCCGCGTAGCTGGGTACGGATCACCACCAGCAGCCGCGTCGAGCAGGCCGGTGAAGACCGGCATGCGACGACGCCGACCCCGGCGCGGTCGTCCACAGTGGACATCGGAGGCATTCCGTCGCGTACCGTCAACCCGGCTGGCGCTACGGAGATTCGCCCTGGCGAGCAGGGGCCACGTAGCACTCAGCTGTTCGTGCCGCCGGGCCACTGGGTTGTTCGTACCCCACGGCGGGGAGACCCTTCGGTAGGGGAGCGGAGATCCGAATCAGCAGACCCGTACCGTTGACGACCGGCGTCGGGACCGTGATGGTCGAACGCCGCGGCTGCTGTCCTGCCGATGCAGACATTGGCCGTGCTGATGCACCCGACCACCAGCGACGAGGCAGGACACAAAAGCATCGACCCTCGCCAGAACGTGCGTCAAGATAACCCGGGATGCCCGCCCCATGCCTCAACCTATTTGGGAAGGGACAGACAGGGCCGCGAGGAATCGCCGGACGCTGGTTGACATAATGTCCATTATCGAATCAGGGTCTGTCCGGGGAGGCGCTAGCATGCCTCGATGTGACGGACACGGGGCGTGAGCAGCGGCTGGTCTTCGGCGAGGTGGCCGACGAGTACGACGACGTGCGGCCGGGTTATCCGGCGGAACTGGTCGACGCGGTATTCGACTACGCCGGCGCGGTACCCGACGCGATGGTCGACATCGGCGCCGGTACCGGCAAGGCGGCCGCCGCGTTCGCCGGCCGGGTACCTTCGGTGACCTGCGTGGAGCCGGATCCCGCGATGGCCGCGGTGCTGTCGGCCCGGCTCGGTTGCGCGGTGACCGTGCGGCACTGCCGGTTCGAGGACTGGGTGCCGCCGGCCGGCGGGGTGCCGCTGCTGGTGTGTGCCCAGGCGTGGCACTGGATGGACCCGCGGCGCCGGCTGTCGCTGGCCCACGCGTCGCTGGCCCCGGGCGGTGTGCTGGCCCTGTTCGGCCACGCGTACCTGTTCCACGACGAGGCGATGCGTACCGAGGTGACCGAGGTGTACGCCCGGCACGCCCCGGAGCTGATCGTGGACGAGGCCGGCCGTGACGTACCCGAGCCGCACGGGTCCCCGCTGTTCACCGATGGCCGTGAGGTCGAGTTCGAGACCGTGCTGCCGTACCCGACCGACCGGTACCTCGCCCTGCTGGACACGTTCTCGCCGCACCGCATGCTGCCCGAGGACCGGCGGATCGCCCTGCACCGAGGCATCGGTGAGGTGATCCACGCCCGCGGCGGAGTGCTGGACATCCGCCTGCTGACCGGGCTCATCCTGGCGCGCCGGGCCGGCTGACGCGCGGCTCGGTCGGGTCCGGCCCGACCGAGCGCACATTGCCGGGGTGTCGCGCGGGACTGTCGGTACCTCCTGGTAGGAAGCTGGAATCAAACGAATGTACGGAGGATGCGATGAGCCCCGCCAGCCGAGGACTGTCCACACAGGACATTGAGTCGATCCGGGGCACGCTCGCGGCCGGCCGGCGCCCGAAGGTCGTATTCACCGAGTCCGCCGGTCAGATCGCCGGCCAGGTCGGTCAGGTGGTGCAGCTCAACGACCCGGCCGCCGGCGAGGACTTCCTGGTCGTGCGGTTCGGCCGGGACGAGCTGCCCTTCTCCCCTGTCGACCTGACCATTCCGCCCCGCGGCTCCGGCCCCGCCAGGACCGTCACACCGGCCAGGGCGGCCGCCCGTAAGCAGGCCCAACCCGAACCGGCGCCGGACGTGACCGGGCCGCCGCTGCTACCGCCCCGCGAGGAGAAGCCCGACATGCCCACCACCAAGCCCGCGGCCGCCGAGTCGCCCGCGGCCGCTCAGGAGCCAGCCGCCCCGGTGGTACCGGCCGCCCGCAAGGCGACCAAGCAGGCCCGGCCCAAGCCACCACCCGGGCTGACCGTCACCCTCGCGTACACCGAGGGCGAGTGGACGGTCGGCGCGCAGCAGGGCAGCAAGGCGCTGGCCAAGCCCTATGTCATCAAGCCCGCCGAGGCGCTGAAGATGGTGTCCATGCTGGACGTGCCCGGCGTCCACGAGGCCGTCGAGGCGATCGTGGCCAACGAGCGCGCCGAGGCGCAGCACCATGCCGAGCGGCTGCGCGCGGAGCTGGCCGAGATCGAGGCGAAGCTGGCCGAGCTGGGCATCGGCAGCTGACCGCCGCCCGCGCCGCGACCGGCGCGGATGGCAGTATCCGGTGGTGCCCGAGCCTCGGTGGACTCCCCCGCGCCTGTGGCGGCTGCTGCTGTGGGCCGCCCGGGGCGCGGTGTTCGCGCTGTGCCGGCTGCGGGTCACCGGGGACGTACCCGCGCGGGGACCGCTGATCCTGGCCGTCAACCACATCGGCGCCCTGGACCCGTTGGTGATGATGGCGGCCTGCCGGGTACGCCGGATCACCCCACGGATCATGGCAACGGGGGGACTGTTCCGGGCGCCCGTCGTGGGTACCGTCATGCGGCACTGCGGGCAGATCCGGGTTGACCGGCGCCGGGCGGAGGTTACCGAGGCGCTGCCGGCCGCCCGTACGGCGCTCACCGAGGGTTCGGTGCTCCTGGCGTACCCCGAAGGCCGGATCACGCTGGACCCGGGCGCCTGGCCGGAGCGGGGCCGTACGGGGCTGGCCCGGCTTGCCCTGCCCGACGGCGTCCCGGTGGTACCGGTCGCGCAGTGGGGGGCGCACCTGCTCGGACCGTGGGGTGCCCCGCGCGGCCTGGTCGGGCGGCTGCTGTGGGCGGTGCTGCACCGGCCGGTGGTGCGGGTGCACTTCGGGCCGCCCGTCGACCTGGGCGGCGCCACGGTCCCGCAGGCCACCGAGCGGATCATGGCGGCGCTCGCCGAGCAGCTGCGGCCGCTGAGGCCGGCCGAGCCGCGGCTGCCGGCCTGGATCGATCCGCACCGGCCGCTGTCCACGGCCCGCTCCCGGCGCCCGTGACCGCGATCCCGGCGCCGCATCCGCTGCGTCGAGAGGAGGGCGGCCCGCCGTTCAGCTCGGGCGGCGCTGGCGCAGGAAGGCGAGCACGGCCTCCCGGGTGGTACGCACGCCGAGCAGTTGCCGGGCCTGCGCGATGCGCCGGTTCGCGGTGCGCAGCGACAGGTACTCGGCGGCCGCCGCGGCGGCGATCGTCTCGCCGTTGGCCAGCCGCTCCAGCAGCGCGCGCTGCTCGGGCAGCAGGACCGTGCCACTGTGGTTGGTCGTGGCGACCTCGGCGTCCGGGTCCCGGGTGACCGGCCCCAGCCGGCCCAGGTCGGCCAGGAGGGTGCGGCCCAGGTCGGTGTCCGGGTCGGCGATCACCACGACGCCGGCGCCCCGGGCCGCCGCGTGTACCGCGAGTTCTGCGGTGTCCACGTCGCCGACCCGGCCGTAGAGGACCAGCCGTTGGTTGGTGACGTCCCACGCCGGGTCGGGCAGGGCGAACCCCTCCCGGGTGTGCCAGCCGGCGCGGGCCAGGCGGCGCAGCGCACCGGTCGCCTCGGCGGCGTTGCCGACGACGTAGCGCGGTGTACTCATCCGAGCGTCTCCAGAGCGATCACTGCCGCTTCGGTGCGGGTTCGCGCGCCGAGCTTGCGCATTCCAGACCTGATGTGCGTTTCCACGGTCTCGCGGGAGATGCCGAGCTGTCCAGCGATCCGGCGGGTCGGCTCACCGCGCGCCACCTGCCGTAGTACCTCCCGCTCCCGGTCGGTGAGGTCGTCGCCGGCCCGGCGGCCGCGCACGTCGCGGCGCACGGCGTGGCGGCGCAGCGCGCGGCGGGTGCGGCCGAGCAGCACCACGAGGCCGGCCGCCTCGGCCAGCGACTCGGCGGCCAGCAGCGGCGGTACCGCCTGGGCCGGGTCGGTTTCGCGCAGGCCGTGGGCGAGCAGGCAGCGGACCTCCTCGCGGCGGGCCAGCCCCTGCCAGGCGCGGGCGGCCTTGTCGAAGTTGTCGGGGTCCTCGTCGGCCCACGCGGCCAGGGTCGCGCGTACCGGCGCGGGGTCCATCGTGGACGGTCCCGGGCCGGGTCCGGGCTGGCCGGTATCGAAGGCGGCCCACCGGGCGGTGATCCGGCCGAGGCCGTCGAGCAGTGGCTGTCCGGCGTCGGGTGGGGCGGCGTCGACATCGGGCTGCCCGTCCAGCCAGGCGGCCTCGCGGGCGACCCAGTCGAGGGCCGCGGCGGCCCCGTCCGGGGGCCGGGCGGCGCCGGCCAGGCGGGAGCGGGCGGTGGCGAGCAGGCCGCCGTCGGCTTCGGCCAGCCCGGCCGCGGCGGTGGCGTACCCACGGGCGAGCGCCGGCAGGGTGCGGTCGGCCAGCTCGGTCGCCTCTCGCAGGACGTCGTCGAGGCCGTCGCCGCGCAGCGCGAGGCACCACAGTCGGGCGGCCAGGAACCGGGTCTGCCAGCTGTAGGCGAGGTCGGCGGCGCAGGCGGTGGCACCGGCCGCGGCGGCCTGCGCCGCTTCGGACAGGCGGCCGTCCGCGGCCAGGGTCTCCACCAGCAGCCAGCCGCTCCACCGGGCGGCGAGCTGGTCGCCGGCGGAGGCGGCCAGCTGGGCGGCGGCGGCGAGGTCCTGTTCCCAGCCGGGGGTACGGGTGGCGGCGTGCACGGCGGCGAGCGCGGCGC
>CAZYCD010000138.1:0-12234 GCA_964645345.1 uncultured Micromonosporaceae bacterium
GAGGTGCCGCGGGCCGGGACGGTGACCACCGCGATGCCGGCCTTGCCGCCAAGGTGCCGGGTAGCGGCCAACACCACGCCGCGGACCTGCCCGGACAGGCGGCGATTCAAGCTGCGGGACGCGCCACCAGCCTCCAGGGTGGCCAGATCCTCCAGGTAGATCACCGTCGCGCCGGCGGCGATCGCGTGGTCGACCAGCCACCGGGCCCCGGCCCACGCCAACGCCTTGTTCAGGTGGCGGATGCGGGCGCACACCGCGGCGTGCTCCCGCCCCAGCGTGGTGATCTTTCCAACCAGCGCGGGGTCGACAGCGGGTCGGCCGTCCCGCAACCGGACCAGGTGATCCAGTTTGGTTTTCAGGTGTTCGCGGTGACGGCGCAGCCGGACCAGTTTCGCCGACACCCCGGCGGCGTCGAACCGCACTGGCCGCCCATCCGCGGTAACCACACCACTCTGGTCGAGGTCGGCGATGGTGCCGGTCAACAGGGTGTTCAGCCCCCAGTCCGCGCCGAGGGCCCGGGTGTGCCCGGACAGCGGCGCTGGGGTGTGCGGCACCCGCCAGGGCAGGTCGACCCGCACCCGGTCCCGGCCGGGTCGAAGCGTCGGACTGCACACCGCGGCCACGGTGGGCACGGTCGGCGGCAGCGCCACCTGCAGGGCGTGCCACGCCCAGTCCCGGTAGGAGGCCGGCGCCGGGCTGGTCGGCAACTGGGTCCACACCCGCACTGTGGCGTCGTCGACCCGCTGGACGACGACGTGTTGACGGTCCGCGGCGGCCAGACTCACCTGCAAGGCCACCCGCGGCGGCCCCTCCACCTCACACAACCCGGCCGGCAGCCGGCCACACCGGTTCAGGAACGCCGCGACGTGCCGGGTCCGGTTGCGGATCGTCGCCGCGTCCACCCCGTCCGGCAGCACCGCCCGCAACGCAGACCACTCCCCGCCGGTCCGGGCGGCCGGGTCCGCCGGCCACGTGGACAGCAGCGCCGCGACCACCGCCCGGCGGTACACCCCGGCCCGCAACGCCCGGGCCGCTTCCTCCTCCGCGATGCGGCGCACCCGGTCCGACACCGCCACCCCGGCCGGGGCCACCGCCACCCAACCCAACCGCCGCAGCGCCATCCACCCGCTGCCCGGCAACGGCCGCCCATCCGCACCGACCCCGCCGGCAAGCACCCCCAGGTCAGCCTCCGACCAGTGCGCGGCGACCACCCCCGTCGCCATCTGCGCCACCAGCCCGGCCAACCACCCCACCCGCTGCGCCAGCACCGCGCCGGCAACCGCAACCGGCACCCCAGGCCGGTCCGGGGTGCCGCCACACACCCCCCGAAACGCCGTGCACGTCGCCGTCGCCGTCAACACCCCACCCACCACACGTCCTCACCGGCCAACCGCGGCCGCCCGCCGCCCTCCCCTGAACCCACGCCCACCATCCGACCACACAGCACCGACAAAACCCGCTCCACCTACTTCAACGGCCCGCACCCACCATCACCACCCGCAATCCCGCCCAGGATCGCTTAACTGACCCGACAGCAGCTGCGCACCCTGTCCGCCGCCTCCGCCGACCCGGACGTGGAGGGCCTCGCCGCGCTGCGCAACGTGCTGTTCGCGCCGAGTCCCGACGACGACACCTGCACGCTGGTCGTCCGGGTACTGCCCTGATCAGCCGAACAGGTTCATCCGGATCCGCACGACCGTGCCGCCCGCCACGGGTACCGCGGCCACCTCGTCGGCGATCCGCGCGACGATGGCCAGTCCCCGGCCCCGTACCGACTCGGGCGGCGGCATGGTCCCGAATGGCGGCACCGTACCGGCGTCGGCGACGTCGCAGACCAACTGCCCGGCCTCGGCCCACACCCGCACCTGGCCGCCGCCCGAGGAGTGCTGCAGCGTGTTGGTCGCCAGCTCGTTCACGGCCAGGGCGAGCAGGTCCACGCGCGTGTCCGGCAGGCCCAGCGCGAGCGCGCGGGAGCGCACGAATCCACGTACCGCCACCAGATCGTCGGCCACCGCGTACGGCATCGTGGTGCGGGCGGCCGGCGTCCGCGCGCCCGGCGGCTCAGTCATCGCGGTGCTCCCCCCTCGCCGTACCCCCGCCGTTCGGAGGCCCATAGCAGGTCGGCCACGCCCGTCAGGTCCAGCAGGTCGGCCACGACCCCGGCAGCGTCCACCGCGTAGAGCCGCCCGCCGTCGCGCAGCGCGGCCTGGTGGGCCATGACCAGGGCGTGGATCCCGCTGGAGTCCAGGAACGTCAACCCGGACAGGTCGACCACGACCGCCGGCGACCCGGCGACAGCGGTCAGCAGCACGGCGCTCAGCTCGTCCCGGACGGACATGTCGCCCTCCCCGGCCAGGGCGACGACAGCGGTGCCGGACTCGTCCGACCGCGTCGCCTCGAACCTCCCCATGGGCCGCCGTACCCCCTCCCGCGGCCCCGCGGCACCGCACCCGCCACATCATGTCATCGATGCGGCACAAGGCCCACTCAGAGAACAGGTGCGCCAACCAGCGCCGCAGCGCGGCGAGGAGGTCCCGCCAGGAGCGGGAAGCGATCCACGCGCTGCCGATGCCGGGTCACGCTGTCAGGTACGCCAGCGGCACCCCGGCCGCCCCCGGCCAGGTACCCGTCAGGACCGGCCCGGCGGCCGTCCCGGAGCCGTCCAGTACCCGCAACACGGCCAGGCTCACCGAGTCGGTCTCGACCCGCGTGGGATCGTCCTCGACGACCCGCAGCACCCGGCTCACCGGCGGTACCGGCGCGTCCCCGGTACCGCTCCCGGTCACCGTCATGGCCGGGTCCCGGCGCTCCAGCCGCCCACCGACGTCGACGAACTCCTCGGCCTGACCGGTACCGGTCAGGATCGCCCCGGCCAGTACCGCCGAGTACACCGGGTCGCCGCACGCGTCGTAGACCCAGCGCCGGCCGAGGACGGAGTGCTCGCTGGTGCCGATCAGCCACCGGTCACCGCCGTCCAGCGGAGCGTCCCGGTAGGTCAGCGGTACGTGGTGGACCGGCCCGTCGCCGGTACGCACGAGCATGGTCTCGACGCCGACCGCGCCGGCCGGGTCGTCGAACCGGAAGCTGGCCACGCGCTCGACAGGCGCGCCGGCCGGTACCCGCGACCACGGCCGGTCGGGCAACCACCCGGCCAGCAGTTCGAGCTTGGTCGGTTGCAGGGTTGCCCGGTGCAGCAGCGCCATCTCCGCATCGTAGATGCTTGTCTGCGTGAGCCACGTTGTGGAACCCGTCGGCGTCGTCCAGAGCGACCGCACCGACCCGCGCGATACCGATCACTGGGGATCGGTAGTCAGCACGATCCGTGTCGACGACCGCTTCCCGGCCGACTGCCTCCTGGGGCTGGGGGACTTCTCGCACGTCGAGATCCTCTTCGTCTTCGACCGCGCCGAGGAGCACGACGACTACCACGCCCGCCCGGCCCGCGGCCGCGCCGACCTGCCCGCCGTGGGAATCTTCGCGGGCCGTGGGCCGCGCCGACCCAACCGGATCGGCGCGACCATCTGCCAGCTGCTGTCGGCCGAGGGCAGGGTGCTGACCGTACGGGGGCTCGACGCGGTGGACGGTACGCCGGTGATCGACATCAAGCCGGTCCTGACGCAGTTCCTGCCCACCGGCGTACGACAGCCGGCGTGGGTCGACGCCCTCATGGCGGAGTACTTCGTCGACCGCGCCGCCTAGGGCAGCCGGCCGGGCGCGAGGCCGGCCGCCGGCTACCCGCCCGAGGACGCCAGGCTGGTGGCCGATCCGGGCGGCAGCGCGTAGCCGGTGGCGTTGCGCTCGCGGACCGTCCAGCCGGTCGGCGCGTAGCGCGCGCAGGTACTCATCGCCACGTCCTCGCAGAGGACCGCGCCCACCTCGTCCGGGCGCGCGGGCGCAAGGCCCGGCAGCACCGACTGCATGGCGACGATGTCGCGGCCGGGAAGCAGGACCCACCAGGGGTACTCCCAGCTGTCGGCGGCCTCCACCAGGCCGACCCGGTGCGCCCCGGAGGCCCGCACGGCGGCCGCGGCCCACTGGTAGTCGGCGAGCCACTGCGGCCGGCGCTGGAACCTGGCCTGCAGGTCGGTCATCGTGTAGACGGTGTGTGACCCGACGAGCCGCCTCGGCCAGCCGTACCCGACGGACAGCCAGCCGGCGCACGCGGTGGCCGCGAGCGACACGGCCGCCAGCGCCGCGACCACGGACCGCCCGGCCCGTACCCCTGCCGGGCCGTGCCGGCCGGCCCGGCCGCGTACCGGCCAGCGGCCGCGCAGCACCGCGTCCAGCCACAGGCCGGCCATCGGCGCGCCGAGCACGACGAGGAAGAGGATCAGCCGGTTGCCCCACGGCTGCCACTTGATGGTCGCGGCGTACAGCAGCGCGCCGGTCCAGAACACGGCGGCGTAGACCCGGGCGGGCACGGCCTGGTCCGGTACCAGCCGGTGCGGGCGTACCAGCAGCACCGCGGCGCCGACCAGTACCAGCACCCCGGCCACCGGCAGCGAGGCGGTGTCCTCGTTCGGCGCCCAGTTCACGGTCGGGAACGTGGCCCGGACAAAGGTCGTGGCCGGGTCCTCGGGGTCGACGCCGATAGCGTGTGACAGCCCGACGATGGCGCGCGCCGCCGCGCCGTCGAGCGGGGCGACTGGCGTGTCGAGCGCCGTGTACCCGATGCGCAGCGCGTTGACCAGCACCGAGCCGGGATCGTGCCGCTGCATGGCGATCGTGGCTCGCAGGTCGGCCGGTCCGAGCGGGCTGCCGAACTCGGCGTACGAGCGCGACAGGTAGGGGCCGGCGAGGACCCCGGCACAGGCGACGATCAGCGCGCCCCCGACCGCGACGCGGGTCAGCGCGCGTGGCGCGGCCGGTTCACCGACGGCGAGCCGCACCTGGGCCGCAGCCCAGACAAGCAGCAGCGGCCCGGCGGCCAGCAGCCCGGTGAGCTTGGTCAGCCCGGCCAACCCCACGGCGGCACCGATGAGTACGAGGTCGAGCGCGGCGGTACGGCGGCGCAGTTCGTCGAGTACCAGCGTCGCCACGCAGCCGACCCACGCCGCGGTGACCAGATCGGTCTGGGTGCTGGTCGACTCGAGCGCCACCATCGGCGCGGTGGCGACCGCGAAGCCGGACAGCAACTGGGCACGTCTCGAACCGCCCAGCTGACCGGCGATCCGCGACGCGAGCAGCACACAGCCCAGCCCGGCGCCGTACTGCAGCAGGTTGTCCAGGGCGTCGCCGCCGGTGAGCAGGCGCAGGTGCAGCAGCAGGTACTCGGCGCCCGGGGCGACGGCCACCTGCCGGTCGATCGCGGTCGGGTAGAACCGCACGTCCCGGTCGACCACCCAGTGCTCGATCTTTGGCAGGTGGTACGTCTGTGAGTCGAAGTTGTTGGGCGGCCAGAGGACGGCCACCACCAACTCGGCCAGCAGCAGTACCAGCAGCGCCGCGGCGACGAGCCGCTCCAGCCGACCCAGCGCCCGCCAGCCGGTCACGATCTGCCGCCCGAGATCCGCCACCACCCGGCCACCGTCGCGCAGGTACCGCCGCCCGGCCGCACCGACCGCGAGGACGGTCGCGACCGACCACGCCGCCACCAGCACCGGCGGGGTCAGCCCGTGTACCAGCGACAGCGCCTCCACCAGCGCGACCGCGGCGCCCGCCACGACCAGCGACGCCCGGACCATCGCGAGCCGGACGGCGCCAGGCGCGTTTCCGGCGGGGCGCAACGCAAACAGCAGCAGTCCCCCCGTCGCCACGGGGAGCAGGCCGTAGGCAACCCGCACGGACGCCAGCGTAGCCGCGCGACCGGGCGGCCACGGTCCGCGACTCGGCTGTCGTCGCTACCGGCCGGAGGTTGCCGCCCCGGCCTGCCGCGCCACGCTCTCCAGCCGCTCCCGGTGCGCCTCCCACCCCGCCCGGTCCAGCCACATGTTGTCGTTGTCCGGTCGCAGCCCCGCGGCCCCGTCAATAAGCTCGCGGACGATGTCCGCGTGGCCGGCATGGCGGTCGGTCTCGGCGATCATGTGCACCAGGATCCGGTGCAGCGTGACCTCGCTGCGCTCCGGCGGCCACCAGGGGACGTGGCCGGTCGCGTCCAGGTCCAGCGCGTCGAGCGTGGCGTCGGAGTGCGCCCACACCCTCCGGTAGAACCCGACGACGTCCTCCCGCGACTCGTCCAAGGTCGCCCACATGTCGGCGTTCGGCTCGGCGTCTTCGTCCAGGCCCGGCAGCGTCTCGGGGAACGGCCGGCCGAAGGTCTGGCCCAGGTAACCGGCCTCGACGCTGGCCACGTGCTTGACCAGCCCGAGCAGGTTGGTACCGGTCGGCACCAGGGGGCGGCGGACATCGTATTCGGACAGCCCCTCCAGCTTCCACAGCAGGGCGTCCCGGGCGATCTGGAGGTAGCGGCGGAGATCCGCCTTGGCGTCTGATTCCGTCATGCCGGTCAGGATCGCACGGACCCCCGACAACGGCCGGGCGGCCGGAGCACGCACCTCGGCGCTCACGACTCCTTCACCAATCCCCCGCCGGTCCCCCGCGAGTACCGGTGCGGTGGGCGGAGCCGGCCTACCGTTGACGCCATGACTGCCGTACCGGCGACCGGGTCCGAAGCGTCGCAGACCCTGGACGCGGCCGCCGGAACCCTCGACGCGGCCGAGCGGGCGCCGGCCGCTGAGCACAGCGGGTCCTCCGCCGCCCGTCGCGCACCCCGCCGCCGGCCGCACTGGCGGCGGCTGCGCTGGCTGCCGCTGGTACCTCCGCTCGCGGTGGTCGCCGCGCTCGGCGCGGCGTGGCTGGTGACGCCGTCGGTGGACGACGCGCAGGCCCGGGTGGACGCGCTGGCCGCGGTGCACGGGGCCGGCCCGCTGGCCACCGAGCTTCCGACCCGGATCGCCGGGGCGGTCCTGGCCGTCGAGGACCACCGCTTCTACCGGCACCGCGGCATCGACATGCTGGCCCTGCCCCGCTCCGCGCGCGGGGTGGTCACCGGCAACGACGCGGGCGGCGCGACCATCGAGGTCCAGCTCGCCAAGTGGCTTTACACCGGCGGCCGGCGCGACCATCCGGACCAGGTGCGGCAGGTGGTACTGGCGGAAAAGCTGGACGTGCGCTGGAGCAAGCAGCAGATCCTGCTGATGTACCTCAACACGGTGTACTTCGGCCACGGCTACTACGGCGTCTCCGCCGCGAGCCGCGGGTACTTCGGCCGCTCTCCCGACCAGCTCGATTGGGCACAGGCGGCGCTGCTCGCCGCCGTACTGAAGGCGCCGGCCTCGCTAGATCCTCGCAGGCACCCGGATACCGCCCGGGAACGCCGCGACTACGCGCTGCGCCGGCTCGCCGCGGTCGGCACCATCACCCCTGCCGAACTGACCTCGGCCAGCGCCTCCGACCTGGAGCTGGACCGCACCTCCTAGCGCGGCGGCTGGTCCTCGGGGCGGGGCCCGTCGGTCAGCAGCCACCGGCCGACCTCGCGGTACTGGGAGTCGTAGACAGCCGAACGCAGGCCCGGCGCCAGTTCGAGCTGCGGGGCTGCTCCGGCCCAGTACCGCAGGATCCGGCCCAGTTCCTTGCCGGCCTCACCGTCGCCGGTCCACCCGTCGAGGTCCACCTCGAGCACGAACTTCATCGCCGCCCCTTCCACGTTGCCACCGGCAGACGGTACTCCCGTGTGGCACCGGCGAGGCCGAGGCGCTATCGGGCCCACTGCGGTCTCCCGATCGGGCTGCCCTCCTCGGCAACCGCGCTGAAGCCCGTGCGCACGGCGACGAACGCCTCGGCCGGCGAGTCGCCCGGGTGCTCGACCCTGATCGGCGACCCGGCCGGTATTACGGCGGCGTCCCCGGCCCGCACCAGCGGCCCGTCAGGGGTCAGCCGCACCTCCCCGGCCGTCACCATGAACACCCCGTCGCGGTCCAGGCTGTGCCACTGCGGGGACACCAGCCCGGCGTCCACGGTGATGCGCCACGTGCATAGGTCCGCCTCGCCACAGGTGGGCGAGGCGAGGCCGACGAACCGCACGCCGTGCAGTTCGAACCGCGGCGCCTCGGGTGCGTATCAGCAAGCAGGGCGCCGGCCAGATCGTCGCCGACATGCAGGGGCGCGGGTACGTGGAGGGGCGGCCGGACCCCACCGACCGCCGGGCGCGGCGACTGCACCTGGCGCCCCGCGGCGAGCGGGCGCTGGCCGCGGCGCGCCGATTCCACCAGCGGTACGAGCGGCGGCTGCGGCGCGAATTCGGGACGGCCCGCATCGACGGGCTCCGCGAGCTGCTCGGCACGATGGCCACCGGCGGCGCCGCCCTCGATCCGGACATGCGTGGCCTCTACCTCTGATCGGGAGTTTGCCGGCCGGTACCTGGGTAGGAGAAAGGTGAACAGACTCCTACCCACGGAAGGACAATCATGACCATCAACGGCAAGCGGGTGGCCTTCCTGGTGTCCAAGGAGGGCATCGAGCAGGCCGAGCTGACCGAGCCGTGGAAGGCGGTCGAGGAGGCCGGCGGTACCCCCCGGCTGGTATCCGTCGAGCCCGGTACCGTCCAGGCCGCCCGCCATCTCAAGCCGGCCGACACGTTCCCCGTCGACGAGACCGCCGCGGGTGCCGATCCGTCCTCGTTCGCGGCGCTGGTGCTCCCGGGCGGCGTCGGCAACGGAGACCTGCTGCGCTGGCAGGAGCCGGCCCGGGACTTCGTCCGGCGCTTCCTCGCCACCGGCCGCCCGGTGGCGCCGATCTGCCACGGCGGCTGGATCCTGGTCGACGTGGACGGGGTGCGCGGCCGCCGGATGACCTCCTGGCCGAGCCTCGCCACTGACCTGCGCAACGCCGGCGCGGAGTGGGTCGACGAACAGCTCGTGGTCGACGAGAACGGCCCGTTCAACCTGATCAGCAGCCGCAAGCCGGACGACCTGCCGGCGTTCTGCAAGGAGCTGGTCTCGCAGCTGGAGCAGGCGTAACCGGCATCGAGTAATGGTGGCCGGTCCCGGTGACGGGCCGGCCACCACATCCGCCGCCCGCCACAGGTACCGCGGAGCGGGTCGTGGAAGCCGACGTCCACAGTGGACGGTGAGTGGACGGTGATGCCCCGGGGTACCTCGGCCAGCCGGCGTCTCCGGGTCAGCAGGTGCGGGGCGGTCCACGCCACCGGCTTACCGTTCTGCCGGCCGTACGCTCGCATAACTCAAAGTTGTCCACCAGCGGCCGCCATGGTCCTACCTATCCGGACCGCCGAAGTCGACATCCCCGGTCTCGACCGTTCCCGCCGTCCGCCCCGGCGCGGCCTGGTACTTCCAGTAGAGATTGGTGTGCGCGATGACCTGGTCGGGCGGCGGCGCGCCGTACGCGGTCAGGTCCTCGGTCGTGTGCGCGTCGCCGACCAGCGTCGCGTCGTAGCCCCTGGCGAACGCGCCGTGCAGCGTGGAGCGGACGCACGCGTCGGTCTGCGCGCCGACCACGACCAACCGCCCGACGCCGAGGTCCGACAGCACGGTCTCCAGGACGGTGTCCTCGAAGGAGTCCCCGTAGTTCTTCTCGACCAGCGGCTCGGCCTGACCCGGGGTCAGCTCCGGGACGATTCGCCAGTCGTCGCTGCCCCGGGCGAGGTTGGCGTCGGAGTGCTGCACCCACACCACCGGCACCCCCTCCCGCCGGGCCCGCGCGACCAGGCTGCCGACGTTCGCGACGACCTCGTCGCGCCGGTGGGCGCCCGCTACCACGCCGTTCTGCACGTCGATGACGAGCAGGGCGGTGTTCGGCCGGTTGTCCAGGGTGGTCATCCTCTCCCCCTTTGTCCGCGCTGAGCTTCTTCCGAAGCCACCACCCTAGGTCGACCCACCGACAGAACGCCCTGCCCGCTTCGGCCTGACCGGCCCGGTGCGGGTGGTCACCCGGGTCAGGAGGTGGGCGTGTTGATCAGGCGCAGCACGTCGGGGTTGAGGTAGTTGCGCGACCGCACGATGAGGCCGTCGCGGGTCGTGAGGACCATGGCTCCCTCGATCGACACGCGCTCGCCGGTCGCCGCGAGCGTGCCGGCGATGGCGTACTCCGCGAGGACGGTGGCGCCGTCGGCGGACTCCTCGTAATCCGCGCGCTCCAGCGACCGGTCGACCACACGGGCCGGGCCGGGCGCCGACATCGCGGCCCGCATCTGCTCGCGGGTGAAGCGGATCGGCGTACCGGTCGGCGAGAACGGCAGTTCGTGGACGGCGTCCTCGGCGAACAGGTCCACCTGCGCGATGTCGTCGGTGACGGAGAGCCGGATGAGCTCCTCGGCAAGCTCGCGTGCGCGGCGCATGTATCCTCCAGCTGTATCCGGAACGGGCGCCCCGGTTCTGCCGCGACTATACGGAACGTGCGCCCCGTTTATCAAGGAGGGATCCCGATGATCCGCGCCGACGCCGCACGCAACCGGGAGCGGGTGCTCGCCGCCGCGCGTGACGCGTTCGCCCGGCACGGCCTCGGTGTGCCCATCGACGACATCGCGCGGGGCGCGGGCGTCGGCGCCGGTACCGTCCACCGGCACTTCCCTACCAAGGAGGCGCTGTACGCGGCGGTCCTCGCCGACCGGATCGACTCGCTGGTGGCGCTCGCCCGCTCCTACCGCGACGGCGACGGCCTGTTCCGGTTCCTGGCCGGCTTCGCCGAGCACGGTACGGGCAACCGCGCCCTGGCCGAGGCGATCGCGCGCGGCGGGGTCGACGTCGCCGCCGAACTGGACGACCGGTCGGCGCGGTTGAAGGAGGCGATGGCCGACCTGCTGCGCGCCGCGCAGGACGCCGGTACGGCCCGTCGGGACATCACACCGCAGGATCTCCAGGGGCTGCTGGGCGCGGTACACCTGGCCGTCGAACGCTCCGGCGACCTGTCGGCCGCCGAGCGCATGCTCGGCGTACTGGCCGACGGGCTGCGCCGGCGCTGAGCGCGTCGCTTGCGGGTCAGTCCTTGCGGCCGGTGACGGCGACCGTGACGCCCAAGCCGATCATCGTGAGCCCGCCGACGCCACCGACCATCGACAGCCGCCTGGGCGAGCGGGCGAACCAGGCCCGCGCGGTCGACGCGATCAGTCCCCACACGCTGTCCGAGGCCAGCGCGATGAGGTTGAAGACCAGCCCGAGCAGCAGCATCTGCGCCGCCACGTGGCCGTGGGACCGGTCGACGAACTGGGGCAGGACGGCCGCGAAGAACACGATGGTCTTCGGGTTGGTCACGCCCACCGTAAAGCCTTCCCAGAGCGTGCGCCAGCCGCCGCGCGCGCGACCCTGGCCGGCGAACGCCTCGCGCAGCGACCCGCGGTGGCGCAGCGCCTTCACGCCGAGGTACACCAGGTAGGCCGCACCCGCGAGCTTGAGACCCAGGAAGACGGCCGCAGAGCGCTCGACGACGGTACCGATGCCGACGGCGACGGCGGCGACGAGCACGAAGGCGCCGAGGGTGTTGCCCAGCACCGTGGTCAGCGCGGTACGGCGACCGTGTGCCAGGGCGCGGCCGACCACGAACAGCACGCTCGGGCCGGGTACCACGATCAGCAGGAACGACACGACGGCGAACTCGAGGAGTCGGTCGGCGGGCATCATGCGCCCATGTAAACACACCGGGTACCGGTCAGAGGCGGCGCGGCCCCTTGGCGTAGGCGAGGTACAGGAAGGGGCCGATCGGGAACGACAGCACGATGATCAGGGCCCAGGTGCGCCGGTCGAAGTGGCGCAGTTCCGCGTCGCGGGTCTGCGCGAGGTCGACCAGGCATTTCCGGTCGAACCAGATCACCACGCTCATCACCGCCACGACGGTGATGAGAGCAACCGTCAACTGGTTCACTGCGGCCTCCCCTGTGGTGGTGCGTCGGGTCGAGAGTACCGGCAGCCCACACGGTAGCGGGCGGGGTTGAGTACCGGCATTGCTGCACACCACTGTCTCCATCCTGGTGCTCGTCGCGGTGCTGGCCTTCGCGGTTGTCCGGCCGCGCGGGCTGCCCGAGATGGTGGCCGCGGTACCGGGTGCCGGTGTGGTACTCGCCACCGGCGTCGTCTCCTGGCGCGGCGCGGAGCACGAGCTGGCCGCGCTCGGCCCGACCGTGGGCTTCCTCGCCGCCGTGCTCGTGCTGGCCCACCTGGCCGACGACGCGGGCGTCTTCGCCTACGCCGGGGCGCTGGCCGGCCGGCTCAGCCGCGGCTCGCCGCGCCGCCTGCTGGCCGTCGTGTTCGTCATCGCCTCGGTGGTCACGGCGACGCTGAGCGT
>CAZYCD010000139.1:0-12222 GCA_964645345.1 uncultured Micromonosporaceae bacterium
GGCAACTTCGGCTCGCCCGGCAACGACCCGGCCGCGGCCATGCGGTACACCGAGTCGAAGCTCGACCCGCTGGCCATGGAGATGCTGCGGGACATCGACGAGGACACCGTCGACTTCGGGCCCAACTACGACGGCCGGGCGCAGGAGCCGGCAATCCTGCCCTCGCGGATCCCGAACCT
Organism: uncultured Micromonosporaceae bacterium; assembly: GCA_964645345.1. GTDB lineage: Bacteria > Actinomycetota > Actinomycetes > Mycobacteriales > Micromonosporaceae > Rugosimonospora. The sequence continues at coordinate 180 of CAZYCD010000139.1, forward strand.
GCTGATCAACGGCTCGGACGGCATCGCGGTCGGCATGGCCACCAAGATCCCGCCGCACAACCTGCGGGAGATCGCCGAGGCGGTCCAGTGGTGCTTGGCGAACCCCGAGGCGGACGAGGCCACCACACTCGACGAGCTCATCAAGATTGTGAAGGGGCCGGACTTCCCGACCGCCGGGCTCATCGTGGGTACCCAGGCCATCCAGGACGCATACCGGACGGGGCGCGGCTCGATCCGGATGCGCGCGGTCGTCGAGGCCGAGGAGGACAACCGGGGCCGGACCTCGCTCGTGGTGACCGAGCTGCCATATCAGGTCAACCCGGACAACCTCGCGGAGCGCATCGCGGAGCTGGTGAAGGAGGGCAAGCTCACCGGCATCGCGGACATCCGCGACGAGTCCTCCGGCCGGACCGGCATGCGGCTGATGCTGGTACTGAAGCGGGACGCGGTAGCCAAGGTTGTACTGAACAACCTGTACAAGCACACCCAGCTCCAGGAGACCTTCGGCGCCAACATGCTGGCCCTGGTCGACGGGGTGCCGCGCACGCTGAACCTCGCCCAGTTCCTGCGCTGCTACGTGGCGCACCAGATCGAGGTGATCGTTCGGCGGACCGCGTACCGGCTACGCAAGGCCGAGGAGCGGGCGCACATCCTGCGCGGTCTGGTCAAGGCGCTGGACGCGCTGGACGAGGTGATCGCGCTGATCCGCCGCTCGGCCACGGTCGAGGAGGCGCGCACCGGCCTGATCCAACTGCTGGACATCGACGAGGTACAGGCCACCGCGATCCTGGACATGCAGCTGCGGCGGTTGGCCGCGCTGGAGCGCCAGAAGATCATCGACGAGCTGGCCAAGCTGGAGCTGGACATCGCCGACCTGAAGGACATTCTGGCCAAGCCCGAGCGGCAGCGGCAGATCGTGTCCGAGGAGCTCGCCGCGATCGTGGAGAAGTGGGGCGACGAGCGGCGTACGCAGATCATCCCGTCCGACGGCGAGGTCTCCATGGAGGACCTCATCGCGCGCGAGGACGTCGTCGTCACGATCACCCGTACCGGCTACGCCAAGCGCACCAAGCTCGACCTGTACCGGTCGCAGAAGCGCGGCGGCAAGGGCATCTCGGGCGCCAATCTGCGCCAGGACGACATCGTCAGCCACTTCTTCGTCAGCTCCACGCACGACTGGATCCTGTTCTTCACGAATAAGGGCCGGGTCTACCGGGCAAAGGCATATGAGCTTCCGGAGGCGAGCCGGGCGGCCCGCGGCCAGCACGTGGCGAACCTGCTCGCCTTCCAACCGGACGAGCACATCGCGCAGGTCATCCAGATCGCCGACTACGGCGTCAGCCCGTACCTGGTGCTGGCGACCAAGGACGGCCTGGTCAAGAAGACCAAGCTGGACGAGTTTGACTCCAACCGGGCCGGGGGAATCATTGCCATTAACCTGCGGGATGAAGACGAACTCGTCGGCGCGGCACTGATCGGGCCGGAGGACGACCTGCTCCTGGTGTCCAAGAGCGCCCAGGCAATCCGGTTCAACGCGACCGACGAGGCACTGCGCCCGATGGGTCGGGCGACCTCCGGCGTCATCGGGATGCGGTTCGCCGAGGGCGACGAACTGCTGGCGATGGAGGTCGTGCGCGAAGGGATGGACGTTCTGGTCGCCACCAATGGTGGCTACGCGAAGCGAACCCCGCTCGACGAGTACCCTGTCCAGGGCCGGGGCGGAAAGGGCGTGCTCACCGCGAAAATTACCGAGCGCCGTGGTGGACTGGTAGGTGCTGTGGTGATCAGCCCGGAGGACGAGTTGTTCGCGATAACGTCGAACGGTGGCGTGATCCGGACTCCGGTGAAGCCTGTACGCCGAACTCGAGATCGGAACACAATGGGTGTCAAGCTCATGGACCTTCCGGAGGGCGTGACCCTCGTGGCCATTGCTCGCAACGCCGACGAGCCGGACGAACAGGAATAGTTGATGACGGAGACACAGGCGAAGTCGGGGGCTGCGGGGACCTCGACCTCCCCGGTCGACAACGAGACGGCCGACGCTGCGGACGCGGGTGCCAACGGCGCCAACGCCGCCGGCCGTTCGGTGGTCGGCCGCGCGAGCGTCCCCGCCGACGGCTCGGCTCCGAAGTTCACGCGGGCACCGGGCATGGCCCCGCCGCCCGAAGCACCGCCGGTCGACGGCTCCGAGCCGGAGCACACGGTGCCGGTGGCGGCCGGGCATGACGGGTCGGAGCCGGACGCCACGTCCGCCGACGGAGTACCGTCCGGCGGTGGCTCGGGTACCGCGACACAGGTCGCCGCCCCGGGCGCGCCGCCTGTGAGCACCGGCCGGGCCTCTGTGCCGCCCGGTGCGCGCATCTCCCCGACCGTTCCGGTGGGCGGCCCGTTCGGTAGCGGCTCCCCGGTCGGCGCGCCGCCGGTGGTCCCGTCCGGCCGGGGTACCGCGACGGCCGTCGGGGCCGGAGCGGCCGGTACCGCGACGGGCGCGACGGCGGGTGCGGCTCGGCGCACCGTGCCGGGCAGCGGTCGGGTCGCGGAGGCGGTCCGCGCGGCACGCGCCACGGTTTCCTCGGCGGCATCGCGTGGCCCCCGCCGGGCGCGCCTGTTCGTCAAGCGGATCGACCCGTGGTCGGTGATGAAGTTCTCCTTCGCGGTCGCGTTCGTGCTGTTCTTCGTCGCCATCGTGGCGACCGCGGTGCTCTACCTGGCCCTGGACGCCATGGGCGTGTGGGACAGCGTGAACAAGGCGCTGGCCGACATGATCGGCGCCAACGGGAGCAAGTCGACGTTCAAGATCACGGCGCTCGGCGTGATCGGTACGGCCGGCGTTCTCGGCCTGGTCAACGTGGTGCTGTTCACCGCCCTGGCGACGCTGTCGGCGTTCATCTACAACGTGTGCGCCGATCTGGTGGGTGGCATCGAGGTCACCCTCTCCGAGAAGGATTGACGCGACCGGCCGACCGCCCTGGTCCTGGAACCGGGGATGGCCCGGCCGGCTTGGCGCGGTACGGGGAACCGGTTTGAGGGATGCGGAGCCGGTACGGTAACCTTGCTCGTCGCTTCACGGGGGGCTATAGCTCAGTCGGTTAGAGCGCAGAGCTGATAACTCTGAGGTCGATGGTTCGATTCCATCTAGCCCCACTCCCGAAGCCGGTCGCGGTCGCGGCGGGCGACGGCCCGGTCGGACTGTGAGGAGGCCCGTTCCATGGTGAAGAAGCTGTTGATCCTCGCCGGGCTGCTCGGCGCGGCGGCGTACGTGGCGAAGAAGGTCAAAGCCGCGAACGACGAGCGGGCTCTCTGGCACGAGGCGACCACCGCCCCGGACCTCCGCTAGCCGGCGACCGCCCACCCCGGGGGCGTAGCTCAATTGGCAGAGCACTGCCTTTGCAAGGCAGGGGTTAGGGGTTCAAGTCCCCTCGTCTCCACCGTTATGTGACGGGGCACTTCCCAGACATCTCACGCGCCCACCCGATCGGGTGGGCGCGTTGCTGTCCCGGAACCTGCCATGAACCTGATCGACCACTGTGCACATCTGTGGCCGGGGTCGCGCAGGACGACGAGGACAACCAACCGTGGCATGTCCACTGTGGACCTACCCGGACGAGGTCGTGAGGTCGTACCCGTCGGCTCGCACGGCGAGGGGTACCGGCGGGCGCGGGGGCCGGGGTGGGGCGGGCCGGAGATGGAAAACGGCCCCCGGGGCTTCCGCGCGACAAGCGCGGGCCGGCTGGACTGGGCCGGCGCCCCGAGGGCCGGGTGGCTGCCTCGTATTCGCTGAACCGCTGTCGCGGTCTCGGCGATGCGAGTCCAGCAGGACAACGGCTAGCGGACAGTCACCTCACGAGTCCAACGCTTACACAACTGTGGACCACCTCCCTTCCCGTGTACCCCCACCCTATGCAGCGATCACCGGGGTGCCAACGGATTTAGCTCACCGCGACAAGGCACCATGGCAGCCATGATGGGTACCCTGCGCACCGAGCCGGCCACCGACCGGCCGGACCTGCTCGCCGCGCCGGTACGGGACGCTCTCGCTGGCTGGGCACACACGTCCCAGGTGCTGGTCGCGCCGATCGACCCCGACCTGGCCGACACCGCCGCGTTCTGCGCCGCGTACGAGGTCGGGCTCGGTGTCAGCGCCAACTGCGTGGTGGTCGCCGGCAAGCGCGAGGGCTCCGTCCGGTACGCCGCCTGCCTGGTACTCGCCACCACCCGGGCCGACGTCAACGGGCAGGTACGCCGGCTGCTGGACGTGCGCAAGGCGAGCTTCGCGCCGATGGACACCGCGGTCGCGGAGACGGGCATGCAGTACGGCGGGATCACGCCGATCGGCCTGCCGTCCGCCTGGCCGATCTTCGTGGACGAGGCGGTCGCCGGTACCCCGATGGTGATCATCGGATCCGGCATCCGGGGCAGCAAGATCGCGCTGCCCGGCAAGGTCCTGGCCGAACTGCCCGGGGCTCAGGTCATCCCCGGTCTGGGGACGCCGAGCGCACCTGCCCCTTGAGCCGGGCCAGGATCGCGTTCCCGCCCCGTACCCGCAGCGGGCTGATCACTTGCGCCAGCCCCATCCGCTGGTAGAGATCGTCCGGTACCGCCAGGACCTCGTCCGCGGTCGCGCCTGCCAGCCCCTCGGCGAGGATGCCGGCGAAGGCGCGGGTGGTCGGCGCCTCGGGCGGGCAGTCGAACCAGGTCGTCACGACCCCGTCCGGGGCCACCGAGGCGTGCAGGAAGAACGGCGTCTGGCACTCCGGTACCGGCTCCATGCCGGCGTGCCCGGCCAGCTCGTCGGGCAGCGGGGGTACCGCGTCGGAGAACTCGAGCAGCATCTCCAGCACCACGTCCCGCGGCGCGGAGGCGAACTCCTCGACGATCTCGGCCAGCTTCGGCGGCATGCCCATCGAATGAAGGGTATCGCCGGCGACCGGGCGGCACTCAGCTGTTGGGCGCGGCCCCGCTGATGCCGCCCAGCACCGAGTCAGGGTCGATCTCGGTCGCCAGGTCGCCGATGGACAGGATGCCGCACAGCCCCTGCTCGTCCACCACCAGTACCCGTCGGACCGCCTGCTCTCGCATGAGCAGGGCGGCGGACTGGGCGGTGTCGTCGGGCTGGACCGCGATGAGGTCCCGGCTGGTCACCGATGCCAGCGTGGCGCTCGTCGGGTCCATCCCCTCGGCCACCCCGCGCACCACGATGTCCCGGTCGGTGACCAACCCGACCAGCCGGTCGTCCTCGGCCACCACGACGTCGCCGATGTCCCGCTCCCGCATCATCCGGGCGGCCTCTTCGAGGGTGACGTCCACCTGCAGGCTGATGACGTCCCTGGTCATGATCTCGCGGACGGTCGTCGCCGCCATGCTGCCTCCCTGGTCGCTATGCCCCGCCCGTCGCCCTACCCGGCTGGCCGGGTACCTACACACCCCACGGACGGGGTTGCCTGCGCCACGATCCGGGCCCGGGTCGCCCGTTGCACGGCGACCGGCGGGTAACTTCGGTGGGCAGGCACGGGTACGGGAGAGGTCATGGGCTGGCGTAGCTACGTCGCGATGGGGGACAGCTTCACCGAGGGGATGGACGACCCGTACCCGGACGGGACCGTGTACCGGGGCTGGGCCGACCTGGTCGCCGAGCGCCTGTCCGCCGAGGAGCCCGGGCTCGGGTACGCGAACCTCGCGGTACGCGGCCGGCTGTTCGACCGCATCGTCGACGAGCAGGTACCGGTGGCCCTGCGGCTCGGCCCGGACCTGGTGAGCTTCGCGGCCGGCGGCAACGACGCGCTACGCCGTAACTTCGACGCCGCGGCCCTGGTCACGCGGTTCGACGACGTGGTGCGCACCCTGCGGGCCAGTGGCGCCGACGTGATCATCTTCCGGTTCGCCGACGTGACCCGGCGGCTGCCCGGACGCCGGCTGATCCTGCCCCGGGTCGAGGTGCTCAACAACGCCGTGGGCGAGGTCGCCGACCGGCACGGGGCGAAGCTGATCGACCTGTGGGGCGACGAGGAGTTCCACTCCCCGCTGCTGTGGAGCCTCGACCGGCTGCACCTCAACCGGTACGGGCACCAGCGGGTGGCCGCGCACGTGCTGACCGCGCTGGACCTGAAGCCCGATCCGGAGTGGTGGGTGCTCCCGGACGCCGGGCCTGTGCAGTCCTGGGCGACCCGTCGCGCGGCCGATGCCCGCTGGGCCAAGCAGCACTTCGCGCCGTGGATCCGTCGCCGCCTGACCGGCCGCTCCTCCGGGGACTTGGTCACCGCCAAGCGCCCGGAGCTTGCACCGGTGGTCCCCGGCCGCTCCTGAATGCATTAGCGTGGGCGGTATGCCCGTAGCGCCCGATCCCGCCGAGAGCCTCCAGCAGTACGCGCATCCCGAACGCCTGGTCACGTCCGGGTGGCTGGCCGAGCACCTCGGCGACCCCGGCCTGGTGGTCGCCGAGTCGGACGAGGACGTGCTGCTGTACGACACCGGGCACATCCCGGGCGCGGTCAAGGTGGACTGGCACACCGAGCTCAACGACCAGGTCAGCCGCGACTACCTGGACGGCGCCGGGTTCGCCGCGTTGTGTTCGGCCAAGGGCATCGGCCGGGACGACACGATCGTGTTCTACGGCGACAACTTCAACTGGTGGGCCTCATACGCGCTGTGGGTCTTCTCCCTGTTCGGCCACCGGGACGTGCGGCTGCTCGACGGGGGCCGGCAGCGCTGGCTGGCCGAGGGCCGGGAGATGACCCGCGAGCCCGCCGCGCGGCCGGCCACCGAGTACCCGGTCGTGGAGCGCGACGACTCGCCCATCCGCGCGTACCGCGAGCAGGTGCTCGCGCACATCGCTGCCGGACGTCCTCTGGTCGACGTGCGCTCGCCCGGCGAGTACACCGGCGAGCTGCTGGCCATGCCGGACTACCCGCAGGAGGGTGCGATGCGCGGCGGGCACATCCCCGGCGCGGTCAACAAACCGTGGAAGCAGGCGGCCAACGACGACGGCACCTTCCGGTCCGCCGCCGAGCTGGCCGCGACCTACCGGGGCGAGCTGGGCCTGCAGCCCGGCGATGATGTGATCGCGTACTGCCGGATCGGCGAACGCTCATCGCACACCTGGTTCGTGCTGACCCACCTGCTCGGGTACCCGGAGGTGCGCAACTACGACGGATCGTGGACGGAGTGGGGCAACCTGGTCCGGGTACCGGTCGCCAAGGGCCCCGAGCCGGGCGGCCTCAACGCCGGGTGAGCGGAGTCCGGCTGCAATTGTGGCGGTGATCTCGCCAGGTGAGCGGGAGCCGGCCGCCAGGTGACCGGTGAGTAGGCTGGCGCCCGTGACGGTCGACCAGGCGCGGCGCCGGACGCGGCGCGAGGAGATCCTGGAGATAGCGGTCGGGCTGTTCGCCTCCCGCGGGTACCACGGCGTGTCCATGGACGACATCGGCGCTGCCGCCGGAGTCACCGGACCGGCCCTGTACCACCACTTCGCCGGCAAGGAAGCGATGCTGGTGGCCGCGCTGAACCCGGTCAGCGAGGGGTTGCTGAAGGGCGGCCGCGCCAGGGTCGGCCAGCACCCGGACGACTTCAGGGCGGCCCTCGAGTCGCTGGTCGAGTTCCACGTGGCGTTCGCGTTGGCCAACCCGGCGGTGATCGCGCTGCACCTGCACGAGTTGGACCGGCTGCCCGAGGAGCCCCGCCGGCAAATCCGCCGGCTGCAGCGGCTCTACGTCGAGGTGTGGGTCGAGACGCTCACCGGGCTGCGCCACGACCTGGTCGCCGAGGAGGCGCGGGTGCTCGCCCACGCCGCGTTCGGATTGATGAATTCGACGCCGTTCCTCGGTGGCGAGGTCGACCGGGAACGCCGCGCGGACCTGTTGAGGGCGGCAACCCTGAGGGCGCTTCTCGGTTAGGGCCCCGGGTAACCTGGCGGTCGTCCAGACACCCAGGGGAGGGGTACCCGTGATCGAGTCGCTGCTGGTCGCCAACCGAGGCGAGATCGCCAGGCGGATCATCCGTACTGGCCGGCGGCTCGGCGTGCGGACCATCGCGGTCTACTCGGAGGCCGACGCCAACCTGCCGTTCGTCACCGAGGCGGACCTCGCGGTACCCATCGGGCCGGCCAACCCCGCGCAGTCCTACCGCAACATGGAGGCGATCCTCGCGGCGGCCAAGTCGACCGGAGCCCAGGCGATCCATCCTGGATATGGCTTCCTGTCCGAGAACGCCGACTTCGCCCGGGCGGTGCACCAGAACGGGATCATCTGGGTCGGCCCGCACGCGGACGCCATCACCGCGATGGGCGACAAGATCAACGCGCGGAACCTGATGGCTGCCGCCGGGGTACCGGTCGCTCCGGGTACCACCGATCCGGCCCCGAGCGCGGACGCCGCGGTCGCGGAGGCGGAGCGCATCGGGTACCCGGTGATGGTGAAGGCCGCGGCCGGCGGTGGCGGGATGGGCATGGCGGCGGCCGCGGACGAGGCGGCCCTGCGCACCGAGTACGAGAAGGTCCGCGCGTTCGCGGAGCGGATGTTCGGCGACGGCGCCGTGCTGATCGAGCGCTACTTTCCCCGGGTGCGCCACATCGAGGTGCAGATCCTCGGGCTGGCGGACGGCAGGGTGGCGGCCCTGGGCGAGCGGGAGTGCTCGGTGCAGCGCCGCAACCAGAAGGTGCTGGAGGAGTCGCCGTCACCGGCGGTGACCCCCGAGCTGCGCGCCCGGCTGATGGCAGCCGCGGTCCGCGCGGGTGAGGCCGTCGGGTACCGCAACGCGGGTACGGTCGAGTGCCTGCTGGACCCGACCACCGGCGACTTCTTCTTCCTGGAGATGAACACCCGGCTGCAGGTGGAGCACCCGATCACCGAGTGCGTCTACGGCGTGGACCTGGTCGAGGAGCAGTTGCGGGTGGCCGCCGGGCTGCCGCCGACCTTCGACCCGGACGCCCTGGCGCCCAGCGGCCACGCCATCGAGTTGCGGATCAACGCGGAGGACCCGAAGCGGTTCCTGCCGGGACCTGGCGCGATCTCCGCCTGGGTGGAGCCCACAGGCGAGGGGGTACGGGTGGACGCGGGCTACGCGGCCGGCACCACGGTCACGCCGAACTACGATTCGCTGATGGCCAAGCTGGTTGTCTCCGGTCCGGACCGGGCCACCGCGATCGCTCGGGCCAGGGCGGCGGTCGAGGGCTTCACCGTCACCGGCCCCAAGTGCAACCTGCCGTTCTTCGCCGAACTGCTGGAGAACCCGGAGTTCGTGTCGGGCGACTACGACACGGGCATCGTCGGGCGGATGCGATGAGCGGGCTTCGCGGCGGCCGGATCTCGATCCGGGAGGTCGGGCCGCGCGACGGGCTGCAGAACGAGGACCCGGTACCCACCGCGGCGAAGGTCGAGCTGCTCGATGCGCTGTCCGGTACCGGCGTCGGGCGCATCGAGGCGGTGTCCTTCGTGAGCCCGAAGGCGATCCCGCAGATGGCCGACGCCGACGAGGTGTGGGCGGCCGCGACGAGGGCGCCCGGCGTCCGGTACTCGGCGCTGGTACCCAACTCGAAGGGCGCGCAGCGGGCTCTGGCCGCCGGCTTCACTGAGATCGAGGTCGTCGTCTCCGCCAGCGACGCGCACAACCGGAGCAACCTCAACCGGTCGACCGAGGAGTCACTGGACGACATCACCGGGCTGATCCAGGCCGGGCACGACGGGGGCGCCACGGTCGAAGTCATCATCGCGACCAGCTTCGGCTGCCCGTACGCCGGCGACACCGATCCGGGCCGGGTCGGCGAGATCGTGGACCGGGTGGTGCGCGACGGCGCGGACCGGGTGGCGTTCGGCGACACGACCGGCATGGCCACGCCGAGCCGGGTGATCTCCCTGCTGCGCGCGGTGGACCGGAAGGTGCCGGTACTGCTGCACTTCCACAACACCCGGGGTACCGGCCTGGCGAACATCCTGACCGCGCTGGAGTTGGGTGTCACCGAGTTCGACGCGAGTATCGGTGGCCTAGGCGGCTGCCCGTACGCGCCGGGGGCCAGCGGCAACGTGGCCACCGAGGAGGTTGTCCACATGCTGCACGACATGGGCATGGACACCGGTATCGACCTGGACAAGCTGATCGAGGCGGCGGCCCTGGCGGAACGGATCGTCGGGCGTACCCTGCCGTCCGGCGTCCTGCGCGCCGGTCCACGCACCCGGTTGACGCCGATGAGCTGACCAGAGGAGTACACCGGCGCCCGTGGACAGTGTCCGGCCGGCCCGCTCGTGTTAGCCTAACGATCGTTAAGCCGCGTCGGCCGAGCGCGGCGCGGGGTCGGGAGGCGCGGTGGGCCTGGACAACGAGTCCCTGGAGCAGTTGAGCAAGCGCGTTCAGGCCGGCGGGGCCGAGCGTTACCACGAGGCCAACGCCGCCAAGGGCAAACTGTTCGCCCGCGAGCGCATCGCCCTGCTGGTCGACGAGGGGTCCTTCGTCGAGGACGGCCGGTACGCCAACGTGCTCGCCGAGGGGCTGCCCGCTGACGGGGTGGTCACCGGTACCGCCACGGTCGACGGGCGCCCGGTCTGCCTGATGGCCAACGACTCCACGGTCAAGGCGGGCTCATGGGGCGCCCGTACCGTCGAAAAGATCATCAGGATCATCGAGCGCGCCTACACCACCGGCGTCCCCATGGTCTACCTGGTGGACTCGGCCGGCGCCCGGATCACCGACCAGGTCGACCTGTTCCCCGGCCGCCGGGGCGCCGGCCACATCTTCTACAACCAGGTGCGGGCCAGCGGCGCGGTACCGCAGGCATGCGCCCTGTTCGGCCCGTCCGCGGCCGGCGGCGCCTACATCCCCGCTTTCTGCGACGTGGTCGCCATGGTCGACGGCAACGCCAGCATGTACCTCGGCAGCGACCGGATGGTCGAGATGGTCACCGGCGAGAAGACCACGCTGGAGGCGATGGGCGGCGCGAAAGTCCACTGTGGAGAGTCCGGGGTCGGGCATTTCCTCTGCAAGTCGGAGGCCGAGGCGATCGCGACGATCCGCCGGTATCTGTCGTTCCTGCCGTCGAACTGGCAGTCCGCGCCGCCGGTCACCGAGGCGGCCGAGGCGCCGCCGGTCGACCTCGCCGCGCTGATCCCGGCCAGCGAGCGGCAGGCGTTCGACATCCGCAAGCTGGCCCGGGGGCTGCTCGACGGCGGTGACTACTTCGAGGTCCAGGCGCTGTGGGCGCGCGAGGTCAGCGTCGGGTTCGGCCGGCTGGCCGGGCGGGCGGTCGGCGTGGTGGCCAACAACTCGCTGCACAAGGGCGGGGTGCTGTTCAACGACTCGGCCGACAAGGTGACCCGCTTCGTGCAGTTGTGCGACGCGTTCAACGTGCCGCTGCTGTTCCTGTCCGACGTGCCGGGCTTCATGGTGGGCAGCGCCGTCGAGCGGCAGGGCATCATCCGGCACGGCGCAAAGATGATCACTGCGATCGCCGAGGCGACGGTACCGAAGATCTGCGTGGTGGTCCGCAAGGCCTACGGTGCCGGCTTGTACGCGATGTCCGGGCCGGGGTTCGCGCCGGACGCCACGATCGCCCTGCCCACCGCGAAGATCGCGGTGATGGGCGCGGAGGCGGCGGTCAACGCGGTCTACGCCAACAAGATCGCGGCGCTGCCGGACGACGCGGCCCGGGAGGCGTTCGTCGCGCAGATGCGGGCCGAGTACGAGCGGGACATCGACATCGTGCGGCTGGCCAGCGAGCTGGTGGTGGACGCGATCGTGGAGCCGGCCGCGCTGCGCGCCGAGCTGGTCGCCCGGTACGCCGCGGCCGCCGGCAAGGACCGCCACTTCTCGCGGCGCCGGCACGGCGTCACTCCGGTCTGATCGAGGGGGACAGCATGGTCAACTTCAGGCTCGACGAGGAGCACGAGGCGCTTCGCGAGTCGGTGCGCCAGTTCGCCCGCGACGTGGTCGCGCCGGCCATCCCGGAGCACTACGAGCAGCACACCTTCCCCTACGAGATCGTCCGGCAGATGGGCAAGATGGGGCTGTTCGGCCTGCCGTTCCCCGAGGAGTACGGCGGCATGGGCGGCGGGTACTTCGC
>CAZYCD010000140.1:0-12206 GCA_964645345.1 uncultured Micromonosporaceae bacterium
GTCCATGACGGCTACGCTAGTTGCGGCTCAGTGACCCGCGCTTCTCGATTCCTGACCGGTCTGGTCACCTGCTTCGCCACGCACGACGGCATCCCGGCGGTCGCCTCGGCCGCCTTCTGCCGGTAGGCGCTGGGCGACATACCGACCAGCTCGGTGAACCGGGTGCTGAAGGTACCCAGGGAGGAACATCCGACCGCGAAACACACGTCCGTGACGCTGAGGTCGCCGCGCCGCAGCAGGGCCATCGCGCGCTCGATACGCCGCGTCATCAGGTAGCCGTACGGCGACTCACCGTACGCGGCCCGGAACTCCCGGCTGAGGTGCCCGGCCGACATGTGGGCACCGCGCGCCAACGCCTCGACGTCCAGCGGCTGCGCGTACTCCCGGTCGATGCGGTCCCGGACGCGACGCAGCCGCGCGAGGTCGCGCAGGTGCTGCGCCGCGTCCGGTCTGCTCGTCATCTACGACATGATGCCACGCAGCCCAGCCGACTTCCCGCCGTGGTCAGCGGCACCGTCAGCTGTGCCCGACCACTGCGTGCGGCCGGTACGGCTTCTCCAGCGCGGCGACCTCGTCTGCGGACAGCTCCACGTCCACCGACGCGACGGCGTCCTCCAGGTGCGACAGCTTGGTCGCGCCCACGATCGGCGCGCTGACGCCCGGCTTCTGCAGCAGCCAGGCCAGCGCCACCTGCGCCGGGGACACGCCCTTGTCCTCCGCGACCGCCTGGCACGCCTCCACCACGTCGAAGTCCGACTCGGTGTAGAGCGTGTCGCCGAACTCGTCGGTGTTCGCCCGCCTGGTCAGCCGCTGGCCGTCCCGGGTGCGGTTGCCGGCCAGCAGGCCACGGGCCAGCGGGCTCCACGGGATGCAACCCACGCCCATGTCCAGGCACTGCGGGATCATCTCGCGCTCTTCTTCGCGGTACACCAGGTTGTAGTGGTTCTGCATGGACACGAACGGGGTCTTCGCCACCCGCTGCGCCTTCGCGAACTGCCAGGCGTACATGCTGGACGCGCCCAGGTACCGCGCCTTCCCCGCGCGTACCACGTCGTGCAGCGCCTCCATGGTCTCCTCGATCGGGGTGTTCGGGTCCCACCGGTGGATCTGGTACAGATCGACATAGTCCGTACCCAGCCGGCGCAGCGAGGCGTCGATGCCGGCCATGATGTGCTTGCGGGACAGGCCCCGGTCGTTGCGGCCCGGCCCCATCACCCCGTGCACCTTGGTGGCCAGCACATAGTCCTCGCGGCGGGAGAACGTGCGGGCGAGCAGCCGGCCGGTGATCTCCTCGCTCACCCCTTCCGAATAGACGTCCGCAGTGTCGAAGAAGGTGATGCCGGCGTCCGCCGCCCGCCGGACGAACGGCTCGGCCGCCGCCTCGTCCAGCGCCCACGGTCGCTTCTGCGGGTCGCCGTAGCTCATCATGCCCAGGCAGATCCGCGACACCTGCAGTCCGGTGCCGCCAAGTCGCGTGTACTCCATGCCGCCCATCCTTCCCCGTTCCGGCGGCGGCGCCCACTCAGTAAGGTGCCCTACATGTTTCCGCGTGACTTCCGCTGGGGTACCGCCACCGCCGCGTACCAGATCGAGGGCGCCGCCACCGAGGACGGTCGGGGCCCGTCCATCTGGGACACCTTCAGCCACCAACCGGACCGGATCAGCGACGGCGCGACCGGCGACGTGGCGTGCGACCACTACCACCGGTACCCGCAGGACATCGCGCTGATGACCGGCCTCGGCGTCAACGCCTACCGGTTCTCCATCGCGTGGCCGCGCATCCAGCCGACCGGCAGCGGACCGGTCAACGCCGCCGGGGTGGCGTTCTACGACCGGCTCGTCGACGCGCTGCTGGCCGCCGGCATCGACCCGGCCGCCACGCTGTACCACTGGGACCTGCCGCAGGCATTGCAGGATGCGGGCGGCTGGTTCAACCGGGACACGGCCTTCCGGTTCGCCGACTACGCCGACCACGTGGGCGCGGCGCTCGGTGACCGGGTGAAGCTCTGGATGACGCTCAACGAGCCGTTCATCCACACCGTCTACGGCCACGCCTTCGGCATGCACGCGCCGGGCGAGGCCCGGATGATGGGCGCCCTGCCGACCGCCCACCACCAACTGCTCGGGCACGGGCTTGCGGTGGCCGCTCTGCGCGCCCGCTCGGCCTCGCCGATCGCCATCGCCAACAACCACACCCCGGTACGGGTCATCGGCGACACGGACGCCGACCGGGCGGCAGCCGCCACCTACGACGCCCTGCACAACCGGCTGTTCGTGGAGCCGTTGCTGGGCATGGGCTACCCGGAGGGGTTCGAGCTGCCGGTACGCGACGGGGACCTGGAGGCCATCGCGGCACCGATCGACGCCCTCGGGGTCAACTACTACAACCCGACCGGTATCGCCGCACCGTCCACAGAGGACCTCCCGTTCGACATGGTGCCCCTCGACGGGTACCCGCTGACCGAGTTCGGCTGGCCGGTGGTACCCGACGGGCTGCGCGAACTCCTGGTCGACCTGCACAACCGGTACCGGATGCCGATGTACGTCACCGAGAACGGCTGCGCGTACGAGGAGTGGCCGGAGGACCCGCACCGCATCGAGTTCCTGACCGGGCACGTGGAGGCGGTCCACGCGGCGATCGCCGAGGGCGCGGACGTGCGCGGGTACTTCACCTGGTCGTTGATGGACAACTTCGAGTGGGCCGAGGGCTTCGGCAAGCGGTTCGGCCTGGTGCACGTCGACTTCGACACGCAGGAGCGCACTCCGCGCTCGTCCTACGCGTGGTACCGGGACTTCATCGCCGGTACCCGGGCTGGCGGCGCCGGCTGAGCCGGCTCCGCCGCACGGTCAGTACTGGTCGTAGGACAGTTGCCAGTCGCCGAGGCCGTCCCAGACGGGCAGCGGCTTCGGGCTGTTCTTCACGATGACGACATCACCGAGGATGAAGTTGTCGAAGACCCACTGCGCGTCCTCGGGGCTGAGGTTGATGCAGCCGTGCGAGCTGTTGCGCTTGCCGTGGTCGGGCATGTTCCACGGCGCGGAGTGCAGGTACTCCCCGGAGTAGGAGATCCGGGTGGCCAGCTGCACGATCTCGTCGTAGTAGTTGGGGTCGCTCTTGTTGGTGATGCCGTAGCTGGACGAGGTCATCTGGACCTGCGTGTCCTTCTCCAGCACCACGTGCACGCCGTCCTGCGTCCAGAAGTGGATCTGGCTTCCGTCCGCCGCCGTCGTGTACCCGCCCTTGCCCATGCTGCAGGCCATGTTGCGGATCATCTGGCCGTCGACGAACACCTGGGTGTAGTGGGTGTTGTTGTCCGCGTAGGCGATCAGCGAGCGGCCGATGGTGAAGTTGGTGCTGGCGTTGCCCGCCCCGAACACGCCCCCGCCCAGGTCGACGCCGAGCGCGTTGACGGTCACCTTGACGCTCGTGCCCTTCGCCCAGTACTGCGCCGGCCGCCAGTGCACGGTCTGCTTGTCCAGCCAGAAGAACTTGCCGTCGACCGACGGCGACGCCTCGATGACGATCGCCTTCTCGGCGGCCGCCTTGTCGGTCACCGCCCTGCTGAACCGGACGCACACCGGCTGGCCCACGCCGTAGGTGCCGCCGGTGTTGAGGATCTGCAGGGCGTTGGCCTGGAAGGTGATGCTCGCCGTCGAGGCCGGCTTGAGCGTGGTGAAGCTGCTCGTCTTCTGCACCGGGGTAGCGGTGCCGTCGTTGATCGACGCGGTGACCGTGTAGGTCAGGCCGTACCCGAGCAGTTCGGTCGACCGCCACGTGCGGTTGTCCGGGTCCATCGCGCCGGCCACCGCCTTCCCGCCGGCCGCCAGGCTGACCGTCTGGAGCGTGCCACCGCTCACCGAGACCACCACCGGGGTACCCGGGGACACGTTGGTGCTGTCCGCCGCCGGGGTCACCGTGAAGGTCACCGGTGGTCCCGAGGGCGACGGAGACCCAGAGATGGGCGACCCGGCCGGGCGCCACGCGGCGTCGTGCGTCTTTGCGTTGCCGCAGCCGGCAAGGGTGGCCCCCGCGGCCACCCCGGCGGCGCCTACCAGGGCCTTCCGCCGACTGATCATCGAATCCTCCCGTGGCCGGACCGCCCGACACCGGAGGGGTGCACGGCCGCCGGACGGCAGCACGGCGTGACGAGGGTCCAACTCGGTTGGCAACGGTACTGGGCGGGCGCCACCCGGGAAACCCTGTGACGGGTGATCCTGACCAAGCTCTAAGGTGGAATCCGTGACGGTACGCGCGCGGTTTGCACCCTCTCCAACCGGAATGTTCCATGTGGGCGGCGCCCGGTCCGCCCTCCAGAACTGGGTCTTCGCCGCCCAGCACGGCGGCACCTTCGTGCTCCGGATCGAGGACACCGACGCGGCCCGCAACCGGCCGGAGTGGACCGAGGGGATCCTGTCCGCGCTCGACTGGCTCGGCATCGTGCGGGGCAGCTACGAGGGTCCCTACTTCCAGTCGGACAACGCCGAGGAGCATCGGGCGGCGGCCACCCGTTTGTACGAGTCGGGCCGGGCCTACTACTGCGACTGCACCCGGGAGCAGATCGAGGCGCGTACCGGCAACAAGCACACCGGGTACGACGGCTTCTGCCGCGACCGCGGCCTGGGGCCGGGCGAGGGCCGGGCGCTGCGCTTCCGGACCCCTGACGAGGGCAGCACCGAGGTGGTCGACCTGGTGCGCGGCCGGCCGGTCTTCGAGAACCGGCTGATCGAGGACTTCGTCATCGCCCGCGCCGACGGTTCGCCGCTGTTCCTGCTCGCCAATGTCGTGGACGACATCCTGATGCGCATCAGCCACGTCATCCGCGCCGAGGAGCATCTGCCCAACACGCCCAAGCAGCAGTTGCTGTGGCTGGCCCTCGGCGAGACCCCGCCAATCTGGGCGCACGTCCCGGTGGTGGTGAACGAGAAGCGGCAGAAGCTGTCCAAGCGCCGCGACAAGGTGGCCCTGGAGGCGTTCCGCGACGAGGGGTACCTCGCCGACGCGATGCGCAACTACCTGATGCTGCTGGGCTGGGCGCCGCGCGGCGACCGCGAGATCGTGCCCTGGTCCGTCATTGTCGGGGAGTTCCGGCTGGAGGAGGTCAACCCGTCGCCCGCCTTCTTCGACGAGAAGAAGCTGCGCGCGTTCAACGGCGAGTACATCAGGGCACTGTCGACCGAGGCGTTCGTCGAGGCGTGCCAGCCGTGGCTGACCGGTACCGCGACCATCCCGGCGCCGCCGTGGGATCCGGCGGACTTCGACCCCAAGGCGTTCGCGGCGGTGGCGCCGCTGGCGCAGACCCGCGTCGCGGTGCTGTCGGAGATCGTGCCGAACGTGGACTTCCTGTTCCTGGACCGGCCGGCGATCGACCAGGCGGCCTGGGACAAGGCGATGGCCGGCGACGCCGGGGAGCTGCTGGCCGCCGTGCGCTCCGCTTTCCAGACGGTACCGGCGTGGGACGCGGCCACCCTCAAGGCGACGGTCGAGGAGATCGGTACCGGGTACGGGCTGCGGCTGGGCAAGGCTCAGGCGCCGGTACGGGTCGCGGTCACCGGCCGATCGGTGGGCCTTCCGCTGTTCGAGTCGCTCGAGGTACTCGGTCGGGAGCGGACCCTCGCGCGATTGGCGGCCGCGCTGGAAATTGTCAGCTCGTAGCGGCAACCTTCCGGGGCAGCGAAAACATCAAAGTTATCGGATCATTTCAGTAACGTCTCTCGTCACCGCGCCTCGGTGGTGAGCAGACTCGACATATCTCTTTCTTTCAAACGGGGCGTACCCCTCACGCACGAGGAGTCGCGGTGACTCGCGTTTTCCACCTCGCGGCCCGGCTGGCGATCGCGCTGGCCGCGACGCTTGCCGCGCTCGCCGCGCCCGAGCTGGCCACCGCCGCCCACGCCGCCGACCCGCCCAGCGCCATCGCCATCAAGGGCCCCGGCCTCCCCCAGACGCTCACCGTGCGGGCCAGCGCCCAGCCGGACCTGTTCGCCGCCCTGCTGCGCCAGGTGAGCTGGATGGCCGGCCAGGCGGGGGACCCGATCCAGC
The DNA here is from genome assembly GCA_964645345.1 of uncultured Micromonosporaceae bacterium. Taxonomy (GTDB): domain Bacteria; phylum Actinomycetota; class Actinomycetes; order Mycobacteriales; family Micromonosporaceae; genus Rugosimonospora. Next base: position 6,041 of record CAZYCD010000140.1, read on the forward strand.
CGGACCCGACCAAGCTCGGCCCGGCCTATTCGCTGACCGTGTACGTGGGCACGGCCGCGGCGCAGGTCTACGACCTGTACCCGCAGGCGCCTGGGGGACCCCGGGCGCACCGGCCGGCGGCCCAGCCGGGCGGACCGACGACGGAAGCGTGGTTCTACGCCTCGGTCGCCATGCCCGACATGCTCTCCGCGGCCGGCGTACCGCTGGTCCGGGCGAGCGCGAGCGGCCCCAACAGCGGCCTGGCCTACGGGGACCCGGTCGGCTACGTACCGGCGGTGGTCGCCAGCAGCGGACCGCCGCTGAGCCTCGGCCGCACGCTGCACAGCTCGGAGCGGACCCTGATGCTGTGGCTGCTGACCCCGTTCGTGGTCCTCGGCCTGCTGTTCCTCGCCGCCCGGCACGCCCGCAACTACGGAAGGGGCTAGCGCCGGCACGCCGGTCGGCGGCGCCGCCCGCAGCCGATCCCCGGAGGGAGCGAAGCGACCGAGCGCAGCGGTCGGCTACCGGGCGGGTACAGCCGCCCGACCCGCGCGAGCGCAGCGAGCGCCATAAGCTCTGCGCATGGCACCCCCGAACGAACTGGTAGCGACGCTGCGCCAGATCGAGCGGTCGGCGGGCGCGCTGGCCACGATCAGCGTGGCCCGGATGGAGGACGTGCTCCCGTGGTTCCGGGAGCTGCCCGCCGACCAGCGCGCCTGGGTCATGCTGGTGGCCCAGGCCGGGGTCCGGTCCCTGGTCGAGTGGCTGCGCGACGGCGGCGGGGCGGCCGGTACCCAGGCCGTCTCCGACGAGGTCTTCGAGGCCGCGCCCCGCGCCCTTGCCCGGTCGCTGAATCTCCAGCAGACCGTGGCATTGATCAAGGTGACCATCGACGTGGTCGAGGAGCAGGTACCGAGGCTGGCCGCGCCCGGCGAGGAGCAGGCGCTGCGCGAGGCGGTGCTGCGGTTCTCCCGGGAGATCGCGTTCGCCGCCGCGCGGGCGTACGCCCGGGCCGCCGAGACCCGGGGCGCCTGGGACGCCCGGCTGCAGGCGCAGCTGGTCGACTCCCTGGTCCGGGGCGACTCGCCTGACCTGCTGGTCAGCCGGGCCTCCGCGCTCGGCTGGACCGAGGCCGGCCCGGTCGCGGTCGCGGTCGGCCGGTCCCCCGGCGGCGAGGCGTCCGCCGTGATCTACGCCCTGTACCGGGTGGCCCGCCGGGTCGGCGTCGAGGTGATCGGCGGCGTGCACGGCGAGCGGCTGGTGGTGATGCTGGGCGGGGCGCCCGATCCGCTCGCGGTGACCGAGAAGCTGCTGGTCGGCTTCGGCGAGGGGCCGATCGTCGTGGGGCCGGCGGTACCGAGCCTGGACGAGGCTGCCGGCTCCGCGCGGGCCGCGATCATCGGGTACCGGGCGGCCCCGGCCTGGCCGGCCGCGCCCCGGCCGGTCTTGGCGGCGGCGCTGCTCCCCGAGCGGGCGCTGGCCGGCGACTCCGAGGCGCGCCGCATCCTGCGCCAGGACGTCTACGGCTCGCTGACCCGGGCCGGCGGGGAGTTGCTGGAGACCCTGGACGCCTTCTTCGCGGCGGGCGGGGTGCTGGAGAGCGCCGCCCGGGGACTGTTCGTGCACCCCAACACGGTCCGGTACCGGCTGCGGCGCATCGCCGAGACGACCGGGCTGACCCCGCTGTCCGCGCGGGACGCGTTCACCCTACGAGTCGCGTTGGCGGTCGGCCGGCTGGACCCCTCGGTACCCCCAGCCGTGTGACCATCGGCACAACTGATGTTACTTCTGGTAATCAGAGTGGCACGACGAGATCGTCTATTGGCGGATTCCTACAAAGCTCTTCGTCGGGTTTAGTGGACGCCGATGACGCGCAGGGCCGGGTCATCCGGGACAGTCAGAGAGTGCTTGCCGTACTCGCCCCAGGCCAGGGCTCCCAGAAGCCTGGATTCCTCGCTCCCTGGCTCGAACTGGCCGGCGCCGACGGCCGGCTCCGGTGGTGGTCCGCGCTGAGCGGCGTTGACCTGCGCCAGCTCGGCACCACGGCGGACGCCGACGAGATCCGGGACACCGCGAAGACGCAGCCCCTGCTGGTCGCGGCCGCGCTGCTGGCCGCCGAGCACCTCCCGATGTACGACGTCGCCCTGGTCGCCGGGCACAGCGTCGGCGAGCTGGGCGCCGCGGCCATGGCCGGGGTGATCAGCTCCGAGGCCGCGGTCACACTGGCCGGCGTGCGCGGCCGGGCCATGGCCGCCGCCTGCGCACTGCAGCCGACCAGCATGGCGGCCGTGATGGGCGGCGAGCCCGACGAGGTGGTCCCGGCGATCGAGGCCGCCGGCCTGTACCCGGCCAACCGCAACGGTGCCGGCCAGATCGTGGCCGCCGGGCCGGTCGATGCGCTGGAGAAGTTCGCCGCCGAGCCGCCGGCCCGGGCCCGGGTCAAGGTGCTCCAGGTGGCAGGCGCGTTCCACACGCCGTTCATGGCCCCCGCCGAGCAGGAGCTGGGCGGCGTGGCCAGCGGAGTGGTCACCGCCGACCCGCACAAGATCCTGCTGTCGAATCTCGACGGTACCGCCGTGAGCAGCGGCCGGGAGGTGCTGCAGCGGCTGGTACGCCAGGTGGTCGCGCCGGTCCGCTGGGACCTGTGCATGCAGACCCTGGCCGACCTCGGCGTGACCGCGGTGATCGAGCTGCCTCCGGCCGGTGCCCTCGCCGGCCTGGTCAAGCGGGCCCTGCCCGGGGTCGAGATCGTCAAGGTGGACACGCCGGACGACCTCGCCGCCGCCCGCGACCTCATCGCCCGCCACGGCGTTGCCCCCACCGCCGAACCGGCCCCGCAGTTCCGCGTCGTGGTCTCCGCCGCCGCCGGCAACTTCGCCCCCGACGCCGGGCTGGCCGAGGGCGCCCAGGTACGGGCCGGCCAGGTGATCGGGCACGTCGGGACCAAGCAGGGCGCGGTCGAGGTCGCGGCCCACGAGTCGGGCGTACTCACCGAATGGCTCGCCCACCACGACGACCCGGTCGCCCCGGGCCAGCCCCTTGCCCGCATCGGAGGACACCTCGCATGAGCGCCGGTTCCAAGATCATTGCTGTCGGCCACTACCAGCCGGCCCGGGTACTGACCAACGACGACCTGGCGCAGATGGTCGACACCAACGACGAGTGGATCCGGGACCGGGTGGGCATCGTGACCCGGCGCATCGCCGACAGCGAGACGGTGGCCGACATGGCCGCCGCGGCCGCGGGCAAGGCGCTGGCCGCGTCCGGGAAGTCCGCCGCCGAGATCGACCTGGTCGCGGTCGCCACCTGCTCCTCGGTCGACCGCTGCCCCAACGTGGCCACCCGGGTCGCGGCCAAGCTCGGCATCGCCGCCCCGGCCGCCTACGACATCAACACCGCGTGCTCCGGGTACGAGTACGCGCTGGCCACCGTGGACCACGCGATCCGCGCCGGCGCGGCCACCAACGCTCTGGTGATCGGCGCGGAGAAGCTGTCCGACTTCACCGACTGGACCGACCGCTCGACCTGCGTGCTGTTCGGCGACGGCGCCGGGGCGGCCGTGGTGACCGGGGTGGACGAGGGCGAGCAGCCGGGCATCGGCCCGGTGCTGTGGGGCTCCGCGCCGGAGAAGAGCGACGTCATCACCATCGAGGGCTGGCGGCCGTACATTCAGCAGAGCGGGCAGACCGTGTTCCGCTGGGCGACGGTGGCCCTGCCGGCCCTGGCGGAGCGAGCCTGCGCCGCCGCCGGCATCCGGCCGGCCGACCTGGCCGCGTTCGTACCGCACCAGGCCAACCTGCGCATCATCGAGCCGCTGGCCCGCAAGCTCGGGGTCACCGACGCGGTGGTGGCCAAGGACATCGTCGAATCCGGCAACACCTCGGCGGCCAGCGTCCCGTTGGCGCTGTCCAAGCTGGTCGAGCGCCGCGAGGTGCCGTCCGGCGCACCCGTGCTGCTGTTCGGCTTCGGCGGCGGCCTCACCTATGCCGGGCAGGTTGTTCGCTGCCCCTGACAGACCAGGTACCACCGATCACAACCACTGAGAAAGGAACACCCATGACGACCCGTGACGAGATCACCGCCGGCCTGTCCGAGATCCTCGAAGAGGTGGCCGGCGTGAACCCGGACGACGTCGCCGAGGACAAGTCGTTCACCGATGACCTGGACGTCGACTCGCTGTCCATGGTCGAGGTCGTGGTCGCGGCCGAGGAGAAGTTCGGCGTGAAGATCCCGGACGACGAGGTGCAGAACCTCAAGACCGTGGGCGACGCGGTGTCCTACATCCAGAAGGCTTCCGCCTGACATGTCCAACGTAGACGTGGTGGTGACCGGGATCGGCGCGACGACCCCGCTCGGCGGGGACGCCGCGTCGACCTGGGAAGCCATGCTCGCCGGCCGCTCCGGGGTGACCGCGCTCACCCAGGAGTGGGCCGCGCAGCTGCCGGTGAGGATCGCGGCACAGTTGGCCGTCGATCCGTCCACCAAGCTCGACCGGGTCAAGCTGCGCCGCCTGGACCGCTCCGAGGCCACCGCGCTGATCGCCGCGCACGAGGCATGGGCGGACGCCGGGCTCGCCGGCGCCGACCTGGACCGTGAGCGGCTGGGCGTGGTGGTGGGTAGCGGTATTGGCGGCGCGACGACGCTGCTCAACCAGGACGACATCCTGGAGGCGCAGGGTGCCCGCAAGGTCAGCCCGCACACGGTACCGATGCTGATGCCCAACGGGCCGGCCGCCTGGGTCGGCCTGGAGCTGGGCGCCAGGGCCGGGGTACACGCCCCGGTCAGTGCCTGCGCCACCGGCGCCGAGGCCATCGCCTGGGGGCTGGACATGATCCGGGCCGGCCGGGCGGACGTCGTGGTAGCCGGCGGTACCGAGGCGGTCATCCACCCCCTGCCGATCGCCGGCTTCGCCGCGATGCGCGCGATGTCGACTCGTAACGACGACCCGGAGCACGCCTCCCGGCCGTTCGACAAGGCCCGGGATGGCTTCGTGCTGGGCGAGGGCGCGGGCATCGTCGTGCTGGAGCGCGCCGAGCACGCGGCCGCACGGGGCGCGAGGGTCTACGCCCGGCTGGCCGGTGCGGCGATGACCTCCGACGGGTACGACATCGTGCAGCCCGACCCGGAAGGTACCGGCATCATCCGGGCCATGCGGATGGCGCTGCGCGACGCCGGCGTCAGCGCGCAGGACGTGCGGCACGTCAACGCCCACGCCACGTCGACGCCGGTCGGCGACATCGCCGAGATCCACGCGCTGCGCGCGGTGCTCGGCGCCCACCCGGTGGTCACCGCCACCAAGTCGATGCACGGGCACCTGCTCGGCGCTGCCGGCGCGGTGGAGTCCATCGCGACGATCCTGGCGGTGCACCACGACGTGGTACCGCCGACCATCAACCTGGACGACCCGGACGACGCGCTGGACCTCGACGTGGCGGCGAACAAGGCGCGCCCGCTGGAGATCGCGGCAGCGCTCAACGACTCGTTCGGATTCGGCGGCCACAACGCCGTCCTCGTGTTCACCAAGCCCTGACGCCAGAGACCCGGAGGCTCACCGTGACCGCCACTCCCGTCGCCGCCGAAGTGTCCACTGTGGACCCTCGTGACCCAGAGGTTCGGCTGCGCGCACTGTTCGACGCCGGTACGCTGCGCCTGCTCGTCCCCCGCGACGACTCCGGCGCGCTGGCCGCCCGCGGCGAGGTCGACGGTACCCCGGTGATCGCGTTCGTCACCGACGGGACGAGGATGGGCGGCGCGCTGGGCAGCGAGGGCTGCCACACGATCGTGGAGGCCATCGACACTGCGGTCCGCGAGCGGGTCCCGGTCGTCGGGCTGTGGCACTCCGGCGGCGCCCGGCTGCACGAGGGCGTCGTCGCGCTCGACGGCATCGGGCAGGTGTTCGCCGCCATGGTGCGCGCGTCCGGCCGGGTACCCCAGATCTCGGTGGTGCTCGGCCCGGCGGCAGGCGGCGCGGCCTATGGCCCGGCCCTGACCGACATCGTGGTGATGAGCGGCGCCGGCCGGATCTTCGTGACCGGCCCCGAGGTGGTCCGCAGCGTCACCGGGGAGCAGGTCGATATGGAGCGGCTGGGCGGCCCGGAGCCGCACGGACGGCGCTCCGGCGTGGTCCATGTGACCACCAAGGACGACGAGTCGGCGATCGCGGAGGCGCGCAAGCTTGCCGCCCTGC
>CAZYCD010000141.1:0-12204 GCA_964645345.1 uncultured Micromonosporaceae bacterium
TCGCGCCGAACAGGCCGAGGGCCGAACGGCGCGAGATTCCAGATTCGTTCGTGGGCATGCGCGATCCCCTCTGGTGCGTGACAGACCTCGCCGACGCTAGGGGCCCGCCGGAACGCCCCAGAGCAAACGTGGCTTAACTACGCGTTACGCGCGGTACAACATCTCGGGCGACAGGGGAGCATCTCCCCTATCCCTCTGCGCGACCGGCGCGTGGCGGCTGTCGCGGAACAAGCGGGTGCGGGTCGTAGTCCTTGCGGGAAAAGACTGGGGGTATGGAGGCGAACCCGATGGCGACATGTTGCCCTCTGCCGCTGCAGACCACAGTGGACATTCTGTTTTAGACGCAGGGAAACACACGGGGGATGCCCCGGCGATCACGAGTCCCGCCTTCGGACCCGAGCGCGGCCGCTAGCCGCCACCGCTCGTCGCCGTGCTGGCCGGCCGTCGCTGCCGGTGTCATTTGCCCTGCTGGCCCTCCTGGGCCACCGCTGACTCGGGTACGAACGTGCCTCGACCGGGGATTCCGACCACGACGCCACGGTCACGCAGGAGCCGTATGACGTTGGTGATGGTCGCCTCGGACACCGAGTAGAGCGTGGCCAGTGCGGCGTACGTCGGCAGTTGGCTACCCGGCGGGTACTCACCGGTCCGGATGCGGTCGGTCAAGTCCTGGGCAATCTGCGTCGACGTCATGGGCAGCGGCACAAGATTCATTGTCGCGATAGGCAGGATGAGGACCATACTGACGTTGCGCTCCGTAACCTACTTAAGTATCGTAAGGAGGATGCGGTATCCGTTCTGAAGCGATAAGGCCGCCTCCGATATCACCACGCGGCACCCGTGGGGCGGGTGTCCGGGAGCCCGACTACCCGATCAGTCGGCCCCCTTCACACACAGGAGGATCGATGACAGCAACCCTGATCACCGCTCCCGCGGCGGAGCTGGACGACACCCCGGCCGTGCGGACCGTGGAACTGACCAACGGTAGGTACGTCCAGGTGCTCGGCTTGATGCAGGAGCCGGTGCTTGACCTGACGTGCACTGAGGCGTTGAACCTCGCAATGAGACTGATCGAGGAGGCAGGAACGGCCTTCAACGCGCGGCTCACCGAGCTGTCGGAGTTCCCATCATGACCGCTACCGACGGACGAGCAAGCAGTTGACACCGACGGTACATGGAGGGGCCGCATCTGATCCGCCCGCCGCGGCTACCGGCCCGGCCCCGGGTGACCCCGTCGTCCAAGCGGATGGTGATGCTGCTTGCCTGACTGCTGGTCGGCTACTTTGCAGCGCACGAGCATCCTGTCCGGTCAACGCGATCTGCCACCTGTCGCACTCGGCGATAGGGACCCGGCCCCGGGCACGCGGTCTGCAACTACCGACCGCCAGTCTGCCGACATTGAGCAGGGGATCTGGGCGGGCCGGGTAGTTCTCGGCCTGCCCAACTGCCGATTTACCGCAACATCGACGATCGCTATCAGGAGGCGGCCGCCGTGACCCGGCTCGGCGACACCCCACGGCGCTGCCGGAGACCCGCTGGCCGAAGGTCATCCGCCCCGCAGCGCGTCCGTGGGTGACAGCCGGGCCGCCCTGGCCGCCGGGTAGAGGCCTGCGGCCCCGCCGATGACCAGGGCCGCGCACAGCCCCAGCGCCAGCGAGCTGACCGGTACCAGCGGCTGCCAGCCGCGCGCCGCCGACAGCGCGTAGGTCGTCGCGGTACCGGCTGCCACCCCGGCGACCCCGCCGAGCGCGGCCAGCAGCAGAGCCTCCACCAGGAACTGGGTGGCGACGTGCCGCCGGGCCGCACCCAGCGCCCGGCGCAGCCCGATCTCGCCGCGCCGTTCGAGCACCGAGATCACCATGACGTTGGCGATGCCGACGCCGCCGACGAGCAGCGCGACCGCGCCGAGCCCGACCAGTAGTGCGGTCGCCGAGCCGGCCACGGCCAGCCGGGCGGACAGCGCGTCGGACGGGCGGCTGACGGTGACCGTCTCCGGGTTCTGCGGGTTGGTCGCCCGGGCCAGCAGCGCGGCCACGCCCGCGGTGCGCTCGGTGTCCGCCTTAACGTAGATCCGGCTCGGGTGCCCGTCGTAGCCGAACAGGTCCGCCGCGGCCGGGAACCCGATGAGCACGGACTGGTCGATCTCGGGCGCCAGCTCCACCGGTGCCAGTACCCCGGCGACGTCGAACCAGTGGCCGCCGAGCCAGATGCGGGTCGGCGTGTCCAGTGTGGCGATGCCGAGCTGCTGGGCCGCCCCGTGGCCGAGCACGGCGACCGGGTACCGGACGGTGGCGTCGTTGAGGAACACGCCCGCGGTCAACCTGACGTCCAAAGTGGACAGAAGGGTCGCGTCGCAGGCGCGCGCGGACAGCCCGCCGGATCGGAAGACGGGTACCCGGTCGGTCCGGTACACCTTGACACTCGCCAGTTCGGCGGTTGCCGCCACCCGCCGTACCCCGTCGGTGCGCCCGATCGTGAGCGGGGAGGCCGCCGGAAGCTCGGCCTCGTCCCCGCCGATCGTGTGTCCATTCACGACAGTCAGCAGGTTGGTGCCCAGCCGGTCGATGCGGGCCAGCAGGTCGGACTGGCTCGAGCCGGTGACCCCGAGGACCGCGACGATCGCGGCGATCCCGATCGCGATACCCAGCACGGACAGGGCCGCCCGCACCGGCCGGGTACGCAGCCCGACGGTGGCCACCGGCAGCACGTCGGCGGCGCGCAGCCGCGACCGTCCCGGGCCGTCGGCGGCGCTCACGAGTCCCGCCCGGTGTCGCGGACAACCTGACCGTCGCGCAGTTCGACCCGGCGGCGCATCGCCTCGGCCACCCGAGCGTCGTGGGTGATGACCACCAGGGTGGTGCCGTCGGCGTTGAGGTCCCGCAGCAGGTCGAGGATCACCGAACCCGTCGCGCTGTCGAGGTTCCCGGTCGGCTCGTCGGCGAGCACGACCGCCGGGCGCCCGATGATGGCCCGGGCGATGGCCACGCGCTGGCGCTCGCCGCCGGACAGCGTCCGGGCACGCTGGCGCATCCGGTGGCCGAGGCCCACCCGCTCCAGCGCCTCGGCCGCGGCCCGGCGCCGGGCGGCGGCGGGCGCGCCGCGGTACAGCAGGCCGGTGGCCACGTTGTCCAGCGCGTCGAGGTGGTCCAGCAGGAAGAACTGCTGGAAGACCACGCCGAGGTGGTGCGCCCGCAGCCCGGACAGGCGCCCGTCGGACAGGTGGTCCACGGGGTACCCGGCGATGCGCACGGTGCCGGCGCTCGGCCGGTCGAGCCCGGCCGCCAGGTTCAGCAGGGTGGTCTTGCCCGAGCCGGACGGGCCGACGACAGCGACCAACTCTCCCCTGTGGACGGTCAGGTCCACGCCGCGCAGGGACGGTACCGGCGGGGCCGCCGGGTACACCTTGTGCACGCCGGTCAGCTCCAGGACGGGTACGGTCATGACGCCGGTACCTCCACGGTCTGCCCGACCGCCAGGCCGTCACCGCTGACCTCCACCGTGCCGGCAACGTCGTCGTAGAGCCCGGGTCGCACGTCGACCAGCCGGTGGCCGTCCCCGTCCAGTACCCGCAGTTGGTACCCGCCGCCCGGCCGGGCGAGCAGGGCCGTCACCGGGACCGTCAGCACGCCCTTGTGCTGCGCCACGGTGATGGCCACCTGTACGGGCGCCTGGTCCAGGTCCCCAGCGCCGGGCGGCAACTGGAGCGTGACGGTGACCGGGAGGCTGGCCGGCCCCGGCGCCTGGCCGCCGCCGGACCCGCCGGGAGGTGCCGCGGCGACCCGGCCGACCCGGGTGACCGAGCCGGTGACCGGCGCGGTACCCGGCAGGGTCACGAGCACCTCGTCGCCGACGTGCACCAGGCTCTGCCGGTCCGCGGTCACCTGCACGGTGACCACCCGGCTGGTCGAGGTACCCGACAGCACCGGCGCACCGGGACCGACCGAGCTGCCCACAGTGGACAGTTGCTGGCCGACCCGCAGCGCACCGGGCAGGAACACCACCTCGCCCAGGCGCAGCACGCCGGTGCGCCGCGCGGCCGGCAGGCCACGCGCCGCCTGCCAGCGCGCGATCGCCGACCGAGTCGCGGCGGTGAAGTGGTCGTCCACGGTGACCGCGTGCCCCGGGTCCATGCCCAGCGCCACCAGATTCTCCTCCAGCTCGCGGACGTCGGCTCCGTCGCTCATCCCCGCCTCGAAGTCCCGGTACGCCGGGCTGACGCCGTACAACAGCACCGCCTGGGTACCGGAGACGGCGAACAGGTCGCCCCCGCGCACCACGGTGGTACCGGGGTCTTCCGCGGCGGTGAGGATGCCGGGCGGCAACTGGTCCACGGCCGAGAAGTTGCCGTCATAGCCCAGCACCCCCGAGAGCTGCACGCGCTGGGTTACGTCGCCCCGGGTCACCGCGACGCTCGTGGTCGACACGGCCGGGGTCGCGAGCGGGTCCACTGTAGACGATGCGCCCGCGGTGCGCCACAGCGCCACCCCGACCGCGACCGCCACCGCGGCGGCCCCGGCCGCCGCCACCCGTACCGGCCTCATGACGCGTTTATCCCGCCGCTGAAGAACTTGTCGCACACCTGTCGCGCGGCGAACCACCGCTGCGACTTGCCCTCGGCCGCCAGCGGCGTACCCATGATGGGGAAGCTGCCGTCCGCGGCCGGATCGGGCCACTCCGGGATCCCGTTCTGGCGCAGGCACTGCGCGAACTGGCGCAGCTGGGCCATCTCCTGCGCGGTCGGTACCTGCTGGTGGTGCACCATCGACGGGGGCACCCGCTGCAGGATCGAGGCACACGCGTCCTGCACCGCGACCTGGTCCTCCTTGGTGGCGCCCGGGAAGGCCAGTACCCCGTCCTGGATCGCCGGGTCCGGGAACTCCGGCTTCCCGTGCTGGCGCGCACACTGCGCGAACTCCCGGCCGACCGACAGCGCGAGCGCCTCGTCGTTGCCGCTCGGGCTCGCCGCCGCCGTACCGTGGCTCCTGCCGGAGGAGCACCCGGCCGCGAGCGCCAGCACGGCCGCGAGGGTCACCAGTGCCCGTTTCATGACGCGTCCAGCGCGATGCGGCCCGCGTACACCGCGCGGCACTGCGCGGGTACCCCGCCCGTGCCCACGAGCTGCAGCTCGGCGGGGGCCAGGGTGAACCCGCCGTCCGGGTTGGGGTCCGGCCACTGCGGCGCACCGTGGCCACGCATGCAGGCCGCGAAGGCGCGCAGCGTTGCCTGCTGGGCGGCGGTGACCGTATCCGGGCTGGGCCGCGCCGCCGGTGGCAGGTCGTCCAGGATCGGGCCGCAGATCGGCTGGAGCTGGTTGAGGGCGGACTTCTCGTCCAGCTCGGCGACCTGGGGGTAGCTGCCCCGGCCGTCGGCGGCGACCACCGCGTCGGGCCAGTCCGGGTACCCGTGTCCGCGCAGGCATCCGGTCATCCGCGTCCAGACCGCGGCGGCCTGGTCGTGCTGACCGGTGCCGGGTTTGTGGGCCGGTTTGCCCTGCGTACAGCCGGCGGCCGCCAGGGCCACCGGCGACGCGCAGGCGATGAGTGGCAGGGGGGATCGGGTCATGCCGCCAGGTTTCCCGCCGACCGCGTCGACGCGCGTCTGCCCACCGGCCGATCCGGCATACCCCGCGCGGCCTACCGGTACCCCCTCCTCCGCGCGGACGCCCCGTCCGGTGCGGCGCCCGTATCCTGGCCGGCATGGACAGGCCCGCCCCGCGCACCGTGCCGCTGGCGCGCGCGTGGCGGGCGGTCGGCGCGCCGCCCGGATGGCTGGTGGACACCGGCATCGCGGTCGCGCTGGTCTGGCTCACCGTCGGCCTCGACCAGCCGTATCTGGACGGCAACCCCAAGCTCGACAACCTCGCCGGCGGCCACGCCGCGTGGCTGGCGCAGATGCGGTGGTGGTGGGTGGCGACCGCGGTCGCCACGATCGCGGTCGCGCTGCGCCGGCTCGCCCCGCTGCCCGCCTTCGCCGCCGCGCTCGCCGCGGCCGCCGCCCACTTCGCCGGGGCCGGGAACCTCCTGCCGGCCGCCCCGGTCGACGTGGCCGCGCCGCTGACCCTCTACACGGTCGCGATGACCGCCCGCCGGCCACTGGCGTCCCGGCTGGCGCTCGCCGTCGCGCTGCTCGCCGCCGTACCGGTCGCCTACTGGTACCAGTCGCCGTGGGGTAGCTGGGGCGGTCCGCTGCTGCCCCCGATCCTGCTCGCGTTGGCGTGGTTCGCCGGCGACGCGGCCCGCGCCCGCCGCGCGCACCTGGCCGGCCTGGAGCAGCGCGCGGCGGACCTGGCCCGCGAGCGCGACCAGCAGGCCGAGCTCGCCGCGGCGGCCGAACGCGCCCGGATCGCCCGGGAGCTGCACGACGCGGTGGCGCACGCGCTGGCCGTCATCGTGCTGCAGGCACAGGCCGCCACCAGCTCGCTGCGGAGCCGGCCGGAGCGCAGCGAACAGGCGCTGTCCGCCATCACCTCCTCGGGGCGCACCGCCATGGCCGAGGTGCGCCGGCTGCTGGGCATGTACCGCCCGGACGGCGGCGAGCACCTGTCACCGCTACCGGACCTCGGCGACCTCGACGCGCTGCTGGACCGCGTCCGCGACGCCGGGCTGCCGGTCACCGCGCGGGTCGCCGGCACCCTCGACGACCTGCCGGCCGGGATCACCCGCTCGGCCTACCGGATCACGCAGGAGGCCCTGACCAACACGCTGCGCCACGCCGGACCAGGCGCCACCGCCCAGGTGCGCATCGACCGGGAGCCCGCGTCGTTGTCCATCACCGTCGCCGACACCGGGCCGTCGCTGTCGTCGTGGGTACCGGGGAACGGCGTGCGGGGCATCCGCGAACGGGTCGCCGCGCTCGGCGGGACCCTCCACGTCGGACCCGCCGCCGACGGTGGCTTCACGGTGAGCGCGCGGCTGCCGTTGGAGGCGCCGTGATCCGGGTACTGCTGGTCGACGACCAGTTGCTGGTGCGTACGGGACTGCGCACGATCCTGGAGGACGCGGACGGCTTCGCGGTCGCGGGCGAGGCGGCCGACGGGTACCAGGCGGTGGAGTGCGCCCGGGTACTGCGGCCGGACGTGGTGCTGATGGACGTGCGGATGCCGCACATGGACGGCATCGAGGCGACCCGGCAGATCTCGGCGCTGCCTGACGCGCCGAAGGTGGTCATCCTGACCACCTACGACCTGGACGAGTACGTGTACTCGGCACTGGCCGGCGGGGCGAGCGGCTTCCTGCTGAAGGACGCGTTGACCGAGGAGCTGCTGACCGGGCTGCGCGTGGCGGTCGCGGGGGACGCGGTCATCGCGCCGTCCGCGACGCGTCGGCTGATCGACCAGGTGCTCGCGGGCCGGCCGCAGCGCCGCCGGGACGTCGCGGCACTGGGGCCGCTGACGGAGCGGGAACGTGAGGTGCTGGCGCAGGTGGCCAGGGGGCTGACGAACGCGGAGATCGCCGGGGTGCTGTACCTGTCGGAGGGTACGGTCAAGACGCACGTCGCGCGGATACTGCACAAGCTCGGCCTGCGCGACCGGATCCAGGCGGTCATCCTGGCGTACGAGACGGGACTGATCCAGCCGGGCGGCTGACGACCGCGCGCCGCGGGGAAGCCGGGCGTGCCGTGTGCCCGGAAGCACCCGATCATCCGCGACAGGTCGGCGGGGACGTCGTTGGGGTCCTCGCGCTGCGACTGAGGCGAGGCCGGCTGGTGGGCCCGCCCGGAACAGCCCAGCGGCAACCGCAGCGCGGCCACCACCACCGCGACGGTACGAAGAACACGCATGGACACAGCGTCCGGTGTCCGGCCCGAAGCAGCGCCCCCAGTGAGCGAGACACTGCCTCCCCATGCGAGGGAGGCGGTTACCGCGGCGCGGGAAGTCTAGCGGTTGGGACGGCGATCTACCGCCGTCCGGCCCGGCGGGGAGAGCCCTGCCAGTCGGGCTGTCAGGCCGTCAACGAACATGGTGAGTGCGTACTCGAAGCTGTCCCGGTCGATCTGGTCGGCGTGCTCGCGCAGCCGGTGTGCGCCGTGCAGCGCCGGGTACCGGTCGAGGTAGACCTGGACGTCGTCCGCGAATCCCCGGGAGAACGAGGTCATCGCGGCGCCGACGACGAGGTACTTGGTGGACGCTCCGATCATCGTGGCCTCGCGCGGCGGCCAGCCCGCCGCGACAAGCCCGCCGTGCACGGCATCGGCGCGCCGCAGTGAGGCGTCGCGCTGGCCGGGGCCGTGGGCCAGGAACGGGACGATGTTCGGGTGTTCGGCCAGCGCGGCCCGGTAGGACCGGGCCCAGCCGAGCAGACCCTCCCGCCAGCCGCGACCGAACGCGCTCGTGTCGACCTGTTCCATGATCTCGCTGGCCACGTCGTCGAGCAGCTGCTCCTTCGTCGGGTAGTGGAAGTACAGAGCGGGCGCGCTGACCTTGAGCGCCGTGGCGAGCCTGCGCATGCTGAGCCCGGCCAGCCCGTCCTGGTCAATGATGGCCAGCGCGGCGGCCCGCATCCCCGGCTTGCTGAGCAGCGGGTCGGTGGGTCTGGCCACGGGTGCCCTCCACGCTTGAAGAACCTAACGCTGTTAGGCTAGCATCCGGTCCATAACCTTACGCCGTTCAGTTACCTTGCGGGCAAGGAGCCACCCCCGATGCGCCGTGCCGTGTTCGATGAGGACCACGAGCTGTTCCGCCAGACCCTGCGCGCCTTCATCGAGGCCGAGGTGGTGCCGCATTACGACCAGTGGTTCCGGGACGGCATGGTTCCCCGGGACTTCTACTACAAGCTCGCCGATCTCGGGCTGTTCGGCATCCAGGTACCCGAGGAGTACGGCGGCCAAGGCGTCGCGTCGTTCAAATTCACCGCCGTGCAGCACGAGGAGACCGCCCGCGCGGGGGTGTCCTTCGGCGGATCGAGTGTCCACGTCGGAATCTGCCTGCCGTACCTGCTGAAGCTGGCGACCGACGAGCAGAAGAAGCGTTGGCTCCCGTCGTTCGTCACCGGCGAGACGATGTTCGCCATAGCCATGACCGAGCCGGGTACTGGCTCGGACCTGGCCGGCATGCGTACCACCGCCAAGCTGGACGCCGGCGGGACCCACTACGTCCTCAACGGCGCCAAGACCTTCATCACCGGCGGCGTGCACGCCGACCGCGTCATCGTCTGCGCGCGCACCGCCCCACCGAAGCCGGACGACCGCCGCTTCGGCATCTCGCTGCTCGTCGTGGACACCAGAAGCCAGGGGTACTCCGTCGGCCGCAAGCTGGACAAGCTCGGCCTGCGTACCTCCGACACCGCCGAACTGGCGTTCGCCGACGTTCGCGTACCCGTCGAGGACCTGCTGGGCCAGGAGAACATGGGCTTCACGTACCTCGGCCAGAACCTGCCGCAGGAGCGGCTCGGCATCGCCTACGGCGCCTACGCCCAAGCCGCCGCAGCGGTACGGTTCGCGACCCGGTACACCCAGGAGCGCACAGTCTTCGGGCAGCCGGTGGCATCGTTCCAGAACACCAAGTTCGAACTGGCCGCGTGCAAGGCCGAGGTCGACGCCGCGCAGGCCGTGGCCGACCGCGCCCTGGAGGCATTCGACGCGGGAGAACTGACCGCCGCCGACGCGGCCTCCGCCAAGCTGTTCTGCACCGAGGTCGCGCACCGGGTCATCGATCGCTGCCTACAACTGCACGGCGGGTACGGCTTCATCAACGAGTACCCGATCGCCCGCCTCTACACCGACAACCGCGTCAACCGCATCTACGGCGGCACCTCGGAAGTGATGAAGACCATCATCGCCAAGGACATGGGCCTGTAGTTTCCTGGGCCGATGCCGACCGGACAAGGTTGACCAGCCGGTACTTCGCTGATCGCGGTCACTCCTGCCGTTGGGGCGTCTACGGTTGGTGAAGCGGGTATACGCGCCCGACCTCGTGGGTGGTGAACGCGGGCCTCTCATGCGTTCGTCCCGACGCGGCGGCCCACTCCGGATGGCCGGGAGTGCCACAGGAGGAGCGGATGCAAGAACGGCACAGCGAGCTTCGTGAGAGCTACGCCAACCTCGGCGACGTGCGACTGCATTACGTGGAGGCCGGCAACGGCCCACTGGTCGTACTGCTGCACGGGTTCCCCGAATCCTGGTTCGGCTGGCGGCAGCAGATCCAACCGCTCGCGGCGGCGGGATTCCGTGTCGTCGCACCCGACCTGCGCGGCTACAACCAGTCCTCGCGACCGGCCCGCGTCGCGGCCTACGAGAGCGACCGGCTGGCCGCCGACATTCGCGGTCTCGTCCGTCACCTCGGTGCCGGGTCCGCGCTGCTGGTCGGTCACGACTGGGGTGGAACCGTCGCCTGGGCCACCGCGATGAACCACCCCGAGGTCGTGGACCGGCTGGCCATCCTCAACGCGGCCCATCCGCGACGGCTGCAGCAGGGACTGCGTACCCCGCGGCAGCTCAGGAAGTCCTGGTACTTCTTCTTCTTCCAGCCACCCTGGGTACCCGAGCGCATTGTGCGCGCCGGACGTTGGAGGTTCTTCCGGCATTTTCTGCGCGATGCCCGCCCCGGCGCCATCACGCCGCAGGACATCGAACGCTACGTCGAGGCGTGGTCGCAGCCGGGCGCCGCGACTGGGATGATCAACTACTACCGGGCCTCGGTGCGGCAGTCGCCGAAGCGCGCCAAGGCGCAGCTTCGCCCGATCCTGGCGCCCACGCTGGTCATCTGGGGACAGCGCGATCGCTACCTCGGCCCGGAACTCGCCGAGCCTGACCGCGATGACGTGCCCCACCTCGAACGCGTCGAGCGCCTGCCGGACGCGTCGCACTGGGTGCACCACGACGAGCCGGAACGGGTCACGCAACTGCTCATCGACTTCCTCGCCCCAGCCCTGCAGAACGGGAGACGCCCGGAGCTGTCCACATTGGACCGTTGGCGGTAGGGTCTGCCCAGGACGGGCGGTCGCCTGCTGACGGCGGCATCGTACTGGGCCGCCTCCATACTGGACGCTCTGGCGCCCCAGGCGCGTTGCACGATGTGACATGACTTTGTAGTCCTCGACGGCGGGCCCGTGCGGGGCCACACTTGCGGCATGTTCCGCGCGTTGCCCCTCCGGTCCGCCCGGCTGGCCGCCCCGGCCGTGGCCGCGTCCGCGGCGGCCATGATGATGGCGCTGACCGGGTGCACCTCCTCGGAGGCCGCCGTCGCGGCCAAGCCCTCCGGGACGGTCCCCGTCGCGCAGGCCCCCACCGCCCCTGCGCCGAGTCCGTCCGCCTCAACGCACGTACCGTCCAGCCCCACGCCGCCGTCGCTGGTCGACCTCAAGGCGGGCAGCGAGGGCGACGCGGTCAGGCTGCTGCAGCAGAAGCTGACCGCGCTGGGGTACTGGGCCGGCCAGGTCGACGGCGACTTCGGGGACGTGACGCAGCAGGCGGTCTTCGCGCTGCAGAAGGCGGCGGGCCTGCCCCGCACCGGTAGCGTGACGGCCGAGACCGAGGCGGCGCTCACCGCGGGCACCCGGCCGACGGCCAAGAGCAGGAGCGGGAAACTCATCGAGGTGGACCTCGCGCACGGCCTGCTGCTGTTCGTCACGAACGGGCACGTGGACTACGCGATCAACGACTCGACCGGCGGGGGGTACGTGTACTACGAGGACGGGCAGCGCGACGTGGCCATCACTCCCAAGGGCAGGTTCACGACGTACCGCGTCGTCAACGGACCCGACCGCTCCCCGCTCGGCCTGCTGATCCGGCCACGGTACTTCTACGAGGGGTTCGCCATCCATGGTGACGACTACGTCCCCGCACAGCCCGTCTCGCACGGCTGCGTCCGGGTCAGCGCCGCGGCCATCAACTGGATCTGGGACAACAACCTCGACCCCATCGGTACCACCGTCTGGATCTACTGATCGTGCCGGACGCCCCCACCGCACCGGCATGAGCCCGGTAGGTGCGCGATGCCACCAGCCTTTCGGGCCTTCGGGGGACCAGCGGGCGCGCCCCACTATTGCCAGGGACGCATACCAACCAGAAAGAGGGCCTGGCGTCCGCGCATCTGCTCGTCGGCACGGCCGGTCTCGCGGACGAGGCTCAGGTATGCCCCTGGGTCACCGACCCGGCTGCCAACACCGGCGTCGTGCCGCGCTGCTGGTACCTGGACACGGAAACGTCCACGGAAGCGTCAGTGAGGTCGCCGCCGTCCTGGCCGCGCACCGCCTCACGTACGACGTC